>JAIOPD010000138.1 GCA_021414115.1 Planctomycetia bacterium
CGACGGTGTCGGGCAGAGCCTTCCACGTCGGCACGACCGCTCCCTCCACGACGAACACGAGTTCCGGACGGCGGGGATCGTCGGTGAGGATCGTGGCCTGCTGGCGGAACGGGCCACCGTCGCCCTTGCCCCGCCATTGCACCTTGATTCTCGTGCTTTCACCCGGCGCCACCACCTTGCGGGCATCGGGCGAGCCTCCCTCCGAAGTCTCGAAATCGCTGACCGTGCAGGTGCAACTCGTGGCGCCACGACTGAGCGTCAGTGGGGCGTCGCCGATGTTGCGCACCGTAAACTCGTGAGCGCCGGTGGCGCCGACACCGACGGTGCCGAACTCATGCCGCGTCTCCAGGGTTTCGGCCCGGGGCGCAGGACCTGCCGCATCCGCGCCCGCCACACGCAGGTCACCCACGCGCCAGGGCATGGCGTGCTGGAGCATGGCACCGGTTCCGCCGATAGCACTTCCCGCCACCAGCGCGGCCGCAACGACCCGCCAGGCATCAAGTCCCTTCTGCGCCATGACCGTGCCGATCCCGCTCGCGACCTCGAACCCGAGGGCCACCGTGGCCCTCGGTCGCATTCTACTCGCCCGACCTCGAGACGCCGCCAGCCTGGCCGGGACTGCTTGGTGCATGTCCCCGGGCTTCCGCCCGGGGCTTTGTGGATCGTGGGTGGTAGCGGCGCCACACCGAGGACGCGAGGGGCTGCCCGTGCCCCGGGAGCCGGCGTTGCTGACCAGCGAAGGCAGGATGCCGAATCGCAGTCAGCATCGAGTGAGCGAAGGGCAGGGATGCCCTGAGCGAACGTCCGGCTCCCGGGGCACGGGCAGCCCCGACCCAGCGCCGGCGTTTCCGCCCCTCCACCCACGTCGCCAGGACATCGAGCCCGGCCGCGCGAGATAGAGGAGCCGAATGAGTTTAGTACGACCGCGCCAGCACGCTTCGCCGCGGCACCGGTTTGCCCGTCACCACGCAGGTGCCGGGCTCATCGCCACCCTCCATCGGAATGCACCGCACGGTCACCTTCAGCGGGTCGAAGGCCGCCGCCACCGCCGGGTCGTCGGCGACATGCACGTGCGCGAAGCCGCCCTTGCCGGCGGCCCCCTCCCCTGCCCCGAAGAACTCGTGCACCTCCGCCGCCGAACCGAGCTGCACCGTCCGCTCGGCGCGGAAGGCCTTCGCCTTTTCGAAGAGCCCTTGCTGGATCTCCTCGAGCAGGGCCGGGGCCAGCGTCACAAAATCCGCCAGCGGCACGGCCGTCCGCTCCTTCGGGCCACGATCGCGCCGCGTCATGCTCCCGGCACCTGCCGCCAGATCGCGGGGGCCGATCTCGACACGCACGGGCACGCCCTGCTTCACGTGCTGCCAGACCTTGTCGCCGCCCCGCATGTCGCGGGCGTCGATCTTCACGCGGATCGGTTCGCCACCGAAGGTCGCCGCCGAGAGCTCGGCCTGGAGCTTGCGGCAGGCCTCCGTGACCGCCGCCTTCTCCTCGTCGGTGCGGTGGATCGGCAGGAGCACGATCTGGTGCGGGGCGATCCGCGGCGGCAGCACGAGACCGTCGTCGTCGGAATGGGTCATGATCACGGCGCCGATGAGCCGCGTCGACACGCCCCACGACGTCGTCCAGCAAAACTCCTCCGCACCGCTCGTGCCGGCAAACTTGATGTTCTGTCCGCGGGCGAAGTTCTGGCCGAGGAAGTGCGACGTGCCCGCCTGCAGGGCCTTGCCGTCCTGCATCATCGCCTCGATGGAATAGGTGTCGACCGCGCCGGGAAATCGCTCGGCTGCCGGCTTCGGCCCCTTGATCACCGGCATCGCCAGGTCACGCTCGGCGAATGTGGCGTAGACATCGAGCATGCGGAGCGTTTCCTCGACTGCCTCCTCGCTCGTGGCATGGGCCGTGTGCCCCTCCTGCCAGAGAAACTCGGCGGTCCGCAGGAAGACCCGCGGCCGCATCTCCCAGCGGACGACGTTGGCCCACTGGTTGATAAGCATCGGCAGATCCCGCCACGACTGGATCCACTTGGCGTACATGGCGCCGATGATCGTCTCACTCGTCGGCCGCACCACGAGCGGCTCCTCGAGCTTGCCCGTCGGGATCAGCTTGCCGTCCGGCCCCAGCTCCAGCCGGTGGTGCGTGACCACGGCGCACTCCTTCGCGAAGCCCTCGACGTGCTTCGCCTCCTGCTCGAGGTACGAGAGCGGGATGAACAGGGGGAAGTAGGCGTTTTGATGGCCCGTCGCCTTGAACATCCGGTCGAGGATCGACTGCATCCGCTCCCAGATGGCATAGCCGTGGGGCTTGATCACCATGCAGCCGCGGACGGGCGACTGCTCCGCGAGGTCGGCGGCCTTGACGACCTGCTGATACCACTCGGGGTAGTCCTGGGCTCGGGTGGGGCTGATGGCGTGATCGGGCATGGCTCGCTCCGTTGAGTGCTCGTGCTGGTGAACGGGGCCGAGATTGTAGTCGCTGCTTGTGAAGCCGGGGAAACCGGCCGTAGACTCCGTGGCGATGCCACGCCGACTGATCACCGAACTGCCGCCGCAAGCCCAGATCGACCAGCTGTTCCTCGCGACGCACAAGCAGCTGCGTCCCAATCGCAACGGCCAGCTCTATCTTCAAGTCGAACTGGCCGACAAGAGCGGCTCGATCACCGGACGCCTCTGGAACGCCTCCGACGACGACTACGGGGCCTTCGAGGACGGCGACTATGTCCGCGTCGAGGGGCACACGCAGCTCTACTCGGGCTCGCTGCAGCTCATCATCTCGGCAATCGAACGGGCCGACCCGCGAACGGTCGACGAGTCGGAGTTTTTGGTGCTCTCCAAGAACGACGTGGTGAGGCTCGAGGCCGAACTGGCCACGATCCTCGGCACGATCCGGGCCGTGCCCCTCAAGGCGCTCGCCGACGAGATCCTCGCCGACGGTCCATTGATGGAGGCCTTCCGCCGCACCCCCGCCGGCGTGAAGCATCATCACGCCTACGCGGGCGGCCTGCTCGACCACGTGGTCAACCTGCTGCGGCTCGCCGACCGCGTCGCGCCCCTCTACCCCGCCCTCGACCGCGACCTGCTGCTCGTGGGCGTGCTCGTCCACGACATCGGCAAGACGGTCGAACTCGAGAGCCTGCAGGGTTTCTCTTACACCGACGTCGGCCAGCTGCTCGGGCACGTGCTCCTCGGCCTCGAGATCGTCGACGCCAAGATCCGGGCGATCGAGGCCCGCACCGGCCAGCGGTTCGATCCGGAGGCGGCCGTCCGCGTGAAGCACATGATCGCCAGCCACCACGGGCAGTACGAGTTTGGCTCACCGAAGCTCCCCATGACGCTCGAGGCCGTGGCCCTCCACCACCTCGACCACCTCGATGCCAAGATGGCCGGCACGATCCAGCTCCTCCAGAACGAGGCCACGGCCGAGGACGGCTGGACGCAGTATCAACAGAGCCAGGGCCGCAAGTTCTTCCGCGGCCGCGGGTAGACCGCTACGAACTTTGGGGCATCGCCGGATCGGGGGCGGCAAACGTTGCCGCTTCGCCCACACATCGGGCACGCGCCCCTGCTCCCTGGCGGAAAGCCGGCCTTGTGGGATGGCCAGTGAGGGTTCGACAATAGTTCCATGAGCGATCCAATCGAATTCTATCGGTCGTTCCAGACTCTGCTCCGCGGACGGGCGATCACAGGCGTGCTCACGTCCGGCATGGCGTGCGTCGAATACGGAATCCAGCAAAACACGAAGGACACCGACTGGATCGTCGCCCCCGGCGACATCGGCAGCCTCGTCAGCCTGTTTGGTGAACTTGAACGCGGCATCAGTGGCAGCAACTGGAGGATCTCCTATCGAGGTCTGTTCGGCGCACCGCTCGACTCGGAGTATCTCAACGGCGGATGGACGAGCCACCTGGCGGCTTTCGACCGGCCCGAATCGGCTGAGCGACACCTCGACTTCTTCGGCCGGCCGCCGCGGGTGGGCGAAACGTGGCGAGCCGACGCCGTCGCCGGCATCGCCAGCAGGGATATTGTCGCCCGCATGAAGAAAACGGATCGGCCCAAGGATTGGCCACTCGTCAATGCGTTGGCAATTCAAGCCTATTATTCCGGCGATCTCGGAGCCGTGCTCCACCTGCGCGAGCCGGAGATCCTGCGGAATGCCTGGCAGCAGGCCACAGCGGCGACCCGCGAGGCCTCCATTCGCGAACGGCCGCTGCTTGGAGACCTCGATTCGATCGATGGCCTGCGGCTCGAACGGCTGCTCCTCGTCGAGGAGATGCTCTGGCAGTGCGTGAATCGCGAACGGTATCTCGTCTACCAAAGGGCGTGGAAGGACTTTTACAAGGCCTGGCAGCAGGATCGAGTCGGCGAGTGGCCGACGTCCGAACCATTCCTCCAGCAGCACCGCCGCATCGACGATGCCGTCCGCAGGCACGGGCTCCCGCCAGCACCGCTCGGCACGGTCGCTGCTCGGCAGGCCGTTTTTGACCGCGGACGAGAGCGAGCCGCGGTGCTCGTGGCGGCGACGTCGCAGGAGATGGAGACTGTTGCCATGCCGCTGGCTACGATTCTTCCATGACGCACGAGCAGACCAACCCCGCAGGCGATGCCGACCATCCGGCCGATCCTGTCTATCCGGAGCGGTACTACGAAATCCTGGCCCGCGATCTGGGCGAAGAGAAGGCCCGGTGGGCACGGCTCCCCTACGCCGAGCGGATGCGGGAACTGGCCTGGTATCACGCCCACTTTAACACGCCCGACGACCTGTCCCCGTGGCCGGCCGAACTCGACGGTGGCGTCGATCGCGGCTGAAGAATCTCTGAGCGGCTCGCGGGTCAGGTGAGCGATGGCCACACCGACTGATCACCGAACTGCCGCCGCAGGCCAAGAACGACGTGGTGAGGCTCGAGGGCGTGCTCGTCCACGACATCGGCAAGACGGTCGAACTCGAGAGCCTGCAGGGTTTTTCTTACACCGACGTCGGCCAGCTGCTCGGGCACGTGCTCCTCGGCCTCGAGATCGTCGATGCCAAGATGGCCGGCACGATCCAGCTCCTCCAGAACGAGGCCACGGCCGAGGACGGCTGGACGCAGTATCAACAGAGCCAGGGCCGCAAGTTCTTCCGCGGCCGCGCTTCGCCAACGCCGGCTCCAGCCGCGACGCACGGGGATATAGTATGGCGGTTCCCAGACGGCTCCGCGCATGCACGACACCGACCTGATCCTGACGCTGACCGCCGGCCTGGCCGCCGCGCTCGTGCTCGGCTACCTCACGCATCGCATGCGGCTGTCACCGATCGTGGGCTACCTGCTCGCCGGGCTGGCAATCGGTCCCTATACGCCCGGCTTCGAGGCCGACTTTTCGCTGGCGCAGCAGCTCGCCGAGGTGGGCGTGATCCTGCTGATGTTCGGCGTGGGCCTCAACTTCCATATCCGAGAGCTCCTCGACGTGCGGGGCGTGGCCGTGCCCGGGGCGCTTGTGCAAAGCGGAGTGGCGACGGCCCTGGGGGCCGTCGTGGGTCATCTCCTCGGCTGGGGATGGTCCACGGGGCTCGTGTATGGCGGGGCGATTTCCGTGGCCAGCACGGTTGTGCTCGTGCGGGTGCTCTCCGACAATCGCGATCTGCACACGCGGCCCGGCCGCATAGCCGTGGGCTGGCTCGTGGTCGAGGATCTGCTCACGGTGGCGGCGCTCGTCGTGATGCCGGCCCTCTTCGGCGACCAGCGACTCGGCCTCGAGGGCGCAGCGTGGGCTCTGGGTATCGCAGCGGCCAAGATCGTGGCTCTGGTGGCGGTGGCCTTCCTCGTCGGTGGACGGGTGGTGCCGTGGCTGCTCGAACGGGTGGCATGCACGCAATCACGGGAGTTGTTCACGCTCGCGGTGCTCGTGGTGGCGCTCGGCATCGCCGTCGGCGCGACCAAGGTGTTTGGAGTGTCGATGGCGCTCGGAGCGTTTTTGGCTGGCATGATCGTGGGCCGCAGCGAGTTCAGCCTCCGGGCGGCTTCCGAGGCCCTTCCCATGCGAGACGCGTTCGCCGTCCTGTTTTTCGTGTCGGTGGGAATGATCTTCAACCCGCTCGCGATGGTGGAGGCTCCCGGGGCGCTGGTGGCGACGCTGGCGATCGTGCTCGTCGCGAAGCCGCTGGCAGCGCTGGGCATCATGGCCGTTCTCGGATACCCCCTGCGTACGGCCATGCCGGTGGCGGTGTCGCTGTCCCAAATCGGCGAGTTTTCCTTCCTGCTCGCTTCACTCGGAAAGACGCTCGGCGTGGTGTCCGACACGGTGCTCAACAGCCTCGTCGCCACCGCCATCGTGTCGATCACGCTCAATCCCCTCATCTATCGATCCTGTGACGCGATCACCGGCTGGTTCACGAGCCGCCGGGCGGTGCCGGCCTTGCCCACTGACGACGAGAGCGAGCCGGCCCCCGTACCGCGGCATCGCACCGTGGTCGTGGGCTACGGACCGGTGGGCCAGACCGTCACCGAGCTCCTCCTCGACAAC
The DNA here is from genome assembly GCA_021414115.1 of Planctomycetia bacterium. Taxonomy (GTDB): domain Bacteria; phylum Planctomycetota; class Planctomycetia; order Pirellulales; family UBA1268; genus QWPN01. The sequence goes on from JAIOPD010000138.1 coordinate 6,495, forward strand.
GAGATCGAGCCGACCGTGATCGAGCTCAATCTCGACACCGTGCGGCGGCTCAAGGCGTTTGGCGTGAATGCCATCTATGGTGATGCCAGCCGCCCGGAAATCCTCGACCAGGCGGGAATCACCACGGCCGAGAACCTGATCCTCACCTCCGGCATGAGCACGGTGGACGAGGAGATCGTCCGCTGCGCCAAGGAGATCAATCCCCGGATTCACATCCTCGCCCGCTCGCACTATGTCCGTGAACTTCCGCGGCTCCGCAAGGTGGGCGCCGAAGACGTCTTCTCAGGAGAGGGGGAGGTGGCGCTGGCGTTCACGACACGGATTCTGGAACGGTTTGGCGCCACGGGTGACCAGATCGACCGCGAGCGAGCCCGGGTCGAAAAGACCTTCCGCAACGGTTGACCCGCTCGGATCCCTGCCATCCGGAAAGCATGCCGCAGATCCTTGTGATCGAGGTTGTGAGAGGGGCTGCCCGTGCCCCGACCCTCGCAAGCCAATCCGGCGCCACCAAGAAACAACCCGTATACCCCGCGCTCGCGATTGGGGCTTCCCGATAGGGGAGCATGTCACCCCTGATGAACCACGGTTTGGGGGACCGCGTCGGCCGGGGGTACAATCGAACGTCGGTACCCACGCTCTCGAGACCGTCGCTCGCAGGATCCTTCATGCCGCGGAAACGCGACGGCCACGACCGCCCTCAAACCCCACCCCACTCGGGTCGCGGCCAGGATGACGGCGTGATCGGCGTCTTCCGTCGGGCATCCGGGGGCTATGGGTTCGTCCGGCCGCTCGGTGCTCCCGCCGGCGACCGTTCGAACGACGTGCACGTGACGGCGGCCGCGGCCCTCGATGCCGCGTCGGGTGACACCGTCCGGGTGCGGACCTCGAAGGCTCGAGATGTGCGGCGACCCGGCCCTGCCGGCGAGATCGTCGAGATCGTCAAGCGGCGGACGACGCGGTTCGTCGGCTCGTATTTCGAGGCGGCCGATCACGGATGGGTGCAGATCGACGGCACCGGCTTCGCGCGGCCCGTGTCGGTCGGCGACCCGGGCGCGAAGGGCGTGCACCCGAACGACAAGGTCGTCCTCGACATGGTGCGCTTTCCCACGCACCTCCGCGACGGCGAAGGCGTGATCGTCGAGGTACTCGGCAAGGCGGGCGACGTCGGCGTCGACACGCAGACCGTGATCCATGAGTTCGCGCTCCCCGGACCATTCCCCGAAGAGGTGATCGACGACGCCCGGGCGCAGGCCGAGCGGTTCGACGAGACGGTGCCCGCCGGCCGCCGCGATCTGAGCGACCGTGTGATCGTGACGATCGACCCGGTCGATGCCCGCGACTTCGACGACGCGATCTCGCTGGAGCGGGTCGAACGGGGGCACTGGCTCCTCGGCGTGCACATCGCCGACGTCTCGCACTTCGTGCGTGATGGCTCGCCGCTCGACCAGGAGGCCCGCAACCGCGGCACCAGCGTCTACCTGCCCGATCGCGTGATCCCGATGATCCCGGAGATCGTCTCCAACAATCTCGCGAGCCTTCAGCCCGGCAAGGTTCGCTACGCCCGGACCTGCTGGATCGAGTTCTCGCCGGAGGGCATTCCCGTGCACTCGGCGGTCGAATCGACCGCGATCAAGAGCCGGCGGCGATTCACCTACGAGGAGGTCGACGTCTTCCTCGCGGACCCCGACACGCCCGCCGTGGAAATGACGCCGGAGGTTCGCAGCCTGCTTGGACGGATGCGGGATCTCGCCCGGATCCTCCGCGCTCGCCGGATGGCCCGGGGGGCCCTGCAGCTCGAGATGCCGGAGGTGAAGATCGACCTCGACCGCGACGGCCGCGTGTCAGGCGCCCACGTCGTCCAAAACACCGAAAGCCACCAGATCATCGAGGAGTTCATGCTGGCGGCGAACGAGGCGGTGGCCTCGGCTCTGGCCGTCGCGGGGGCCGGTTTTCTCAGGCGCATCCACCCCGCTCCCGACCCGCGAAAACTCCGGCAACTCACCGAGTTCGTCTCGGAGTTGGGCTTCGAGGTCGACTCGCTGGAAAGCCGGTTCGAACTCCAGCGGCTCCTCGACATGGCCCGGGGCAAGTCCGAGGAGCATGCCGTGCACTACGCGGTGCTCAGGAGCCTCACTCGCGCGGCCTACGGTCCGCAGGAGGACGGCCACTACGCGCTCGCGAGCGACTGCTACTGCCACTTCACCTCCCCGATCCGTCGCTATCCCGACCTCACGGTGCATCGGGCGCTCGAGGCCATCGCCCACGGCCGCCGGCCTCCCTCCGACGGCCTCGTGCATCTCGGCGCCGAATGCTCCGACCTTGAACGACGGGCCGAGTCCGCGGAACGCGAGCTGGTCAAACTGAAGCTGCTCAACTTTCTGAAATCGAAGGTAGGCGAAGAGATGGACGCGGTGGTGACGGGCGTGGAGGCGTTCGGGCTCTTCGTGCAGGGGCTGGCGCTGCCGGCGGAGGGGCTCGTGCCGCTCGACACGCTGCCCGACGATACGTATCGCTACGACCGCGCGAGCCACACGCTCTCCGGACGCCGCCCGGGCCAGTCGTTCCGGCTGGGCGACCGCGTCCGCGTGGCGGTGGCCAAGGTCGACCTCGACCGCCGTGAGCTCAACTTCCGGCTCGTGGGCCGGGGCAAAGCACCGAAGGCCGGCTTGCGGGACAAACGGCCCGGCCGCGGGAAGCGTCAGGCATCGGACCGAGGCCGGCCCGCTCCGGCGAAGCGCGGGGGCCGCGGCTCCAAGCGCTCGCGTCGCTGATCAGTGCCGCATCTGGCACCGCGACCAAGGCCTCCTACAATGCCGCCCATCGCCCGCCCCGAGGAATGGACTCCCGCAGCATGTCGTCTCCACCGCTTTCCACGCCGCTGGTGCACTGGCACGAATCCCACGGGGGCCGCATGGTCGATTTCGCCGGCTGGCGGATGCCCGTGCAGTATTCGTCGATCGTCGACGAGCACCTCGCCGCAAGGCAGGCGGCCGGTCTGTTCGACGTGTCGCACATGGGCAGACTCGCCATCGAGGGCCCCGGCTCCTGTGACTGGCTGGAGTCGCTGCTCACACGCCGCGTGTCCGACATCGAACCTGGCCGGGCCCGCTACACGCTCGTGACGAACGACGCGGGGCCGTCGGGCCTGACCATCCTCGACGACGCGCTCGTGACCCGCGAGGCCGATGCCCCCGACGGCACGCCCCGACTGGCCATGGTGGTCAACGCCAGCAACCGCGACCGGGTGGTGGAGTGGTTCGTCTCGAAACTGCCCCCGCAGGGCGTCAGCCTCCACGATCGCACGTTCGAGACCTCGATGATCGCCGTGCAGGGGCCGCTCGCGGTGGACATCGTCTGCGGACTCTGCGACTCAGCCGACGCGGCGCGGATCCGTTCGCTGGGCAACTACCGGGCTGGACGGGCCACCGTGGCCGGCCACGACGCGGCCGTCAGCCGCACGGGGTATACGGGCGAAGACGGCGTCGAACTCGTCGTCGCCGCCGATGCGGCCACGTCGCTCTGGGAGGCGATCCACGCCGCCGGTGCTCCGCGTGGGCTGCGGCCGTGCGGCCTCGGGGCCCGAGACACGCTGCGGCTCGAGGCCGGCATGCCTCTCTATGGCCACGAACTGGTGGCCGACAGCGATCCATTCGCGATCGGCCTCGGCCTGGCGGTCAATCTCGACGATGCCTCCGGCGGGCCGCGACGGTTTCCGGGCCGCGAGCAACTCGCCCGAATGAAGGCCGCCCCGGCACCGCGGGTCCGCGTCGGCCTCGCCTTCGACTCGAAGCGCGCCGCCCGCGAGGGCAGTCCCGTGGTCGTGGCAGGCACCACCGTGGGCGTGGTGACGAGCGGTAGCCTCGCACCGTCGCTCGGCCACGCCGTGGCCATGGCGCTGGTGGCCCGCCCTCTGGCGGAGCCGGGCACCGCCGTGGATGTGCTGATCCGCGACGCCGTGCAGCCGGCGCGGGTCGTTCCCCTGCCCTTTTACCGCCGTGCCGCCCCACGCGGCTGACCGTATCCGGTATCCTGCGATCGACCACCTCTGGAGGAGATTTCCATGGCAGCCGACCTGAAGTTCGCGAAAACGCACGAGTGGATTCGCCCGGAGGCCGGTGGCCTCGCCACGGTCGGCATCTCGGCGTACGCGGTCGAGGCCCTTACCGACCTCGTCTTCATGCAGCTGCCGCCGGTCGGCAAGAAGGTGAAGGCGGGTGAGTCGATCGGTGAGATCGAAAGCGTGAAGGCGGTGAGCGACATGTATGCGCCGGTGTCGGGCGAGATCGTCGAGGTCAACGCCACGCTGCCGAACCAGCTCGAGACGTTGGGCAAGGATCCCTACGGCGCGGGCTGGATTGTCCGCATCAAGCCCGACGATCCAGCCGAGCTTGCGAACCTCCTCGACCGTCCGGCCTACGAGGCGCTCGTCAAGTCGTGACCGCGGCCGTTCTGCCCGTCTGGTGGGATGACGCCGCCGACGGCCCCACGAACATGGCGGCGGACGAGCTGCTCGCCGACGAAGCAGCCCGGCACGGGGGCCTCGTGATCCGCATCTATTCCTGGTCGAAGCCGTCCGTGTCGCTCGGCGCCTTTCAGCCGTTGGCGGAAGCCGACGCCTGTGCCGCGATCGCGGGTCTGCCGCTCGTCCGCCGGCCGAGTGGAGGCGGGGCCATCGTGCACGGCACCGATCTCACCTACGCCGCCGCCGTGCCGAAGACCCACCCATGGGGAGCCACGCCACAGGCCCTCTATGACGCGATGCACACGGCCATGGTGGCGGTTCTGGCCGCGAACGGCATGCCGGCCCGCCTGCACCAGGCCGCGGCGACCGATCCCCCCGCGGATGCTTTTCTGTGCTTCGCAAGGCGATCGGCCGGGGACCTGGTCGCACCGTGGGCCGGCGGGCACGCAGCCGTCGGCGACCCGAAGATCATGGGCAGCGCGCAGCGGCGGCTCGGCACCACCGTGCTCCAGCATGGCAGCCTGCTCCTGGCGGCGAATCGTGCGGTGGGCGAGGAGGCGCGACTCCCTGGGCTGGCGGAACTCCTCGGTCGCGATGACGCCTGGGAGCCCCGCCAAATCGCGGCACCCTGGCTCGATGCGATCGCTCGGACCGTGGGGGCCGCGATCGACCACCAGCCCGGAGCGCTCTGCCGCGGCCGTGAATCCACGATCGACGCCCACGCCCGACGGTTCCGCGACCGGCAGTGGACCGCCCGTCGGTGACCAGGCGCCGGCCGTGACGGCCCGAGTCAATCGCCACTTGATATCATGTCGGAAGGCTTCTACCGTGAATCCGATTCGGCTCTGATTCGTGGTTCGCGAAGCCGCCGTTCACCGGGCATTCCATGATCGCCAAACTGATCGTCTCCTCGGGAAAAAGTGCCGGCCGCAGCATTGCCATCAAGCGCAACACACTGCTCATCGGCCGCGCCGAGCAGTGCGACGTCCGCCCTCTCAGCGAGGAGGTGAGCCGCCGGCACTGTTCCGTTACCGTCGGCCCCACGGAGGTCTGGGTCGAGGATCTGGGCAGCCGCAACGGCACGTTCGTGAACGGCAAGAAGATCACCGAACGGACCAAGGTCGCCGACGGCGACATGATCCGTGTCGGATCGCTCGAGTTGAAGGTGTTGTGCACACTGGCCGCCCCCGCCAAGTCCGGCTCCGAAGACGACGTTTCTCGGTGGCTGATGCCAGACGAAAACGCGGCGGGCCTGTCCGACACCACGCGCTCATTGCCCCGCGGCACTCCCGACGCATCGACGGCCGACGCCGATGCGAGCAACATCCACGCGGATGCCGGCCGGCAGGCCGCGGCCGACTCGACCCTCGAGGGGTCGTTCGTCTCGGGGATCGGCTCGACTCCGGCCGTGGGCAGTGGTGGTGCCAGCGTGTCCGATCGGGCCACGGGTTCGGTCGTGCTCGACGCCCTCAAGGCAGCCAACTCGAAGCCGGGCCTCCTGCCTCAGGGCACCAAGAAGCCGAGCGCCGACTCCTCCCGCGACGCCGCCGCCGAAGCGCTCAAGAAGTTCTTCGAGAAGAAGTAGGGCTCCATCCTGCGTGGCTCGATTGTGTCCGACGCTCGGGCAGCCCCGATCGCGAGCGACGGGGAGACGGGTGGCTCGTGCCGGTCGTAGCGGTCGTGTGGGCCTCGGGGTTTGCCCAAGCGGATTTTTTTCGCTGACCGGCACGTCCTCCGCGACCGTTGCCGGTCATGCTTCCGTCAGACCTTTGCAGCGCATCGCCGCGAACGTCAGCCGACCCCGTCGCTCCCCGGAGAATGAACCCATGACCGTCGCCGCCGTGAAGTCGCCCCGCAGCAGCGCCCGCAACAAGCCTTCGGAGTCGCATGCCGCCGTGCGGCACAACCGCCGTCGGATGATCGATCCCTCCACCTGCGAACGCGATTACCAGCCCGAAGAACTCGAGTTCATGCAGGCTCTCGACCGCTACAAGCGGACCAGCGGCCGGATGTTTCCGACGTGCAGCGAAGTCCTCGAAATCGTCCGGTCGCTCGGCTATCAGCGGGCCACCGCGGAGTGAGGGCCGGCAAAATCGGCAATCCGGGTCGACCTTGCCCCGGGCAGCCCGCCCGCATTACGGTTCAGGCCTCGTCTCCGGCCAGTCAGCCGCCGGGGGATCGTGGAGTCTCGTCGTGCGGCATCCTTCCCTCATCGATTCCGGTGCGCCAAGAACCGGCCGCATCATCGCGGCCATGGCCTGGCTCGTGGCGGCCGCGTGCGCGGGCTGCGGAGGCATGGCGAAGACTGACAATGCGGAGGGCGTGAAGCTCTACCAGCAGGGCAACTACCTCGGCGCGGTCAACTCATTCCAGCAGGCTCTCGCCAAGCAGCCCGGTAATCCCGACTGCTTTTACAATCTCGGGGCGACCTACCACCAACAGGCAAAACTCTTCGGCCGATCCGCCGACATGCAGACGGCCGAGCAGTATTACCACCTCTGCCTGGCGCGAAACCCCAACCACGAGGCCTGCCAACGGGCGCTCGCCGTTCTCCTCGTCGAGGAGAACCGTCGCGACGATGCGGTCGCCCAGTTGAACACCTGGGCCCAAAGCCAGCCCGCCAACCCCGATCCCCACATCGAGCTTGCTCGACTGGCGGAAGAACACGGCGACGTCCGTGAAGCAGAAAACCAACTGATCGACGCGCTCGCCATCGACCCCAACAACCCACGGGCATTGGTGGCGCTCGGCAGCCTCCGGGAGACCTCGGGCGACGCCTCCCAGGCGCTGGCCAACTACGGCCGGGCACTCGCGATCGACCCGCAGCAGCCGGCCGTCGCGGCGAAGGTGGCAAGCCTCCAGGCGACGCAGGCCGGGGCCTACCGAACCGCCGCCCTCCCCCCGCCCGTGGTCGTCGCCCCAGCGCCGGCACCGCCCGCGAATGCGGCCCGTTGACCCTCCTCGCAGCGACTCCTATTCTGCCCCGTGAATCCAAGGATTTCGGGTGCATGCCATGACGGATCGCGTTTTCAACTTCTCCCCGGGCCCGGCCGTTTTGCCGCTCGAGGTTCTCGAACAGGCCCGGGACGAGATGCTCTCTCTTCCCTCGGTCGGCATGTCGGTGCTGGAGATCAGCCACCGCAGCCCGGCGTTCGATCGGATTCTCGAGGAGACGCTCCAGCGACTCCGCGGGCTGCTCGGCATCGGCGACTCCCACGAGATCGTCTTCGTGCAGGGGGGCGCGAGCCTGCAGTTTTCGATGGTTCCGATGAACCTGCTCAGGGGTCAGCAGGCGGCCGCCGATTACATCATCACAGGCACATGGGGCGCGACGGGTGCCAAGGAAGCCCGCCGCGAAGGAAAGGTGCACGTGGCCTGGGACGGGGCCGCCACCAACCACGACCGGCTCCCGTCCGACCGCGAGGCCGCGCTCTCCGACACCCCGGCCTACGTTCACATCACGAGCAACGAGACGATCCAGGGCGTGCAGTGGAAGCACGATCCTGACGTCGGGCCCGCCCCGCTTGTCTGCGACTGCTCGAGCGATTTTCTGTCGCGGCCGATCGACGTGTCGCGCTACGGGCTGATCTATGCGTGCGCCCAAAAGAACGCGGGCATCGCGGGAGTCACGGCCGTGATCATCCGCAAGGACCTGCTCGAGCGTTCGCATGACGATCTGCCGACCATGCTCGACTATCGCACGTTCGTCAAGAACGGCTCCCGGCCGAACACGCCGCCCGTGTTTGCCATCTACATCCTCGGCCTCGTCTGCCGCTGGATCGAGGAGCGCATGGGAGGCCTCGCCGGCATGGCCCGCCACAATGCGACGAAGGCCAAGCTCCTCTACGACGTGCTCGACCGTTCCGGCGGCTTCTACACCGGCCACGCCCGGCCGGAATGCCGCTCCGACATGAACGTCACCTTTCGGGTGCCGGACGAGGCGGCAGAGAAGGCGTTCGTGGCAGGCGCCGCAAAGCGCGGCCTGATGGACCTCAAGGGACATCGCTCCGTGGGGGGCATCCGGGCGAGCATCTACAACGCCATGCCCGTCGCGGGCGTCGAGGCCCTCCGCGACTTCATGATCGACTTCCAGCGGGAGCGGCAGGACTGATGCCGCCCCGCGGCAGCGATTGGCCGTTGCCGCCCCATTCGCCCGACCCAGAGACACCCGACATGCCTTCGATCATCGTGCTCGACACGCTCAGTCCGGACGGCCTCTCCCTGCTCGAATCTGCGAAGCAGCACGGCATCTCCTACGAGGTGCGGACGGGGCTCTCGGGTACGGCCCTCCGCGACGCCCTCGCGGCGCACGATGGCGCGATCTGCCGCAGCGGGGTCAAGATCACCGCCGACTCGCTCGCCGGCAACCACCGGCTGAAGGCGATCGTGCGGGCCGGCGTCGGCACCGACAACATCGACAAGGAGGCGGCCACGCGGCAGGGCATCGTGGTGATGAACACGCCCGCCGGCAACACCGTGAGCACGGCTGAGCATGCCTTCGCGCTGCTGCTGGCCGTCTCCCGCAACATTGCCGCCGCCGACGCGAGTCTGCGGGACCACAAGTGGGACCGCAACAAGTTCATGGGGGCCCAACTGGCGGGCAAGACGCTCGGAATCGTGGGCATGGGCCGCATCGGCCAGGCGGTGGCCGAACGGGCACGGGCCTTCGACATGCGGGTGATCGGTTTCGACCCATTCCTCTCCCCCGACCGGGCGGGCGAACTCGGCGTCGAACTCGTCGACACCGTGCGGGGGATGCTGCCGCACGTCGACTATCTCACCGTCCACACGCCCCTCACCGACGAGACCCGGCATCTGATCGGGATGAAAGAACTCGACGTCCTCAAGCCCGGTGTGCGGCTCGTCAACTGTGCCCGCGGCGGGATCTACGACGAGCAGGCTCTGGTCGAAGGGCTCAAGCGGGGCGTGATCGGCGGCGTGGCGCTCGACGTGTTCGAGAAGGAACCCTGCACGGACAGCCCGCTGTTTGGCATGCCCGGAGTGGTCGTCACGCCGCACCTCGGCGCGAGCACCGAGGAGGCCCAGTCGCAGGTCGCCGTCGAGGGCGTGGGGCTGCTCGTCGATTTTCTGACGACCGGGGCTATCCGTCACGCCGTCAACTCCTCGGCGATCGATCCCGCCGCGCTCGAGGGTGTCAGGGGCTTCCTCGACCTCGCGTGGAGGCTCGGTATGCTCCTTGCCCAACTCGACGCCGGACAGCCGCGGTCGTGCTCCATCGCCTATCGCGGCGAGGTCGCCGCCCGTAACACCAGGCTCGTAACCGCCGCATTTGCCGCGGGCCTGCTCGAAGGCGCCATCGAAGACGTCAACATCGTCAACGCCGAGATGCTCCTCCGTGAGCGGGGCATCGACCTCGTCGAGCAAAGCCGCACGGATCCCGGTGCGTTCAGCTCCGTGGTGGCGGTCGACCTCGTCGCGGGTGACAGCGTGCACCGCGCGGCGGGCACACTCTTCGGCCACTCGATGCCGCGAATCGTGCAACTCGAGGGGCAGCGTCTCGAGGCCTACCTCGACGGGATCCTGCTGATCTTCACCCACCAGGACGTGCCGGGAATCATCGGCCGGGTGGGCACGGCATTCGGCCAGACGGGCATCAACATCGCCCAGATGACGGTGGGCAGGTCGACGCCTGGAGGCGATGCGATTGGCGTGCTGAATCTCGATCAGGAGCCCTCCGCCGAGGCGATCGCGGCCGTCGCCGCCTGTCCGGGTGTGCGTTCCGCCCGCGTCGTCAAGCTTCCTCCCGCCGGTCAGTTGCCGTCGTGGCTGGCTGCCGCATCGGCCTCGGCGCGGGCGGCACGCCGCGGCTGAGCCTGGCCACAGGGCCGTCTTTTCCGCACTCGGCCACCGATCGGGAATAATGTCGCTTCGCTCGCGGGAATCCCACGATGCGGGGCGGAGTGCCTCGTGAGGGCGCCCCGTCGGGCCTTTGGATCGTCCCCGCACATGCCCCCTCGACCGGCGATCGGCGAACAGTTCAACCAGTGGGTGGCCGAGCATGTCACGGTCTTGTATCGAGTCGCCTACCGTTTGCTCGGCGACTCCCATGCTGCGGAAGACGTGCTCCAAGACACGTTCCGCTCGGCGTGGACGAGCCGACATCTCTATGACCGCACGCGGAGCGAGCGGGCCTGGCTGCTGGCGATTCTGCGTCGCCGCGTCGCCGACCATTGGCGAAGGCGACGGTCGCGCGAGGTCTCCTTCGCCGCAGATGCCGCCGAGCCCGCGGCCCCGAACGGGGCCGAGCCGTTCCGCGACGAACTCTCCGCTGCCATGCAGCGGGGGCTCGCCAAGCTGCCTACGGAGATCCGCGAAACCCTGCTGCTCGTCGTCGTGGGCGAACTCACCCACCAGGAAGCGGCGGATCTGCAGGGCATCCCGCTCGGTACCGTGCTTTCGCGGGTCAGCCGCGGACGAAGTCGGCTGCGGGACTTCCTCATCGAGGAGGGCCGTATTTCCGGTGACGACATGCGGGCGAAGACGGGGACACGCAACAGCCCAGACTGACCATGACTGAACAAGACCGGCACATCGACGCGTATCTGCGAGACGTCTCCGCTCCGATGGATCTCGAGCGGAGAATGGCCGCGGACGCACTCTTCGCCGACGACACGCTCGACCGCGTGCTCGCCGAGGTCGCACTGCCGGCAGGCCTTGTGGACCGTCTCCACGCGAGGGTCGGCGGGCCGCTTCCGGCTGGTCGAAATGCGGGGTCGATCGATCTCGAAAGGATCGCGTCAGCCGCGGCCCGCGGAGGTGAGGCCGCAGACCGACATCGGCTCCGCTTCGGCCGCTGGGCGACCGCGATTGCCCGCGATGGTCTTGCGGTCGTCATGGCCCTGTCGGTTGCGTGGATCGTGTTCGCAGTCGGTGCCGAGCTGTCTCAGCGGCTCGCCTCGCTGCCTCGGGGCAAGTTCGCCGCGGCGGCCCCCCCGCGTGTCGTGACTCGAGGAGTGGCCGACGATGCTGCGGCAGCCCCGCAAGAACCGGTCGGCAAGGAACCTGCCGGGGTTGATCGGCGGCCGCGGCCCCGCCTTGCCCCCGCCAACGTGACGGGAAACAGGACTGGGGAACCAGCGGTCGCAACGCTCGCAGCCGGCCCCACGGCGGAGACTGCCGCGGAGCCGGCGTCCGCGTCACTGCCGCCGCAAGTCCGCGGCGCGGCCGTGGGCCTGACCGGCGAGCGGCCGGCCGACTCCTCCGCCATGCGGCTCTTGGAGCCTCCGCGCGAGGCGTGGCGGCTGGCTCCCCGCGTCAGGGGCTACGACCTCGCCTTCGAGATGGCGCACGGTGAGTCGCCCTTCGTCGATCCCGCCATGCCCGGGCTCTCCACCGACGTTCCTCCGCTCACGCTCCGCACTGACGCGTTTGACAGGCTCGCAGCGGGCGTCGGAAGGCCGTGGCATGCGGTCGACCGAAACCTCCGCATGGAGCACGTCCTCGCGGCGATCCCGGCAGCCACGGCACCCACGGGAATCGGGCCGTCGGGCGACGGCGACGTTCGAGTCGACATCCACTGCGTGCGGTCATTCCGCAGCGTCAGCGGCGTACCGAGCCGAATCGTGGAGGTAGCGGCGACGGCCGACCGGGACGGGAGCCCCATGGCGGCTTCGCCACTCGAGGCCACGATCGTTTTGGACCGGTCGGCGGGGGGCGATCTGGCGATCTGGCCGAGGATCTGCCGCGGTCTCGCCGCGGTCGCTGGGCAGATGAGCCCCAACGATCGCGTCACCGTCATGGTATCAGGACCTGTTCCTCGGCTCGCCGTGAGACGGGGCGACGCGGTGACGATCGCTGCGTTGGCCGCAGAGCTCGAGCGGCTGCCGCCGATGGACGCGTCCGATATCGATGCAGCCATCCGGATGGCGTCGACCGAATCGACGACCACTGGCAGTCGGCTCGTGGTGGTGGCGCATCAAGAGACGGCCGATCGCGGCCGAGATGTGGTCCGCGCCGCACTCGCAGGGTGGCATGAGGCGCAGGCCTCCGTCGGGGGTGAGCCGCTCGAGAACGATTCGCCCCGCCCCGGTCTGGCCCGCTTCGTCCTGGTCGATCCGACCACCTCCCCCGAGGAGCGGTCGCAGGGCCCCTCGTTCGGACGGACACCGGCCGATGCCACGGCGATCCGTCGTGAACTCGTGCGTCAAGTCTTCGCGACCGAGACGCTCGTCGGTCGCCAGTGTCGCCTCACCGTGCGGTTTGATCCGCGGTTCGTGGCCGCCTACCGCCTGATCGGCCATCGGCAGTCGGCGATGGAGTCGCTGGCCGTCGCCGCTCCCGCGGCGATCGATCTGCACGTCGGCGAGACGGTGCGGGCGGTCTACGAAATCGTGCCCCGTGCCGCCACCGCCTCGGCCGGCGTGTCGGCGGAGCTCGATTGGCGTGGGACCGACGACGTGGCCCGAACGTCGCACGGCAGGCTCGCCGCCGCCGATCTCGACCATCCCGCGATGCTGCCCTCGCCGCACGGGTGCGAACTCCTACTCGCGGTGACGCTCGCTGAAACGGTGGGCGGCTCGGCACACGGCGATCCTCGGGCGAGAACCGCCGCGGCCGTACTCGTGCGGCGGTGGCGCGAACGCGGAGACATGCCCCCGTTCGGCGAACGGCTCGCCGCTGAACTCGAACGGTTCCCTGCCAGCCGACGGCCGTAGCGCTGACTGCCCCGGGCCGTCGGCTCCACGAGAAGGACGGTTTGACGGACCGTTGGCAGGGCCGCACAATGCAGGTTCCGGCAACTGTTCTTCTTCTCCTCTCCTCTTCCCTCCGGCATCCATCATGCGCACGGTCACCGGGGCAGCCGCCCTTGCCTGGCTTCTGTTGTCGGCCTTTGGTGCGGCTCGGGGCGAATCGGCCGCGGAGGCGACGACCCGGACGCTGCTCGAGAGGCTCGACGATCGGCAGATGCCCGACGTCATGCTGTGGGTGATCGAGCGGGCGGCAACCGACCCCGCCATCTCCGACGCGCTCAAGGGCGAACTGCCGTTCCTTCGCGCCACGGCATTGGTGGGCACCAGCCGTACCGAGTCGGATACGGCCAAGCGGGCGGCGCTGCTCGACGAGGCCGAGAAGTCGATCGATGCGTTCCTCGCCACGGATCCCGCGGGCGACCTTGCGATCGCTGCCTACACGCAGAAGGGCAACCTCCTCATCGAACGCGGCCGCGGCAAGCTCGATCAGGCGAAACGTCCCGGCCAGGACGCGAAGAAACTCTCCGCCGAGGGGGCGGCTTTCTTCGACTCCGCAATCAAGAGCCTGAAGGGCACGGTAAAGCCCGACCAGAAGGAGATTGCCAAGGTCAACAACGCCGAGGACGCCGTGCTCAGGGCGCTCCGCGAGGTCGATGGCAAGATCGACGCGCTCAAGGCCGGAGGCAAGACCAAGGGCGATGGCCCGGCCAAACTCACGGCGACGCAGCAGAAGGAGGTCGATCGACTCGAGGAGCTTCAGACCCAGTACCGCGCCAAACTCCTCTCGACGCGGCTCATGACCGGAGCCGCTCTGTTCGAGAAATCCAAGGCATTTTCGCCCGGATCGAAGGAAGCAACCGCGGCGATCGACGAATCGACGGCGGTCTTCAAGTCCTTGGCCGAGAAATACGGCACGACCGCGGCGGGCATCTTCGCCCGGTATTACTGGGGCCGCAACTCCGCGGCGATCGGCAAACATGAACTGGCGGCGGAGACCCTCGCCCCGGTCGTGGTCATCGACGACAAGTCGCCGCTGGCCGTCTCGCTCCGCGCCAAGGCGATCAACACATCGCTCGAATGCTGGCTGGCCATGGCGGCCGCGGAAAAGGATGCCGCGAAGGCCACGTCCATTTTGCAACGAGTCGACGACTCCATCCGGAAGTTTGTCCTCACGCCAGCTGAAAAACTTCCGGGGCGGAAGCTCGACGCCGAGTGGCTGGGGCTCAAGTACCGTGCCGCGACGGCGCTCGATGCGTGGGCCGGCAAGCTCGACGCGAAGGACAAACAAGCCAAGGGAATCCTGCAGCGGGATGCGAAGAAACTGGCCACCGAGGTCGCCACGGCTAATAAAGACTTCGCCAAGGAGGCCCGCGAACTCGCCGCCAAGTTGGGAAAGGACCTGCCCGAGGGGAGCGAGGAGAAGGACTTCGCCACGCTGGTGGCCGATGCCCGCGTGTCGTTCGCCGCGATGCAGGAGAAGCAGGCCGAGGCGAAGAAGTTTGTGGCCGAGGGCAAGGCAGCCGAGGCTGAGGAAACTCTCAAGCGGGCCGGGGTCGACCGCGACGCCGCCGCCAAACTCTTCGAGGAGGCGATCAAGGCGGGGGAAGCCGAGAAGCAGCCCGACGAGGCGGCGATCAACTCGGCCCGGTCGATGCTGACGTTCCTCTACTACGACGCCAAGCGATTTGCCGACGCGGCCACGCTCGGCGCGATGCTCACCGAACGATACCCCAACGCGCTCGGCAGCCGGCAGGCGGCGCGGGTTGCCTTGGCAAGCCTCCAGCAGCTCGGCCTGCAGCCCGACCCGGCCGTGAGCAAGGATGCGAAGGCGAAGTTGGTCGCCGTCGCGACCATCATCGGGAAGACGTGGCCCGCCGAGGCCGAAGGGGCCGATGCTTTTTCGGTGCTCTTGAACGTCGCCCTCGAGTCACGGGACGCCGCGGCGATCGCGGCGCTGCTCGAAAAGTTTCCCGCCGATTCGCCGCGGCGAGCCGAATTCGCGATGCGGGCGGGAACGGGGCTGCGGCGGGAGGTGCAGGAAGCACGCAAGCTCGATGCGTCCGTGCGTCCCGACGAGACCATCATCAACGGATGGAACGCGGCCGCGAAGGCCGCCATTGACGAGGGGCTCGCGTCGCTGGAGCAGGCGGCGACCCTGCCGGCCGGCGTGGGGGGCAGGATCGCAGCGGGCGCGGCGCTGGCCCGCGTGCAGATGGCCCTCGACGACGGCGACCGCGAAGCCGCGGGCCGCATTCTCGAACACAAGGTCTTCGGTCCGTGGACGCTGGTGCTCGGCGGTGATCCCGCGCTCGTCCAGGGCCAGTTCGCAGAAGGCACGCTCACGGTCGCTCTCCGACATTTCATCGAGACGGAGCAACTCGACAAGGCCCAAGCGGCGATGGACGCGCTGGAAAAGGCGGCCGGCCAGGGGGAAGAGGCCTCGGCGAAGCTGACGGGCATGTATCTCTCGATGGGCCGCGACCTCCAGGCCCAGCTCGAAAACCTCGGCGGCGGCGACAAGGGGAGCTCGCCCGAGGTGCGTGAGCGGGCGGGAAAGATCCTCGCCGGCTTTGAA
Source organism: Planctomycetia bacterium (assembly GCA_021414115.1). Lineage (GTDB taxonomy): Bacteria > Planctomycetota > Planctomycetia > Pirellulales > UBA1268 > QWPN01. Next base: position 22,243 of record JAIOPD010000138.1, read on the forward strand.
AAGTTTCTTGACGGCGTTGCCAAGCGTGACAAGAAGATCTCTTCGCAGATCTGGGTCGCGACCACGTATTACACGCTCGGTTCCGGCAAGGGCACCGGCGCCGTGGTGCCGAAGTCGAAGGCGGAGCAATACCTCGACCGGGCCGCGGAGGCCTATGCCCGTCTGCTGTCCGCGAAGGACGATCCAGGTGCCGCGGCGAAGGACCGCGAGGACATCGGCCGCTTCGAGCCCTCGATTCGGCTGAAGATGGCGGGCATCTTCAAGGAGCGAGGCAAGTGGGATGCGGCACAGGAGCAGATCGACTGGATCCTTGCCGACACCAAGCGGCAGAACTCGCTCGAGATCCAGCTGCAGGCGGCTGAGTTGCTCGAGTTGGCCGGTCGTGCCGCCCTTGCCGCCGGAGATTCGGCCAAGGGCGATGCTCTTCTGCGGGAGGCGGCCGCCGGCCGCAAGGCGCCGCCAGTTGTGATCTGGGGCTGGGGCGGCATCGCCAACAAGCTCTCCCGCCAGGCCTTTTCCGCGGCCGACGAGAAGGCCATGAAGGCCCGCGAACAGTTCTTCGAGGCGCGGCTGCACGTCGCCGATACGCTCCTCACGCGGGCCAAGCTGGGGGGCGCAGCGGCCGACCGCGAGAAGCGGCTCGACACCGCAAAGACCGCGATCGCGATGACCCGAAAGCTCTACCCCGACCTGGGTGGCGAGGCGTTCCAAAAGCGGTTTGAGAAACTCCTCCGCGAGGTCCAGAAGGAGCAGGGCGCTGCCAATCCTGGTGGTTTTTCCCAGCTCGATCAGGAGGCAGGGGCCGCGGCACAGCCGGCTCCCGCGGGGGCCGCACCGTGATGGCCTCCACCACCGAAACATCCAGGGAGAATCGCTGAATAATGAACGCGTTGCACGCTCGCAGATTCACCCGACCGGCGTGGGCAACCGTCGCGGCCGCGATCGCCTTGGGATCGACTATTCCGACGCTGGCCCAGTCTCTCGACCGCGTGCGGCTCGTGACCGGAGTCGAACTCCAGGGCGAGGTCAGCGAAGCGTCGCCCAACGGGATCGATCTCGAGGGCAAAAACGGCCCGCAGAAGATCTCGATCGAGAGCATTCGCGAGGTCCGGTTCGCAAACGAACCCGAGGAGTTGCGGAGCGCCCGCACGCTGCTTCTCCGGAAGGATGGAGCAGGCGCTCTCGACGAACTTGCCAAGATCAAGTCCGCCGACCTCGAGGGGATCGAGAAGGAAATCCAGACCGAACTCGCGTTTGTTCGTGCTGCCGCGACCGGCCGCAAGGCGCTTGCCTCGGGCGAGGGCCTCGCTGCGGGGCAAAAGGCCGTCGCCGATTTCCTCACGACATACCCTCGCAGTCATCACTTCTATGACATGCAGGAACTGCTCGGTGACGTCTTCGCCCGACAGGGCAAGATCGCCGAGGCGGCGGCCGCGTATGGCACGCTCGACAAGGGCCCGCCTGCGATCGAGGTGCGGGCTGCCACGCTCAAGGCCGACCTCCTCTCCGGGCAGCAGAAATATCCCGAGGCGCTCCGGGAGTACGAGGCGGCGGCGAAGGTCGCGACCAAGATCGAAGGAGACTCCGGAAAGCGGGCCCGGCTCGGGGCCGACATGGGCCGGGCACGGTGCCTGACACGTCTCGGCAAGGCTGCAGACGCCATCGCCGCGGCGCAGGGCATGCTGAAGGATGCCGATTCCGGCGACTCCGAGAACCTGGCCCGCCTCTACGCCCTACTCGGTGAAGCCCAGCGGACCCTCGGCGACAAGGACAGGGACGCAATCGTCTCGTTTCTCACCGTTGACATGGTCCACAACTCGGTGCCCGAGGAACACGCCCAGGCGCTGTTCAATCTCGTGGAACTCTGGGAGAAGACCAACAATCCGGAGCGTGCCCGCGAGGCCCGGCAGAATCTGGAAACAAGCTACCCTGATAGCCCGTGGACGAAAAAACTTCGGGCGGCGAAGGCCTCCTGACGCCGGGCCAATGAGCCCCTTTCAGTGTCGGGTTGGGCGAGGGTACGCTGTCGGTAGGAAAAGGCTGAACGGAACCATACCTTTTGAGGAGATGATCATGCTGGCTGGCGCGTGCGACGGTGGGCGGGAAGGAATCTGGTCGTGGCAGGCCGGAATGCTTCCCGCGCGAATTGGACGCATCCTCCTCGTCGCATGCCTGACGGCATCCTGGGGCGTCGCCTCCACGTGCGTGGTCCCATCCGTCGCCTCTGCCCAGGACGAGGAAGCCGTTGATGAAGGTGGCGACGCGGAACCCGAGGGCAAGAGCTATCTCACGTTTCTCGTCGAGGCGCTCGGTGTCAAATACGTGATCATCTTTCTGCTGCTCTCCTTCGGTCTCGTGGCCCTGCTCGTGATGTGCTTCATGCAGTTCCGCAAGGTGGTGATGATGCCTCCAGCGCTGGGCCAGCAGTTCGAACAGCATCTGGAAAACAAGGAGTTTCAGCAGGCCTACGAACTGGCCAAGAACGACGACTCGTACCTCGGCAAGGTGTTGTCCGCCGGCATGAGCAAGCTGCAGTCGGGCTATCCGGCGGCCGTCGAGGCGATGCAGGCCGCGGAGAGCGAGCAGGCCATGAACCTCGAGCACAAGATCAGCTTCGTGTCACTCGTCGGAGCCCTTTCGCCGATGTTCGGCCTGCTCGGCACGGTGGACGGGATGGTGGCCGCGTTCATGAAGATCGCCCAGAGCACGACGACCCCGAAACCGAACGAGCTCGCCACCGGTATCTCCCAGGCCCTCGTGACGACGCTCATCGGACTCTGGCTCGCCATTCCCGCCATCGCCTGCTACGCGTTGCTGAAGAACTGGCTGCAGCGGTTCAACATGGAAGTGGACGACGAATCGATGCGCCTGATGTCGCGATTCCAAAACATGGGCAAGAAGTGACGCCCCGAAACCGGTGAACGCGAGAACCGCACGCCATGGCACGCAAGAAGAGCAGCGGTCCTGAACAGACCGACATCGACATGACGCCGATGATCGACGTCACTTTCCAGTTGATCACGTTTTTTGTCTTCACCCTCAACTTTTCCGAGGCCGTGACGGACGACCGGATCCAACTGCCCATGAGCCAGTTGGCAAAGCCTGCCGAAGGTCCGGCGACCAACCCGATCACGCTCCAGTTGATGACGAACGGAAAGGTGATCTACGCCGGCGAGCCCGTCGCGCTTCAGGACATCGGCGGATACCTCGAGAACGAGAAGCGGGTGATGATCTCGGCGAGCAAAGAACCGAGTTCGGCCACCGTGATCGTGCGGGCCGACGGCAGGTCCAATACCGGCGACGTTCAAGACCTGATCAAGGTCTGCCAGGAGAAGGGCTTCGAGCGGTTCGTCTTGCGAGCCGAATACGACGAGAGCCGATAATCGGAGGGTGCCATGGCCAAACATCGTGACGAACTGCCGAGCAAGATCGCCATCGACATGACGCCGATGATCGACGTCGTGTTTCAGTTGATCACGTTCTTCATGCTCACCCTCAAGACGGTCATCAGCGAAGGTGATTTCGACATTCGCATGCCGCTCGGTGCCAGCGCCGGAGCCGCCCCCGAGGATCCGATCCCGCCGGTCCGCGTCAAGATGACGGCCGGCCCGTCGGGTGAACGGACGAGCATGACGATGAACGGTCAGCCGGTCGGCGACTTCGACGATCTCCGCCGGCGGGTCATCGATCTCGTGGGCACCGGCCCCGGCTCCAACGCCGACAAGACGGAGGTCGAGCTCGATTGCGACCCGGCCTTGAAGTATGAAAACGTGATCCGCGCGGTCACGGCCGTCTCAGGCATGGTGCAGCCCGATGGCACGGTCGTGGAACTGATCAAGAAGATCAAGTTCGCTCCCCCGAAGAAGCGTTAGCCCGCATCTGACTTTCGTGGACGCCGGCTCCCCGCCATCAGCACGGTCGCGGCGCGTCTACCCGTCGCTCGCGCTTCGGGCTTTCCCAGCAACGAACACCCGCGAGGGGCTGCCCGTGCGCCGAGAGCCGGCGTAGGTGGCCAGCGAAGCCCGGAGGGCGAGAGCGCAGGCACCTCCGAGTGAGCGGAGGGCATGGATGCCCTCCGCGAACGTCCGGCTCGCGGGGCACGGGCAGCCCCGACCCACCACTCGGGCCCCCGTCGGGTGATCTACCGCCGGGGATGAAACTTCTCGTGCACGGCCTTGAGGCGGCCGGCGTCGACGTGCGTGTAGCGCTGGGTCGTGGCGATGCTCGAATGGCCGAGCATCTCCTGGACGTGACGGAGGTCGACGCCCCCGGCCACGAGGTGCGTGGCAAAACTGTGCCGCAGCGTGTGGGGGCCGATGTCGGGCGGGATGCCCGCCTTGTCGGCGTGAAACCGCACGATCTCCCAGATCCGCATCCGTGAGAGCCGGTTGCCCCGCGCCGAGAGGATGGCCCACGACGGGATGCCTCCTGTCCGGGCGGCGAACGTCTTGCGAGCGTCGCTCAGCCAGGCCGCCGTCGCCGCAACCGCACGACGGCCGAGCGGCACGACACGCTCCTTGTTGCCCTTGCCGCGGCAGGTGCAAAAACTCTCGGCAAGGTGCACGTCGGAGAGCCGGAGTGTCGACACTTCCGACGCCCGGCAGCCGGTCGCGTAGAGGAGTTCGAGGAGGGCCCGATCACGCTGGGCCCGCGGACCGTCGCCCTCCGGGCTGGCGAGCAGCCGGTCGACCTGGGCCGGCGAGAGCGTGCCCGGAATGGCGTCGTCTCGCCGCGCGGCCTTGATCAACTCCGCCGGGCTCTCGGCGATCACACCCTCGAGCTGGAGAAAGGCGTAAAAGGTCCGCAGCGTCGCCGCCTGACGGGCCACGCTTGCGCGGGCCAAGCCCTTCTTCGTGAGTGCCGCGAAGTAGTCGCCAAGATCCCGGACCGACATGGACGCCGCCGCTCGCCCGGCAAGCCAGCCGGCAAAGTCCCGCAGGTCGCGACGGTAGGCCGACTGCGTGTTGTCGGCGAGCGCCCGCTCGTGCCGGACATAGTCGAGGAATCGATCGACGAGGATGCTCGTGCCGCCCGAGGCGTCGACGACACGGGGAGCATCGAGCACGATCTTCCGCGTTCGCGGCCGACGGGGCTCAGGAGTGTCGGCCATGGCACGTTCCCGGTCGCGGACTCTGCGTGGCCCGGCTACACGTCGTAGCCGAGATTCGGGGCGAGCCACCGCTCGATCTCCGAGACCGGCATCCCCTTCCGAGCGGCGTAGGCCTCCACCTGCTCCCGCGTGATGCGATCCACAGCGAAATATCGGCTTTCTGGGTGGGCAAAATAGAGCCCGCTGACACTCGCCGCCGGAGTCATCGCAAAGCTCTCCGTGAGCTGCATTCCCGCGGCCTTCTCCGCCCCGAGCCAGTCAAACAGGGCTCGTTTCTCGGTATGGTCGGGACAGGCCGGATAACCCGGCGCGGGCCGGATGCCGCGATACTTCTCCTCGATGAGATCCTCGGGCGTGAAACCCTCAGCACGCCCGTAGCCCCACTCACGGCGAACCTTCGCATGCAGCCATTCGGCGAAGGCCTCGGCCAGCCGATCGGCGATCGCCTTCACCATGATCGACGAGTAGTCGTCGTGCTCGGCGTCATACTTCCGGCAGAGCTCGTCGCAGCCGTGGCCGGTCGTGACCGCGAAGGCCCCGAGGTAGTCCTTGCGGCCGCTCTCCACCGGGGCCACGAAGTCGGCCAAGGCGTGAAAGACGTCCTGTCCCTTTCGTTCCCACTGCTGCCGGAGCGTGTGCACACGGCCGATCTCGGTGGTCCGTGACTCGTCCGTAAACAGGGCGATGTCGTCGCCGACCGAGTTGGCGGCGAAGAAGCCATACACGCCCTTTGCCACGAGGGCGTCGTCACGCACGATTTGATCGAGCAGATCGAGCGCGTCGCGGTGGAGCTTCCGGGCCTCGACGCCCACGACCGGGTCGTCGAAGATCGCCGGATGCTTTCCCCTCAGCTCCCACGACATGAAGAAGGGAGACCAATCGATGAACGGGATCAGTTCGGGCAGCGGCACCTTTTCGAGCGTCCGCACACCAAGAAACCCGGGCACGTCGATCGGCGCCGTCGCCCACTCGGTCGTCCACCGCTTCCCGCATGCCGCGGCATAGGGGACGAGTTTCGTCTGCTGCCGAAGCTTGAAGTTTTCGACATCGCGGGCCTGCGCCGCCCGGTTGGCCCGCGTGAACTCCTCCCGGGCCGTCGGGCTGAGGAGTTTCTCCACCACGCCGGCCGCCCGGGAGGCGTCGTTCACATGAACGACGGCGCCGGAATACTTCGGGGCGATCTTTACGGCCGTATGCCGGGCCGAGGTCGTGGCCCCGCCGATCAGCAGCGGCATCGACAGCTTCGCATGCTCGAACTCCTGGGCCACCTGCACCATCTCATCGAGGCTCGGCGTGATCAGTCCCGACAGGCCCACGATGTCGGCCTGGTGACGGATCGCCTCCTCGATGATCTTGTTGCAAGGCACCATCACCCCGAGATCGACCATTTCGTAGCCGTTGCATCCCAGGACCACGCCCACGATGTTCTTGCCGATGTCATGGACGTCGCCCTTCACGGTGGCGATCAGCACCTTGCCCCGCTTGGTCTGGGCGTTTCCCGACGCGATCCGCTCGGCCTCCATGTAGGGAAGCAGGTGGTTGACGGCCCGCTTCATCACGCGGGCGCTCTTCACCACCTGCGGCAGGAACATCTTCCCCTCGCCGAACAGGTCCCCCACCGTCTGCATGCCCCGCATCAGCGGTCCCTCGATGATCTCGAGGCTCGTGGCATAATGCGCCCGGGCCGCCTCGACGTCTTCCTCGACGTGGTCGGCGATCCCCTTCACGAGAGCGTGCGTGAGCCGCTCCTCCACGCCAAGGCTCCGCCATGTGTCGGCCTTGGCGACGTCTGCCGGATCCCGTTTCTTGACCGTCTCGGCATATTCGATGAGGCGATCGGTCGCGTCGGGCCGGCGGTCGAAAAGCACGTCCTCGATCCGCTCCCGCAACTCCGGCTCGATCTCCTCGTACACGGCGAGCTGCCCGGCGTTGACGATCCCCATCTCCATGCCGGCGCGGATGGCGTGGTAGAGGAAGCAGGAGTGCATCGCCTCACGAACCGCGTCGTTGCCACGGAACGAGAACGAAATATTGCTCACGCCACCGGAGACCTTCACCAGCGGCATGGCCTCCTTGATCCGCCGGGTAGCCTCGATGAAGTTGATCGCGTAGCGGTTGTGCTCCTCGATGCCCGTGGCGACCGTGAGAATGTTGGGGTCGAAGATGATGTCTTCGGGGAGAAAGCCGGCCTGTTCCGTGAGCAACCGATAGGCCCGCCGGCAGATCGCGACCCGACGCTCCACGTCGGTGGCCTGCCCCTCCTCGTCGAACGCCATCACCACGACCGCCGCCCCGTGGCTGCGGACGACGAGGGCCTGTTCGAGAAACTTCTCCTCCCCTTCCTTGAGGCTGATCGAGTTGACGATCCCCTTCCCCTGCACGCACTTCAGCCCCGCCTCGAGCACCTCGAACCGCGAGGAGTCGATCATGATCGGGACCTTCGAGATCTCAGGCTCGCTCGAGAGCAACGTGAGGAACTTCGTCATCACCTTGACGCCGTCGAGCATTCCCTCGTCGACGTTGATGTCGATGATGTTGGCGCCGTTTTCGACCTGCTGGCGGGCGACGCTCAGTGCCTCCTCGTAGCGATCCTCCTTGATGAGCCGGGCGAAGGCCCGTGACCCCGTCACGTTGGTCCGCTCGCCGACGATGGTGAAACTGCTCTCGGGACGCAGTTCCAGCATCTCGAGGCCCGAGTACCTCGACCGCCGCGGCGGATCCGCCGGCTTCCGCGGCGGGTAGTTCCGCATCACGTCGGCGATCGCCTTGATATGGGCCGGCGTCGTGCCGCAGCAGCCGCCGACGATGTTGAGCCAACCCGACTGGGCGAACTCTTCGAGCACGCTCGCCATCATCTCGGGCGTCTCGTCGAAGCCTCCGAGGGCGTTGGGGAGGCCAGCGTTGGGATAGCAGCTCACCAGCCGCGGGGTGATCCGCGACAGGTCGGCCACGTGGGTCCGGAGCTTCTCCGGCCCGAGGGCGCAGTTGATGCCCGCGCTCACGAGGTCGATGTGGGAGATGCTCGTCCAGCAGGCCTCCACCGTCTGGGCGGAGAGCGTGCGGCCACCGTCGAAGATCGTGAACGAGGCCATCACCGGCAGCTTCCGGCCGAGATCCGAGAACACCTGCTCGATGGCGTGGAGGCAGCTCTTGAGCACCAGCGTGTCGAAGGCCGTCTCGGCCAGCAGGATGTCGACGCCCCCTTCGATCAGGGCTTCGATCTGCTCGCGGTAGGCCGCCACCATCTCGTCGAACGTCACGTCGCGGTGGCCCGGATCGGCCACGTTGCCGGCGATGGAGAGCTGCTTGTTGGTGGGGCCGATCGACCCGGCGACGAATCGCGGCTTGTCGGGGGTCTTGGCCGTGGCCGCATCGGCCGCCTCGCGGGCCAGCCGGGCGGCGACGAGGTTCATCTCCCGCGTGTACGACTGGAGACCGAAATCGGCCAGGGCCATGCTCGTGGCCCCGAAGGTGTTGGTCTCGACGATGTCGGACCCCGCCTCGAGGTACGCGGCGTGAATGCCCCGAATGGCGTCTCCCTGCGTGAGCGTGAGGGCGTCGATGCAGTTCTTCAGATCGCGGTGGTGCCCGGCAAAACGCTCGCCGCGAAAACCCTGCTCGTCGAGGGCGAGGGCGTGCACCATCGTGCCCATGGCGCCGTCGAGGATCGCGATCCGGCTGGCGAGGACTGAATGAAGAAGGTCGGAACGACTGGACGGGGAGGTGGTCGGCATCGACGGTCCAAAAGGCTGGAAAAGGGCGTGAATGGCGGAAAATCGCCATGGTTCAGTTCACCCTGATCATAGGCGACTCGGACGACGGGGCATACTGCGCCGGTTCTCCGGCGCGATTGGCGGGCGCGGAGGGGCGCGGCTGGGAAGAGGGCATCCCCCTCGTGACGCACCGCTCAAGCCCGTCCGGCATCGCCGACGATGGAAACAACAGGGGAGATGATGCAGGTTCTCGCACGCATTCCAGACATCGGGACGGATCAGGCCGCGCCCGGGGCCGCAGACGTCGTGCCCGCCACGGCCGTCACGTCCACCCCGATGCCGGCTCCCTCCCGCAGGCCGAGGGCCTCGCGGACCCGCTTTCCCAAGGGGTCGGTCATGGCGTTGGCAGTCGTGGCAATGGTGGCCTGGGCGCTCGCGTCTTGGAATGACGGCCGCCGCGCCGAACGCAGCCGGGTGGAACGGCTCGCCCGGATGCAGCCCGCCCCGACCGTGACGGACACCCTGCAGCGATGACCCTCGATCTCCTCGACCACGCCTTCATCGAGCGGTGGAACGCGGTCGTGCCGTTGGCAGCCGCGAACCGGCCTGCCCCGGTGGCTCCCGCGACGCCCGTTCCCGTGCCACGGCCGGCCGCAGCGCCGACCGTCAAACGGTGCACCGATCCGGTGCGCGACGACCTCGTCGATCGGCTGCTGCAGGCGGCCGGACCGGAATGGTCTTCCCTGGCCGACGCGATCGAGTCGGCCCGCCGCCGCGGCCGCCGCGCGATCGCGATTGCCTCCTGTGAGTCCGGGGCTGGCTGCACGACCATCGTCGCGGCGCTCGTCCGCATGCTCCACGACCGGGGGCACGAAGCGGTCGCCTGCGACTCCTCGAGCATCCACGGGACGGGCCCCACCCACGGCAAACGGATCGTGCTGGTCGATGCAGGCGTCTGGTTTCCGCCGGGCAGGATTCACCGCCAACGGCTCATGGTGGCGAGCGCCGGGTGCGACGCCGCGATCCTCGTCCGCAAAGGAAATCGCGAGCCCCCCGCCACGTGGGACGTCGCCCTCGAGTCCCTCGGCGTCGAACCGCTCGGCGAAGTGGTGTCGTTCGCAACGCCGGCCGGCAGCGGCGGTACAGTTTTCGGAGCTACGCCATGAGCGAATCGTCCTCACCCCCCACGCTCACGCCCACACAGCAGGCCGCGCTCGCCAAGATCGCCTGCGGCATCTCGCGTCCGGGGGGTGTCGCGCTGCTCTGCGGCCCGCAGGGCGTCGGCAAGACCACCGTGCTCGCCCATCTCGCATCCGCCCGCCAACTCCACTCATTGTCGGTGGAGGTTCGCGACTTCGCGGCCTGGGCCAGCGTGGCCGAATCCGGCCGCCGCGACCTTCCCGACGTGGTCGTCGCCGACGACGCCCATCTCGCTGCCGAGGGCGACATCGCCAAGCTCCTGACCACGTGCCGTGTCCGGCAGCCCGCGGCGAGCGTCGTGCTTGCCGGCGAGGGCCGGCTGCTCACGCTCGTCGCTCGCGACAGCCGAGTCGAACAGGCGATCCATCTCCGCGCCAGCCTCCGCCCCTGCACGGCCGCCGAATCCTTCGCCATACTCACCCCGGCGATGGCCGCGACGGCAGCGGATGAATCACTGCAGCCGGCGCTCGCGATCATCCACGAGATCGCCGCCGGCATCCCCGCAGCGATGCTCCGGCTGGCGGAACTCGCCGCCGTGCTCGCGGCGTCAAAACCGGATCGGGCCGTCACTCCGGCCGACATCGAGACGATCCACCGCCGGCTGTCCCCGCAGGCCGCCTGACGGAAACGATATCCGAACAGGGTCGCGCATGGCCTGATCGCGGTGCTGTCAGCGGCGCTCCGGGCTTCCCCGGTATTCGAGAACCCGCGAGGGGCTGCCCGTGCCCCGAGAGCCGGGCTATGGGAGCAAGCGAAGGCATGATGCCGAAGCGCAGCGGACATGCAGAGAGCCGAGGCCTGGAGGGCCGAGGTGAACGTCCGGCCCTCGGGGCACGGGCAGCCCCGACCCACCACTCGGGTCCCCGTCAGGCGATAGACCAAAGTCAAATGCGCCGTAGCGGCAGCTCTTCCAGTCAGCCGCGCTATTGCAGCTCCGCGGCGGCGCGGGCGAGCATCACGGGGACCGAGTCGTCGCCGGGCGGTCCGACCCGTCGGCTCGGACCGAACGGCGTCGGATCGATCTCTGGCGTGCGGCCTTGGATGAGATCGGAAATCATCACGGCAGTGCCCGTCGACTGGTGAAGCCCCGCGCGGAAATGCCCGGCTGCAACGAAGGCGTTGGCGAGCGCCGGCACGCGGCCGATGAACGGCAGACCGTCGGGCGACCCGGGCCGCAGCCCGGCCCACGTTTTCTCGGGAGCCACATCGGCCACGTCGCCGAGCAGGTCGACCGCCACGCGGCGCAGCCGCAGGATCGCCGCGTCGGTCGGCACCGGCACATAGCCCGCATCTTCGAGCGTGGAGCCGACGAGAAGGTTGCCGTCCTCGCGGGGCACGATGTAGTCGAGGCCGAGGTTCACGATCCGCGTGAGGGGCTGTCGCGGCACCCGCAGGAGCACGATCTGCCCGCGGATCGGCCGCGTGTCGAGCGTCAGCCCCAACTCCTCCGCGAGCCGTCCCGACCAGGCACCCGCCGCCACCACGTAGGTGGCCGCCTCGACCCGCTCCGACACACCCTGCACCGAGGCGACGACTCCCATGATCCGACCGCCGTTCACCGCGATCGTCGAGACGTCGGCCCCGCGGGTGAGCACGACGCCGCGGTTCAGGCACGACTGCTCGAGCGCGCGAAGCTGACGAGGCGAGCGAAACTGGTGTTCGTCGGCGAGCAGCAGGCCGCCTCGCACGGCACCTCGCGCGACCGCCCCAGCCAAGGCCGGCTCGGCGGCGGCCAGCGCCGTGTCGTCGAGCACCTCACAGCACGCTCCCTTGGCGAGCCAACTCCCGGCCTCCGTGCGCAGCCGCTGCAGGCCAGCCTCGTCGGCCGCGAGGTGCAGTCCGCCGCAGCGCCGCAGGCCGTTGTCGATCCCGGTCTCGTCGAGAAGTTCCCGCGCCCACACACGATGGAGCCGGTCGCTCCAGGCGGTGAGGGCCGCGTTGGGCGTCATACCGGGCCCGCTCGGAGCCGGTGGAAAAATGCCGACCGCCGCCCAGGAGGCCATTTCCTCCCGCGTGTCCCGTGACAGCACGCGAACGGACACACCGCGGCCGGCGAGTTCCCGGGCGATCGAGAGCCCGATGATGCCCCCGCCGATGATGCAGCAATCGGTCATGAGCTCTTGATCAGGCGTTGGTCGGAACGTCAGGCGTGTCGGCGATGTTGACCCACACGTGCACGTGCGGCGCGCCGCGGAAGTGCCAGACGAAAGCCGGTCCCTCGAGCCGCCAGTTGTCCCACACGCCGTCGTCGCCGAGGTCGCCCTCGCGGTAGAAGGCGAGCCGGCAGCGGTCGAGCCCGCCCTGCTTCGACAGACAGCCCCGGACCTCGTCGCGATCGACGGTGCGGTAGGGCTCGAGCAAGACACCCAGCACCCGCTCCAGTTCGGCCCGCTGATCGGCCGAGAGTTCGGAGACCGGGATCCCCGCGGGCTCCTGTCCTTTCCCGCGAAATGCAATCGCATTCTCGCGAGGCACCTTGGCGACGAGGGCCTGCTCCCGCTGTTTGCCGTCGAGCATCGTGCAGACGGCGTTGGCCGCCACGGCCTGGGGCCAGAACACGTTGCCCTCGTGGTCCTTGTCCTCGTTGAAGCCGCCGGCGTCGTGGCCGTAGAAGATCGGGCCGCCGAAGGCGACGTGATCGGCCGAGTCGCCATCGCACCGCAAAGTCATGTGGCGGCCGGTGAGCAGAAACTGAAACTTTCCGCTGCCAGGTTCGCCGATGAGGGCGACCGACTGATCGTGACCGAAGCCACCGGTATCGTCCTCGAGTTGCTTGTCGAACCGGGCGTGCCATTCGGGCTCGATCAGGTGCTCGAAGATGTCGCGGACGAGCTGCTGCTGATCCTTCGTGAAGAAGTCGCTCTTCACGGAGGGCTCGGTGGCATTCCAGTTGTTGCCGACGCGGGTCCTGAGCAGCCCGAACTTGGGATGCACGTAGTCCCACGGGAAGCAGACCTGCTTCCGCTGGACGGGAGTGAGCGAGGCGTGCAGTCGGGCGGAGAGTGATTCTGCGGTCGGGGCAGCCGGCCCCTCGGCCACGGCCAGCAACCGCGGCCCGCCGGTGGCCATCGCGCCTGCGGTCGCTGCCGCCGTGGTCAGGAGACGGCGACGGGAAATCCGGAAGTCGTGGCCACGCATCGGACGTCTCCTGGGGCGATCGAGTCCGGCGTGTGCCGGATTTCTCTTGACGAAGATTACGTCGTCGGCCGCCGCGATGCCAAACCACGCCGCGCGGATCCCGCCGCACCGCGGCCAGGACGCCGCTGGCACCCTGGACAGAAGAACGTCGCCCGCTGCGCCTGAACGATGCGAAGAATGGCCCCGCCGCAGGCAGTGCATGCGTCGCCCTCATGGCCGTACACCCGATGCTGCCGCTGAAACCGACCGACGCGGTTGTCGGCCGTGCGGTAGGTCTCGTCGCCGATCGACGAACCCTCGTGAGCGACCGCTTCGGCGAGCAGGGCACGGGTGACGTCGGCGATCCGCTCCCAGGCGTCGCGCGGGAGCCGGCGGCACGGCGACCGAGGATCGATGCCGCAGCGAAAGAGAATCTCGGCGGCGTAGATGTTGCCGATGCCAGCGACGGCCCGCTGATCGAGGAGCGCCACCTTCACCGCCCGACGGGATGCCCTCAGGCGGTCTGCGAGATCGGCGCCGTTCACGACGAGTCCGTCGGGACCGTGCTTGTGGGGCCCGCAGACCGCATCGAGGCCACGGTCGTCGAGAAGCCGGATCGTCCCCAGTCCGCGGCGATCCCAGAAGAGCAGCCGCTGGGGCTGGGCACCTCGGCCACCCTTCGTGAAGCCCATCACCATCCGCACGTGCTCCTCCGTCGGCGGATCGACGACGAGCATCAGGCCCGTCATCCGCGGCTCGATTGCCAGCCAGAGCCGTCCGCATCGTGCCACGGCCTCACCTCTGGCCAGTTCGATCACGATCCGCTTGCCGCGACGCACAACGGCGGCGACCGTGTGGCCCACGATCCGGCGTGCGATCGTGGCGGCCGCGGGCTCGATCGACAGCGGCCTGACGCGACTGCGGGGAAACTCGACCGACGCGATCCTCCGACCGACCACGCCGGCGAGGCCGCGGCGCATCGTCTCGACTTCGGGCAGTTCGGGCATCGCTCGTGGTGCTGACGGTGGCGGCCTGGATGGTGGCTCGGCCGGGGCAGGCTACAATCGGACTGGCCTCTGAACATACCGTCACGCCGCTGCGCCGCGATCGATCCGAGGAATATTTTCATGGCCGCCACCACCACAGCCGCCCCGCCGATGTCCGGTGTGCCCGACGCCTATGGCCGCTTCGGCAGATTCGGTGGCCGGTACGTGCCCGAGACGCTTTCCGCGGCGCTCGATCAGCTGGAGCGGGCGTATGCGGAAGCCATCGCGGACCCGGCATTCGCCGCCGAACTCGACGGCCTGCTCTCGGCCTTCGTGGGCCGGCCCACTCCCCTGCTCTTCGCGAAGCGGCTCACGAAGCTCGCCGGCGGGGCGCAGATCTGGTTCAAGCGCGAGGACCTGAGCCACACCGGCGCCCACAAGATCAACAACACGCTCGGCCAGGGCCTGCTGGCGATGCGAATGGGCAAGCGCAGGATCATCGCCGAGACCGGCGCCGGCCAGCACGGCGTGGCGACGGCCACCGCCTGCTCCCGCTTCGGCCTGGAGTGCGTCGTCTACATGGGGGCCGAGGACGTCCGCCGGCAGGCGCCCAACGTCCGCAACATGCGGCTGATGGGGGCCGAGGTGCGTCCGGTGGAGACCGGCTCGCGGACGCTCCGCGACGCGATCAACGAGGCGATGCGCGACTGGATGGGCTCCGTCGAGACCACCCACTACATCATCGGCTCGGTCGTCGGCCCGCACCCCTTCCCGCGGATCGTCCGCGACTTTCAATCCGTGATCGGCCGCGAGACGATCGAAATGTCGCGGAAACAGTTCGGCCGGCTCCCCGATACCGTCGTGGCCTGCGTCGGCGGCGGCAGCAATGCGGCGGGAATGTTTTATCCGTTCGTCGATCACCCCGAGGTACGACTGGTGGGCGTCGAGGCCGGTGGCCGCTCCGGCCAGGCCGGCGATCATGCCGCGAGCCTCTCCTATGGCAGCCCGGGCATCCTGCACGGAAGCCTGAGCTACGTGCTTCAGGACATGGATGGCCAGACGGCCGACGTCCATTCCGTGTCGGCCGGCCTCGACTATCCCGGCGTTGGCCCCGAGCACAGTTATTGGCACGACATGGGACGCGTGGAATACACGAGCGTCACCGACATGGAGGCGCTCGACGCCTTCGACACCGTGGCCCGGAACGAGGGCATCCTCGCGGCGCTCGAAACCTCCCACGCGCTCGCCTGGGCCGCCCGCGAGGCGGCGACGCGGTCGCCCGACGAGATCATCGTCGTCTGCCTGTCGGGCCGCGGCGACAAGGATGCCGCCGAGATCGCCCGGCTCCGCGGGCTCACCGCGGACGGGGCCCAGGCCTGAACCAATCACGAGCAGGATGAGCATGAGCACCACCACGCCCGCACGGCCGATCGATGCACTCGAGGCGATGTTCGCCGCCAACCGGGCCGCCGGCACGAAGGCGTTGGCGCCGTTCGTGACGGCCGGTGATCCCGACGTCGAGACGAGCGTGGCGGTGCTGGAGGCGATCGCCAAGGCCGGAGCATCGCTCTGCGAACTGGGCGTACCCTACAGCGATCCGATCGCCGATGGCCCCGTGATCCAGGCCTCCTACACGCGGGCGCTCGGCAAGGGTATCTCGCTCGAAGGCGTATTCCGGATCGCCCGTGAAGCCTCGGCCCGCGTGACGATGCCGATCCTCGCGATGGCGAGCTACTCGCTCATCTTCCGCCGGGGGATCGACCGCTTCGTGGCCGACGCGGTGGCCGCGGGGCTGGCCGGCTTCGTCGTGCCAGACCTGCCGATCGAGGAGTCGGACGATCTCGACGCGGCGTGCCGGACCGCGGGCCTGGCGCTCGTGCGACTCGTCACGCCCACGACGCCGCCGGAACGAGCCGAGGCGATCGCGCGGAAGTCGACCGGCTTTCTCTACTGCGTGTCGGTGGCGGGCGTGACCGGCGCCCGGACCGAACTGCCTGCCGGACTCATCGACCGCGTGAAGTGGCTCCGCACGAAGACCGACGTGCCGATCGTGGTGGGCTTCGGCATCTCCGACCCCGACCAGGTCCGGGCGGTGGCGGCGGTGGCCGACGGCGTGATCGTCGGCTCGGCGCTCGTGCGGCGGATCGCGGAGGCGGCCGGCCAGCCTCGCGACGCGATGCTCGCCGACATCAGCCGCTACGTGGCCGACCTCGCCGCCGGCTGCCGCTGAGACAACTGACTGCAAACAGATCGAGGTGCAAGCGTGGCGGTCGAACTTCGCGATTTCTCATGGCAGAGGATGATCGAGGCCGTGCAAGCAGTTCGTGAACGTGCCCTGCGAGCCACCGCCGCCCTCGAACGGGCCGGCATTCCCTACGCCGTTGCCGGAGGCAACGCCGTAGCGGCCTGGGTGTCGCGGGTGGACCGTGCCGCCGTGCGAAACACGCAGGATGTCGACATTCTCGTCCGCCGTGCGGATTTTGACGCCGTCAAGGCGGCCCTCGAAGCGGTGGGCTTCGTGCACGCGACCGTGATGAACGTGACCTGCTTCATCGACGGCCCCGGCGGCAGCCCGCGAGACGCCGTGCACCTCCTGTTCGCCGGCGAGAAGGTCCGCGAATCCTATCCGCTGCCGACAGCCGACGTCACCGAGCGGGAGCAGGCAGACGACTACCACGTAGTGTCGCTCGAGCCCCTCGTGCGGATGAAGCTCAACACGTTTCGTGACAAGGATCGCACGCATCTTCGCGACATGATCTCGCTCGGGCTCATCGACTCCTCGTGGCTGTCGAGGTGCATCCCCGAACACGCGGCCCGCCTCCAGCAACTGCTCGACGACCCGGACGGCTGAGCCCGTCAGCCCCGGACAAACCCGCGGGCAACGAGGATCGGCTCGTACTGGCTGCCCTTGAGCAGCCATGTCGCCAGGGGCGTGGTCATCAGCGTCGTGCCGATCGCCATCAGGACGAGCATGCAGGCGACCGGCGGCGGGATCACGCCGAGGTCGATGCCCACGTTGATGACGATCAGTTCCATCAGCGCCCGCGTGTTCATGAGCACGCCCACGCAGGAAGCCTCGCCCGGCGGCAGTCCGCCGAACCGGGCCGCGAGGCCACAGCCCCCCCATTTGCCGAGCACCGCCACCGCCATCACCGCAAGGCACCAGCCCCAGGCCTCCGGCGTGCCGAGCGAGCCGATGTTGGTCCTCAGGCCGGTGTAGGTAAAGAAGATCGGCAGAAAGAAGACGGTCACGAAGTCGGTGAGATGGCCTGTCACCGCCTCGCGAACCCGCGGCGAGCCGGAGAGCGAAGCCCCGAGGAGAAACGCCCCGAAGATCGCGAAGATGCCGATCCAACTCGTGATCCAGGCGGCCACGAGCAGGAGCGACAGGAGCAGCGACAAGAGCCCAAGGGAAAGCCGGCCGTGACTCGCGGCCTCGTCATCGCGCACCCCCCGCTCCAAAATCGGCAGCAGGAGCGGCCGCACGACGAACAGGCACAGCGCAGCGAAGGCGAGCGTCGCGGCGGCCATCTGCACGATCCGCCCGCCCTCGAAGTGGCCCGAGGCGAGCGCCGACACCGCGGCGAGCAGCGTCCATCCCACGGCGTCGTCGCAGGCGGCCGCGGCGACCACCGTCGCCCCGAGCGGCGTGTGCTGCATGCCCATCTCGATGAGGATCCGGCCGAGGATCGGAATCGCCGTGATCGACATCGCCGTGCCCATGAAGAGGGCGAACGCGCGGACATCGACCGGGCCCGAGGCCCCGAGTGCATCGAGTCGCGGCGCCATCAGCAGGGCGAGGCCGACACCGAGTGTGAAAGGCGCCGCGATGCCGGCGACCGAGATCGCCCCGGCCAGGCGGCCCTGCCGGCGGACGTGCGAGAAGTCGAACTCGATCCCGATCAGAAAGAGCAGCAGCACGAGCCCCACCTGGCTGAAACTGGTGAGCGACGCCTCCATCACGCCCCCACCAGCCCCCCCTGACCCGCCGCGAAAGATCGCCGCGAACAGTCCGGGAGCCCACGCACCGAATGCCGACGGGCCGAGCAGCAGCCCCGCCACGATTTCCCCGACCACGCTCGGCTGCCGGAGCCAGCGGGCGACCACCGCTCCCGCCCGGGCGGCGAGGATGATCACGATCAGTTGGATCAGGAGCGGCCGCAACGCCTCCTCGCGGCCTGCGGCCAACAGGATCACACCGAGCGGGGCAGGTCCATCGGTCATGGGATCCATCTGGCAAAAAGCGGGAACCGGAGCCTATAACGATTCGTAAGAACAGTAGCTGGCGTGCCCCGCAAGTGCGAGCTTGCCATGTTTTCAGCCCACGATCCATCCGATATCGACAGGTTCTTCAGAGGCCTGACGGAATACGCGTTTCACGCCAGGCTGGGAATCGTCGACCCGCCGCTGATCGACTACGTGTCGGTGCTGCTGGTGAGGTTTCTCCGCAACGAGGTGGCACCCTCTTCTGCCGTGGCCACGGAGACGGCGGACGTGTCGCGGCTGCTCGTCGAGGCCGCGAGTCACGCTGGTCATACCGGTCCGGACGAGGCCCGCGAGGAATACCGGCACATCGGCGACGTCACGCTCTTCTGGAGCGGCCTCTATCCGGAGGCGTTGCGGCCGCTCGAGCAGCGTGGACTTCGGGATCCGCTCGACGCCTACCGCGAGACGGGCAAGCGGGCGTATTGGCTGGCCAGCAGGCTGGAGCCGGCAACCGCAGCCGACGAGCGGCGGCTCCTCGAACGGCTCTCGAGCGGCTACGACCTCTGCGTCGAGGGGCTGGCGGAAGTGCGTCGGATCTGGGGCGAGCGCTGACCTGCGGCGCCGCCACCGGTCGCCACCCGTCTTCCCGTCGCTCGCGCTCCGGGCTTCCTCGGAACCCCGCCTCCCGCCAGGAAGCCCCAAGCGCCAGCGCGGGGAATACGGGACCCAACCCAAATCACTCCGCATCACCGCCACCGGTCGCCACCCGTCTTCCCGTCGCTCGCGCTCCGGGCTTCCTCGGAACCCCGCCTCCCGTCTGGAAGCCCCAAGCGCCAGCGCGGGGAATACGCGACCCACCCCAAATCGCTCCGCATCACCGCAGGAGCTGCGCCGGCCACGGCGGATCGAATCCGGCCTGCTCCACCGCGATGCCGGCCCGTACGAGCGCCGCGACGGCGTCGGCGAGCGTTCCCTTCGCGGCGTCGAGCGTGAACGCCACCGTGTCGCCATCCACTGCCCGCGCGTCGGCCACGATCGTCACGAGCACGCGAACCGCCGCCTCCGCGGCCCCGCGGCAGACAATCGCGCACTCCCACGTCCGCCCCGCCGCGAACGAGGCCGGCTCCGCTGGCCCGCTGGCCACGAGCCGCCCTTCGTCGAGGACGGCAAGCTGCGTGAAACACGACGGCACGTCGGCAGCGTCGATCGCGGCGAGCACCGTCCGCCCCATCAGGTGGGCGTCGCCGATGAGCCGCTCTATGTCACGCCGCTCGATGGGATCGAGCCCGCCAAAGGGGTCGTCGAGGAGCAGCACCTGCGGATCGTGCAGGAGCGACCTGGCCACGAGCAGCCGCTTCGCGTGCCCCGAGGAGAGCGTATCGACGGGGGCGTGGCTATTTCCAGCGAGGCCCGCCATGCCGAGCGCCTTCGAAACAGCCGCCGTGAGCGGCTTTCCGCGGAGCCCCGCCGCGACGGCAAACGCCTCCAGAAACTCGTCGGCCCGCACTCCCGGCCACGCGGGCAGCCGGACGGGCACGTAACCAATCAACCGGCGAACCGCCTCGGCCGCACGGCGAACGGACTGGCCGCCGATGAGGATGTCGCCCGCGTGCAGTGGCGAGGCGGTCGCGGCGGCGGCGAGCAGCGAACTTTTTCCCGCACCACTCCGACCGATCAGGGCCGCGGCCTGTCCGGGCACGACCGCCAACGTCACCGCCTCGACGACCACCCGGCCGGACCGCTCCACGGTGGCGCGTTCACAGCGAATCATCGGCTTCTCCGTCTCAGACCGGTGACGCCGAACCCGCCAGCCGCTCGGTCGTCATCTCGATCGACACCAGCATGCCCCGGGCCTTGTTGATCGTTTCTTCGAACTCCTTCTCCGGGTCGCTGTCAGCCACGATCCCAGCCCCCGACTGCACGTAGGCCCGGCCCCCGGTCACCACGACCGTCCGTAGTGCGATGCAGGTGTCCATCGAGCCGTTGAAGTCGACATACCCCACGGCTCCCGCGTAGGGCCCGCGGCGAACCGGCTCCAGTTCGTCGATGATCTCCATCGCCCTGATTTTCGGGGCCCCGGAGACCGTGCCGGCGGGCAGGCAGGCCCGCAGGGCGTCGAAGGCCGACAGTCCACCGGCCAGCCGTCCCGTGACGTTGCTCGTGATGTGCATGACATGGCTGTACCGCTCGATCACCATCACGTCGGAGAGTTCGACCGAGCCGATCTCGGCCACCCGGCCGACGTCGTTCCGGCCCAGGTCGATGAGCATCACGTGCTCGGCCCGCTCCTTCGGGTCGGCGAGCAAATCCTCGGCGAGCGCCCTGTCTTCCTCGGGCGTGGCCCCGCGGCGACGAGTGCCGGCGAGCGGTCGGACCGTGACGGTGCCGTCGATGCACCGCACCATGATCTCCGGCGAACTGCC
Organism: Planctomycetia bacterium; assembly: GCA_021414115.1. Classification (GTDB taxonomy): domain Bacteria; phylum Planctomycetota; class Planctomycetia; order Pirellulales; family UBA1268; genus QWPN01. The sequence continues at coordinate 42,998 of JAIOPD010000138.1, forward strand.
GACGAGCGTGCAGGACGGAGTTCGAAGGTAGAACATGAACGGGCTCGGATTGACCACGCGGAGGGTGCGGTAGAGCTCCAGCGGCGGCGCGGTGAACGGGATCTCGAGCCGGCGGCTGAGCACCACCTGGAAGACGTCGCCGGCCCGGATGTATTCGATCGATCGATCGACGGCCTCGAGAAACGCCTCGCGTCCGAACGCCGAGCGGGCGGTGCCGTCGGCAAGGCAGGCCGGTTCCCGTCGCGAACCGATGTCCGCCGGCGGCGGCCAGTCGTGCGGCGCCGAAAGCCGTTCGATCGTGGCATCGATCCGGCGGCAGGCGGTCTCGTAGGCCCGGTCGACTCCCGCCGCGGACTCGTCGTCGATCCGCGCGAGCACCACGACGTCGATCGCCTTGGTCACGTTGTCGAAGACCACCATCCTGTCATAGAAGCCGAACGACAGATCGGGCAGACCCAGGTCGTCGGGGGGCGCATTCGGCAGACGTTCCGTGTAGCGGACGGAGTCATACGCCGCGTATCCGACGACGCCGCTGGTGAACGGTGGCAGTTCCGGCAGATGGGCGGGGCGGTGCGCGGCCATCCTCCGCTCGAGCTCGGCGAGCGGATCGGCGCACGAGAGTGTCTCTTCGCCGCCGGCCCCGATGATCCGCACCTCCGTCCCGCGGGCCTCGAGCCGCAGGAAGGGGTCGGCGCCGAGAAAACTGTAGCGGCCCACCCGCTCGCCCCCGACCACGCTCTCGAAGAGGCAGGCCGCGTCGCCGGCGTCGATCTTGGCGAAGGCCGACAACGGGGTCAGACTGTCGGCGAACAGCCGGCGGTAGACAGGCACCAACCGCGCCCCTCCCGGCGACGGTGCCGCGAGCGTCCGGGCAAGTTCGCCAAAACGGTGCCTGTCCGGGAGGTGCGGCATGAGGGGGGAAGAGCGATGGGATCGCGGCATGGCCTCGGAATCTGCCAGAGACTACCCCCGAGCCCGCAGGCCAACAACACGCTCGGCTGCGCACCGAGGGCGACCACGGCGGCTCAACCCGCTATGATTCCAGTGGTTCGTCAGGAGCAAGTCATGAAGTGCCAGCAGTGCGACAAGCAGGCGGTTTTCCACATCACCGAACTGGAGACGGGGGAAGTCCGCGAACTGCACCTCTGCGAGGACCACGCCCGGACCTACCTCAACCAATCCGAGGCCGCCGAGGGGGGCGACGAAGAGCAGGCGGCGGGCGGCCTCACGGGGCCGCTCACCGTGGGCCAGACGGCCGACGAACTCGCCCTGCTCGACAAGAAGGCCTGCCCCATGTGTGGCATCACCTTCTTCGAGTTCCGTAATCAGGGCCGGCTGGGCTGCCCGCACGACTACGCTCACTTCGAGAAGGAACTCGAGCCCTTGATCGCCAACATTCACGGCAGCACCCAGCACAACGGCCGCCGGCCGGCGCGGGCCGCGGGCGAGGGAACGGCGGCCCTGCCGGAGGGCACCGAGGAACTCACCAGCGTGATCGGCATGCGGCGGAGCATGCAAGAAGCGATCGCGTGCGAAGACTACGAGAAGGCTCGCGAGGAACGCGATGCCATTCGCGGCATCGAGGACCGCTGGCTCGGCGGCACCGGACGCGACGCATCCACCCCGAAGGCGGACACTCCGACCCATGAAACTTGATTCCCTCACCGACGCCGTCGGCGAATGGCTCCGCGGCACCGGCCCGGAGTCCGACATCGTGATGAGCAGTCGCGTCCGCCTCGCGCGGAACGTGGCGCAGTATCCGTTCGTCAGCCGGACATCCGAGCAGGATCGCTCCGACGTGGAGCGATTCCTCCGCGAACGGATCGCGGCGGCCCCCGTCGGCAGTTCGCTCGAATACATCGACGTCGGGCGACTGGAGGAGATCGACCGACAGCTTCTCGTCGAACGACAGCTCATCAGCCGCGAGCACGCCGACGCGCAGGGCGCGCGGGGCGTCGCGATCGACGGGCTGGAGCAGGTCAGCCTGATGATCAACGAGGAAGACCATCTCCGCATCCAGTGCATGCACAGCGGTCTCGACCTGCGGGGGGCGTGGGAGCAGATCAAGGTGGTCGACGACCAGATCGGCCGTGTGGTGCCTTATGCCTTCCATCCGCGGTGGGGCTACCTCACCGCCTGCCCCACCAACGTCGGCACCGGCATGCGGGTGAGCGTGATGATTCACCTGCCGGCCTTGGTGATCACACGGCAAATCGACAAGCTGTTTCGCTCGCTGCAAAAAATCAGCTTGGCCGTGCGGGGCTTGTATGGCGAAGGCTCGCAGGCGATGGGGGACTTCTATCAAATCAGCAATCAGATCACGCTCGGACGCAGTGAGATGGACCTGGTGAAACAGGTTGGCGACGTGGTGCCGTCGATCATCGAGTACGAGCGCAAGGCCCGTGAGTATCTCGTCCGCGAGAGCCACGAGACGCTGCACGACCGCGTGAGCCGGGCCTACG
>JAIOPD010000121.1 GCA_021414115.1 Planctomycetia bacterium
GCTGCGGCTCCGCGATCTCGGCGGCGTGATCGTCAACGACTTCATCGACATGCGGAAGGAGAAATACCGCCGTGGCGTCGAGAAGTCGCTCCATGACGCGATGAAGCGGGACCGGGCACGGACGAAGATCCTGCGGACGAGCCCGTTCGGCCTGGTGGAGATGACGAGGCAGCGCATCAGGCCCTCGCTCCGGAAGAGCATCTTCCGCGACTGCCCCACCTGCACCGGCACGGGCACGGTGAAGACGGCGGAAAGCATGGCGATCGAGGTGATGCGGACGCTCCAGCTCTCGGAGAGTCGCGACGACGTGACCCGACTCACCGTCACGGTGCACGACGAGGTCGCCACCTGGATCAATAACCGCAAGCGGCGTGAGATCACGCTCTTCGAGGACCGGACTCACATCCAGCTGCACGTCGTCGGCAAGGACGGCGTGTCACCGGAGCATCTGGTGTTCGACGCCTGGGATTCCAGCGGCCGCAACATCCGGTTCCCGTAGGAGGCCGATCATGGGAGTGACGCGTCGCTCGATCCTGCGGGCAGGTCTGGCGGGAGCCGCGGCCGCTCCGCTGGTATCTGCGGGCGAGCCGTCCGCAGATCGGCGGCGCGGGTTTCGGATCGCCCACCTCACCGACATCCACGTGCAGCCCGAGCGGGAGAGCGGCACGGGGCTGGCCCAGTGCCTCGCCCACGTGCAGTCGCAGCCCGACCGCGGGGGCGGCGCGGCGGTCGACATGATCGTGACCGGCGGCGACACGATCATGGACTGCATGGAGGCGGGCCGCGATCGTGCGCAGGTGCAGTGGGATCTGTGGCGGAAGGTGAAGGCCGACCACTGCAGTCTCGAGGTGAAGAGCGTGGTCGGCAACCACGACGTGTGGGGATGGAGCAAGGCGAAGTCGGGCACCACGGGCGCCGAGCCGCTCTATGGGAAGCAATGGGCCTGCGAGCAGTTTGGCCGGGCGTTGCCCTACGACAGCTTCGACCGTGGCGGCTGGCACGTCGTGCTGCTCGACAGCGTGTTTCCGCATGAGCAGAGTTACATCGGCAAGCTCGACGAGGCCCAGTGGCACTGGCTCGAGCGCGACCTCGCCGCCGTGCCCGCCGCCACGCCGGTGCTCGTCGTGTCGCACATCCCGATCCTGTCGGTCCATCCGCTCGCGGCGGCCGCCGCCAATGGCGGAGCCGGCAGCGACGGGAAGCCCGCCTTCAGCCTCTCGGGCGGGCTCGTGCACGTCGATCACGACCGTTTCCAACAGCTCTTCGCCCGGCATCGCAACGTGAAGGCCTGCCTCAGCGGCCACCTCCACATCGTCGAACAGATCGACTACGGCGGCGTGCGCTATCTCTGTAACGGCGCCGTGAGCGCCGGCTGGTGGAAGGGGCTCCATCGCGGCACCGACTTCGGCTACGCCGTCGTCGATCTCTTCGACGATGGCACGCTGGCCTGCGACTACCTCACCTACGGCTGGACGGCCCGCGGCTGACGAGGTTCGGTCCGATAAATACCGGACAAGCCCCAAGCCGAAGCGTGAGGACTCCGGGTGGCACCTCATACGGGTCACACGTGAGCCTCGTGCGTGCCCCATCCCGCTCAGGAAGCCCGGAGCGCGAGCGACGGGTATCGTGCGATTGCGAGTGACCTGAACCAGCAGGGTGTGAGTCCCTGTCGGGGTTTGGCTTGAACCCCGTAGCCGATCGAAACTGCATCCCCGCGAGGGGGTGTGGAGAGCA
>JAIOPD010000026.1 GCA_021414115.1 Planctomycetia bacterium
AAGGACCTCGACGCCGTCCTCGACGAGCTCCCCAACCTCCGCGACGACTTCAAGAAGGCCATCGACGAGCACCTCGAACTCCGCTCCACCGTCAACCGCTACGGTGAACGCAACATCGACCTCGTCTCCGGATTCGCCGAGAACGTCGAGATTCCCGAGACCTTCGTCGACTACGCCGCCAACCCCCGCGAATACTCCCTCTCCGCCGTCCAGACTGTCGTCCGCGTCCACACCCGCGTCTCCGACCTCTACAACGGCCCCTACGACCAGCTCGAGGAGCAGATCCGCCTCACCATCGAGGGCATCAAGGAACGGCAGGAGTGGGAACTGGTCAACAACCAGAAGTACGGGCTGCTCCACTCCGTCGATCCCGCCATGCGGATCTCCACACGCTACGGAGCCCCCACGCCCGACGACCTCGACGAGCTCCTCGCGCTCGTCTGGAAGAAGCCCGCTTTCTTCCTCGCCCATCCCAAGGCCATCGCCGCCTTCGAACGCGAGTGCACCTGGCGGGGAGTGCCGCCGGTCACCACGGCCCTCCACGGCACCAGCATCATCCTCTGGAGGGGCGTGCCGATCGTGCCCTGCGACAAGCTCGAGGTGAAGAGCCGCTACGGCTCCAACCAATCCTTCGGCACCACCAGCATCGTGCTCGTCCGCGTCGGCGAGGCCGATCAGGGCGTCGTCGGACTCCACCAGATCGGCATCCCCGGCGAGATCATGCCCAGCCTCTCCGCCCGCCTCATGGGCCTCGACAGCCTCGGTGTCGCCTCCTACCTCCTCACCAACTACTTCTCACTCGCCGTCCTCACCGACGACGCCCTCGGCGTCCTCGAAAACGTCGAGGTCGGCTACTACCACGATTACGAGCACCGCAAGGCCACGCCCAAGTGAGAAACCCCACGATGGACTCGCTCCACGATCCCTCGGCGGCCGACATCTCCCGGATCGCGGAGCAACTGATGCGCGACGCGATGGCCGCCGCCTCTGCCGGGCCGAGCGTCGGCATGCCGGCGGTGCCGATGGCTGCTCCCGCAGCGTCGACCGCCATTCCGGCGGCCATGCCGCCTGACGTGCCGGTGCCCATGCCGACTGCGATGCCGGCTTCGATGCCTGCCACGCCCGGAATGCCCGCTTCCCCCATCACAGTGCCGATCTCGTCACCGCTGGCCGCACCGACCAGCCCGGCCAACGACCTCACCGGACTCAAGGCGTTCGTGACTCGGATCCGGGGCCTCGATCATCTCGAACTCCCGAACGTGTTCGAGACGCCGACGCGGCTCGGGTCGCAGGCCGCGCCTTTGGCTGCTTCCGCCCCGACGGGCATCGCAGGCGGGCTGCCCGCGAGCAGCGCATTTCTCGACGTGGAATCAATCCGCCGGGATTTTCCGATCCTCCAGCAGCGGGTCCACGGCAAGCCGCTCGCCTGGTTCGACAATGCGGCCACCACGCAAAAGCCGCAGGCCGTCATCGACGCGGTCTCGCACTTCTATGCGCACGACAACTCCAACATTCACCGCGGCGCCCACACCCTTGCGGCTCGCGCCACCGATGCGTACGAGGGCGCCCGGCAGATCGTAGCCGACTTTCTGGGGGCGAACGGTCCGGATGAGATCATCTACGTCCGGGGCTGCACCGAGGGGATCAACCTCTGCGCCAACATCCTCGCCCCGGGCCTCTCCCGCGGCGACGAGATCCTGCTCACGGAACTCGAGCACCATGCCAACATCGTTCCCTGGCAGATGGTGGCCCAGCGGACAGGGGCCGTGCTCCGGGTGGTCCCGATCGATGATCGTGGCGACGTGATCCTCGAGGCCTACACCAAGCTGCTCTCGCCGCTCACAAAGGTCGTATCGCTCTCCCACGCCTCGAACAGCCTTGGCACGATCCTGGCCGTCGAGCTGATGACGGGCATGGCCAAGGCACGGGGCGCCCGCGTACTCGTCGACGGGGCCCAGAGCGTGTCGCACTTCCCGGTCGACGTCCGCCGCATCGGCTGTGACTTCTACGTGTTCTCGGGCCACAAGATCTTCGGCCCCACGGGGATCGGCGCCGTGTTCATGACGAAGGAAGCGCAGGACTCACTGCCGCCCTGGCAGGGTGGCGGCAACATGATCAAGGACGTGACCTTCGCCCACACGACCTACTCCGAACCACCGGCCAAGTTCGAGGCCGGCACGCCCAACATCGCCGACGCGATCGGTCTCGGTGCGGCACTCGACTACGTGTCGCGGCTCGGCCGCGAGCGGATCGCCGCCTACGAGCACGAACTCCTTCACTACGCCACCGGCCGCCTGACGGCGATCGACGGCCTGCGGCTCATCGGCACGGCCCGCGAAAAGGTGGGCGTGCTCTCGTTCGTGCTCGACGGCCATGATCCGATCGAGGTCGGCAAGGCGCTCGACAAGGAGGGATTCGCGGTCAGGGCCGGCCACCACTGTGCCCAGCCGTCCCTGCGGCATTTCGGTGTGGAGGCGACCGTCCGCCCCTCGCTGGCTTTCTACAACACGCACGCCGAGATCGACCGGCTGGCCGCCGCCATTACGAAGCTCGCGCACAGCCGCTGACGCACCAACTCTCTGCTCACACTCAGCGAGGGGCTGCCAGTGCCCCGCTCACAGGCATGAACTCAGCGAGGGGCTGCCCGTGCCCCGAAGCCGGCGTATGACGCCAAGCGCAGGCAGGATGCCGAAGCGCCGGCGGCATCCGAGTGAGTGGAGCCCAGGATGGGCGCAACGAACGTCCGGCTCTCGGGGCATGGGCAGCCCCGAGCCGCGCACCAGGGCAGCCCGCGGCCTCACGGCCGGTCGGCTTGCAGCGGACGTTCCGCATGCCCTGGAGCCGGCCGGAACCAGCGATGATTTCCACTCACGCCGGCTGCGACTCGGGCTTGTCGGCGCCGTCGCGGAGGTGGTCCGGGAGCCACTCCTTTTCCGCGTCGTCGGGCGCGACCGTGCTCGTCTCGCCACCGGCATGCGGGGCATATCCCGCGACGAACTCGTCGACATGCTCCTCGCGGGCGCTCGTGCCGAAAAACGAATACATCACCGGCACGAGGATCAAGACGAGCAGCGTCGTCATCATCAGCCCGAAGGCCATCGACGTGGCCATCGGCACCAGAAACTGGGCCTGAAAGCTCTTCTCCAGGAGCAAGGGCATCAGGCCGCCGATCGTGGTGATGCTCGTGAGCAGCACCGGCCGGAACCGCAGACAGCCCGCTTCTCTCAGGGCCGCCCGCAGCGGATGCCCGTCGCGGACGCGAAGGTTGATGAAGTCGATCAGACAGATCGAGTCGTTGACGACGACGCCCGCCAGGGCCACCAGCCCGAACATGCTGAAGAGCGTCAGCGGCATTCCCATGAACGCGTGCCCGAAGACGGCTCCCGCGATCCCAAACGGAATCGCCGCCAGAATGAGAAACGGCTGGAAATACGACTTGAACTCCATCGTCAGGAGCACGAACATCGCAAACAGCGCGACCACGAAGCCCACGCCGAGACTCTCCAGCGACTCGTTGGTCTGCTCCTGCTGGCCCTCCCAGCGCACGCGGACGAGCGGATACTCCGCCTTGAGCAAGGGCATCAGCCGCTGCTCCATGTCGCCCGTGATCTGCGAGCTGGTGAGCGAGCTCTTCGCGACGTCGATATCCGCCGTGACGGTGATCGATCGCTTCTGGCCGAGCCGGTTGATCTCCGAATAGCCCCGCTGCACCGACACATCGGCCAGTTCGCCGATCGGCCGCTTCACGCCGTCGGGGCCGGTGACACGAATGTCGTCCAGCGTCGCCAACGTCCGCCGCTCGTCCTGCGGGTAGCGGACCATGAGTTTTACCTCGTGCCGGCCCCGCTGCAGCCGCATCACCTCCTCGCCGTAGAAGCTCGCCCGGACCGTGCCGGCGAGATCCGCGAGCGACACGCCCATCGCCTCGGCCCTGGGCTTCACCTTGACCTGGTATTCCCACTTGCCCGGACGCGAGTCGTCGTCGATGTCGATCACGCCCGGATACTGGGCCAGCCACTCCTTGCACTTCTCCACCGCGGCCTCCAGCTGCGGAACGGCCTGCGGATCAGCCGCCGCGAGCAGCTTGAACTCGATCGTCTTGCCACCGGGCCCAATGTTCTCGGTGCCGAAGATGAGCGACTCGGTGCCGTTGAACTCTCCCGCCAGTTGCCGCCACTCGCTGATGAACTGCTCGCTGGTGACGTCCCGCAACTCGCCCTCGACGAGCTCCACGGCCACGGCTCCGACGTGGCTGCCGCTCATCCGGGCGTTGGGGCCGATCTCGCCCTGCGCCGCCACCTGCCCTACCGCCCGGTGCACCAGCTCCACGATCGGCGCATCAGGCGGGGAGAGTTTCTGAGCCGCGTCGAAGGCGGCCCGCTCGAGCCGGTTGGTCGCCTCCTCCGTCACGCTCGCCGGTGTGCCGTCGGGAAACACCACCTTCGCGAGCAATCGGTTGGCGTCGATCTTGGGAAAGAGCTGGAAGGGGGTGATGCCGCTGCGGACGATCCCAAACGCCCCCAGCAGCAGCGCCATCGCCAGCGCCAGCACCGAGAGCCGGTTGTCGAGGGCCAGGTCGAGAGTCGGGGCATAGACGTGCTTCACGAACCACTTGAGCCCGCGGTCGCACATCCGCTGCAGCCAGGCCACGACCGGCAGCAGGAGTCGCAGCGGATAGAGCACGATGCCAATGACGGTGAACACCAGATTCTTTTCGTGGGCGAGATGCCCCGGCAGCACGAGCGTCGACTCGGCGAGCGACATCAGGAGCGTCGTGATGAAGGCAAAGGGCATGACGGCGATGAACTTCCCCATCACGCCCGACACGAAGCAGAGCGGCAGGAACGTGATCACCGTGGTGAGCACGCTCGAGATCACGCTCGGCACCACCTCGACCGTGCCGTCGATCGCGGCCGTCGTCAGGCTCTTGCCCATCCGGCGATGCCGGTCGACGTTGTCACTGACCACGATCGCGTCATCCACGACGATGCCGATCGCCATCAGGAAGGCGAACATCGACAGCATGTTGAGCGTTTGATCCGTCGAGAACATCAGCGCGCCCGTGCCGAGCATCGAGAACGGAATGCCCATCGCCACCCAGAACGCGATCTTGAGATCGAGAAACAGGGCCAGCATCACGAACACGATCACGAGCCCTTGCAGGCCGTTTGAAATCAGCATGTCGAGGCGATCTTTGACGTCGATCGACTGGTCGGCCCAGGTCGTGAGGGCATAGCCCTCGGGTAGCTCCGCCTTGGCGACGTACTCCTTCACCGCCGCCACCATCGCCAGCAGATCCTCGCCGGAACTGCGGTCGATCGACACCACCATGCCCGGCCGGCCGTTGATCTGATTCGTGGAGGCGATGTCGGCGAACTCGTCGCGAACTTTGCCGAGATCGCCCACCGTGAGCACGAGCCCGTCGGGCAGCGTGACCAGCGGGAGCTTGGCGATCTCCGCACCGACATACCGCTTGTTCTTGCCGCGAAGCATGATCTCGCCCCGCTCGCTGCGGATCGTGCCGCCCGGCAGTTCGAGATTCTCCCGACGCACGATCTCGGCCACCTTCTGGAGCGAGAGCCCGTACTTCCGCAGCGTCTCCTCCGAGATTTCGATGTCGATCTGGTAGTCCTTGGCGCCCATCAGGTTGGCGGCCGACACGGCGGGGAGCGCGAGCAGGTCGTCTCGAACCAGCTCGGCCACGTCCCGCAGCTCGAGTTCCGCGGCCGTGTCGGCGGCGGCATCCTCCGGTGCCAGCACCCCGACCTTGATCGCGGGCGTTCGCAGTGTCACCTGCTCGATCTTCGGATCCTCGGCCAACTCCGGCATGCTCGGAATCCGCTCGACTTCGGACCGGATCTCCCCGAGGGTCTTCTGCACGTCCTTGATCGTGTCTTGCAGCTCAAAGACGCAGTAGCCCATGCCCTCCTGGGCCACGCTCGTGATCTTCTTGATGCCGGCGACGCTGCGGCAGGCCTCTTCCACCTTCTGACAGATGCCCTCCTCGACCTCTTCGGGCGTCGCCCCCGGATAGGGCACGGAGACGAGCACGATCTCCAGGTCGAACTCCGGAAACACCTCGCGCCGCATCGATGCAAACGACAGGCCGCCCACCAGCAGAATGGCGATGACCAGCGTGTTCATCGCCGGCATGTTGCGGACGGTCCACGAGATGATCGACCTCATGTGGCATCCTCCCCGTCGCGGCGGGCGGTCTGCGTCGTGGGTTGTACTGGCATCGGGCTCGTTTCGGTGACTGCCATGCCGTCCCGCGGATTCGAGATCTGGCTGACAATCACCCGGTCGCCGGCCTGGAGCCCGGACGCAAGCGAGTCAAAGACCAATCGGCCCGCAGATGCCTGCACGGCCCGCGGTCGCAGCACGGTGAGCCGACCGTCTCGCATCACCCACACCTCGCCGTTCGGACGCTGGGCCTCGTCGGGGATCGACACGAGCGCCTCGGGTGAATCGACATGGACGTGCACCTGCACGAACATTCCCCGCAACAGCGACCGCGGCGCGCCGGCCGGAGCCTGCGGCATGGTCGCCCCATACCGGTCGAGCGCCCGGACACGGTCGGGATTTTTGATGAGCACGCGACAGGGAAGCGTTCGCGTCTTCTCGTCGAGGCCGCGGCCCTCCTGCCGCGACAAGACTCCATCCCATTCGTAGGCGGATTCGCCGACGCGAAAGATGACCGAGGCGGGCGTGTCGTACGCATCGCGGCCGTGGCCGGTGGAGGCGGAGCCGTCGCCCCGACGGCCGCCCCAGATCCTGGCGAGGTCGTCCATTTCGAGGCTCGTCCGCACCTCCGCGGCGCTGGTGTCTTCGATCGTGACGAGCGGCGTACCCTTCGAGACGAACGATCCCTGTTCGACCTTGTCCTCCACGATCAGCCCGTCGATCGGCGCCTTGATGGCTGTCCGCGAGAGATCGAGGTTGGCCTTCTCGAGCATGGTGGCGGCGAGCGAACGGGCCTCGAGGAGCTTGTTGCGGCGTTTCGCGAGCACCCGTCGTTGGCCATCGAGCGTGGACACGGCATTGGCAGCCGTGAGTTCGTCGCGAAGCGCACGGTCGTGCTCCGACTCCGTCACGATCCTGCCGGCCTTGAGGGCCTCGAGACGCGCCACCTCCCGACGGGCCAACTCGATCTGACGTCTGGCCAGGTCCACCAGTTCGACGTTTTGCGCGGCCTCCTCGTCGAGCTCCTCGATCGCCAAATCGGCCTGCTTGAGCTCGCGTTCGAGCCGCTCGACGTCGAGCTCGTAGTCACGCGGATCGATCTCGAAGAGCAATGTGCCCGCCTTGACGAACTGCCCTTCGTTGCAGGCTTCTCCCTTGCCCTTCACCCGCCCCGCCACCTCGGCGGCGAGCGTGACCTCTCGCAGCGGTACGACGGCGCCGTCGGCCTCGATCGTCAGGCCTTCGGTCACGCTCTCCACGGCCGCCGTGCGGACCGGCAGTGCGGTCGCCACCGTCGCGGCCTTTCGCTCAGGCGGAGGCTGACTTCCCATCGACAGGAAGATGGCGATGCCGGCTCCGAGAATCACCATGGGCGTGATCCAGCCCACGATCGTGCGCGCAACACTCATGTAACAACGTCCCTGCCAGATAAAGATGAAGCTGAAGAGAAGGCGGTCAGCGGTGCGGCCACGCCCAAGGCGGCAAGCGCATAGTGCGTGATGTGGTCGGCGAGCGGCTTGGGCGCGTGCAGCGATTCGATCTCGTCCTGGGGCACCAGCATGCAGACGACGTCGCCGGCAGCCCGGTAGACGAAACACTGCCCCACGATGCTCATGCCCACCCGGCGGAGTTCGGCCTGCGAGAGCGCATTGGCCGCCAGCTCGTCGAGGATCGACACGAGCAGGGCAAAGTGGGGACGGATGTAGTCTTCCACGAGTTCGCGGCAGGCTTCCGTCGGCTGGAGCACCTCACGCATCATCAGCCGCACCTGCCAGGGCGGCTGTCCCGCGCCGAGCATCCGCTCGAGCATGGTGGCGACGAATTCGTGGAGTTTTTTTGCCGGCGGAGTGTCCGACGGCCACTCAGGCTGCGGCACCTGCCGGAGCCGCTCCTCGTGGGCATGCCTCACGCTCTCGATGTAGAGCCGGCGTTTGTCGCCGAAGTAGTAGTTGACCGCAGCGACGTTCACACCCGCCGCGGTGCAGATGTCGCGGACCGTGGCGGCCTCGTAGCCGTGCTCGGCAAACTCCTGGCCGGCCGCCGACAGAATCCGCACCCGAGGATCGCGGGCATCCTCGGCGGGGCCGTCTACCGCGGACGGGCTGGAACGAACTTGCGACGCCATGAAATCAGCCTCGACGAACTTCAAACGGTTGTTTCAATCGATTGTATAGACAGCAACCGGATCGAAGAACGCCTCTTAACGAGATTTCCGGTCCATCCTCATTTTTCATCGGTTTCCTGGGTACCGAGGCCCTTGAGGCTGATGCCGGCAAGACACAACCAAAATCGGCGTGGCTCACCGCGGGTGGCATGCCGCCTTTCTCGGGAAGCCCCAAGCGCCCGCGCGGGGAAGACGTCCCCCACCCCACCCCGCTCCGCGACACCGTCGAGAACGCCACCCGATAGGGGTAGGGAGGCCCGATTGGGTTCGGGCCCCCCTCCCTCCGAACCGTGCTGGCGGATCTCCCGCACACGGCTCTCCGGTCGATGGTCTTACCTCGGTGAGGATTGAACGGCCGTGACGCGGGCTGTCA
>JAIOPD010000027.1 GCA_021414115.1 Planctomycetia bacterium
CTCATCGAACGGATCCGCGGTCGGCTGGCCACACTTCCTGAACGACCGCCCGAGATTCCGGTTGACCGTCTCGACGCCCTGGGTGAGACGCTGGCCTGGGCCCAGGACGAGTCGTCGAAGCGTCCGGGCGGCCTGCGAACGGCATGGCACCTCGAACGGGCCCGCGACAGCCTGCGGCGCAAGGGTCCCGAGGAGTGCTACCGCGCGATTGCTACCTTTCAGCAACGGGCGGCGGGCGACCTATTGACGCGGCTCCATGCGCTCTGCGGCGTCGCCAACCCAGAGCCCCCCGCGCTCGACGATCTGCCGCCGAGCCTCGTGGAACGGTTCGTCGGCTCGAGCGGCCGCCATCTCCTCAAGATCTACGGCCGGGGTGACATCTGGAACTTCGAGTCGCTCGAAAAGTTTGTGTGCGAGGTGCGAAGCGTCGATCCCCGGGCCACGGGCAATCCGCTCCAGGCCTACGAGGCTTCACTGGAGATGAAGCAGAGCTACGAACAGGCAGGCCTCTCCGCCCTGGCGGTGATCCTTGTCGTGCTGTGGCTCGACTTTCGTTCGATCAAGCACGCGCTGCTGGCGGCACTGCCACTCGCCATGGGGCTCCTGCAGACGCTCGGCCTCATGGGACTCGGGGGCATCGATCTCAACCCAGCCAACCTGATCGGCATCCCGCTCATTCTCGGGATCGCCGTCGACTACGGCGTGCACATCGTGCACGACGCCCTCGAGCGGCCGGGGCCCTATCGAATCAGCGCCTCGACCGCCAACTCCGTGCTCGTGGACGCCCTGACGACGATCCTCGGTTTTGGCGCCCTGATGGTGGCGAGCCATCGCGGGCTCGAGAGCCTGGGCCGGGTGCTCACGCTGGGCGTGACGACCTGCACGGTGACTTCGCTCGTGTTTCTACCGGCCTTGCTGGCCTTCCTGCAGCCCCTCGGTCGTGATGGCGGGGAAGAGCTGGCGGATGCGCCGGACGAGGAAGGAATCCTCGCCGCCTGAGTCGGCTTGTCCGATGAATCGCGGTTGTGCTGCCCGGGGCGTGCGCGGTACTTCCTCCGTCGTGGTCCCGTGTACGAGGGTGTTTCATGACGATCTCCATCCGCCGGCAGTTTCTGCAACTCCTGCTCGCCGCCTGCGCGGCGCCGACCCTCGCGAGCAACGCGGATCGCGTTGTCAACATCGCGCTCGAGGACCAGTTCAAAAATCGCCACGAGACGCTGCGGATGCAGGGGGACGTCGTCGTCCTCGTCTACGCGGAACGCAAAGGAGCCGAAGAGGCGCTCGAACTGGGCCGGAAGCTGCATCTGCGGTTTCATCCGACGTCCGGTCAGGCCGCGGCGCACGAGTGGTCGCGGCAGCCGGTGACAGGTCTGGCCGGCTGGCCGGCGGGCCTCGCGCCGCCCGACGTGCACGTGATCCCCGTCGCCTGCCTGCCCGAGGTGCCCAAGGCCCTCGAGACGGTCGCCCGCTCCCGGTTCCGCAAGGAGTCGCAGCATGTGTCGGTGTGGCTCGACTTCGAAGACACGATGCGGCAGCGGTTCGGCATCGTGCCCAATGAGCCCAACATCGCCCTTCTCGACACCCGCGGCCGCCCGCAGGGCGTGCTCTCCGGCCACGTTGACGAGAAGACGTTCGCGGAGGTGGTCGGTCTGATCGACGAACTGCGGCTGAAGTCACTCCAGGACCGCACCGCCGCCCTGCCAGCCACCACGATCCGCTAGGCCGCATCCGATTTTGGTGGATCGCCTGACGGGGGCCCGCGTGGTGGGTCGGGGCTGCCCGTGCCCCGAGAGCCGGACGTTCGTTCCGCCCATCCTGGGCTTCACTCACGCGATGCTGCCTGCGCTTCGGCATCCTGCCTGCGCTGGCCAGCAACGCCGGCTCCGGGGCATGGGCAGCCCCTCGCGGATGCTCGATAGTGTTCGATGCTGAGGAAGCCCCAAGCGCCAGCGCGGGGTAGACGCCCTCCACCCCAACGCGCTCCGCGCTACGTCTACGAAAAGCCACCCGGATTCCCGTCAGGAAGCCCCAAGCGGAAGCGCGGGGACTCCGCCCGCCACCTCAACCCGCGCCGCGCTCCGCTTTCGCGAGCCGGCGGAGCGTCGCGAGGTTGCCTCGGTCGACGGCCACGGAGGGTTTGCCGTCGGGGCCCTCCTTCGGCGTCTCCAAAATCCATGGGATGCCGGCAAGCTTCGGGTGATTGACGAGCAGCCGAAAGGCCTCGCGACCGATCTTTCCTTTTCCGATTTCCTCGTGGCGATCGACCCGGGAACCGAGTTCCCGCTTCGAGTCGTTGGCATGAATCACCTTGAGCCGCTCGAGGCCGATGTGACGGTCGAACTGGCGGAGCGTGTCGTCGAGGGCGGCGACCGGCACAAGCGGATAACCGGCCGCGAACACATGACAGGTGTCGAGGCACACGCCCACCCGCTTGCGAAGGCCGGGCTTGGCGTCGATCGTCTCGAGCATCGCGCCGATCTCCTCGAATGCCGCGCCGAGACAGGATCCCTGCCCGGCCGTCGTCTCGATGAGGATGCCGGCAGCGAGGCCCTTCGTCTTGTCGAGCGCCTCCGCGATGCCGGTGGCCGCGCGGGCCACGGCCTTGTCGAGCGGCTGCTCGCCGGCGGCGCCGGGATGGGCGACCACCCAGGGGATGCCGAGCAGCTCGGCCCGTCGCACTTCCTCCGCGAGCCCGGCGATCGACTTTTTTCGCAGTGCCGGATCGGCGGACGCCGGGTTGATCAGGTAGGAGTCGTGCGCCACCACGAGTTTCAGGCCTGCCGCCTGCACCGCCTCGCGGAAGGCCGCGGCGGCGTCCGGGTCGATCGGCGACACCGCCCATTGATTGATGTTGCGGGTGAAGATCTGGAGGCACTCGCACCCGGTCTCGACGGCCCGCTCCACCGCCCGATGGAGGCCGCCGGCGATCGAGTGATGGGCGCCGAGCACCAGGGATGGGGAAGGGCGTCGCGTGCCGGCCATGGGTCGTCCTTGTGTTGGGGGACGGCCAGTGTATGCCTTCGGCGGCGGGAAGCAGCCACTGTCGAGTCTGAAAAGGCCTCGAACGCGGCCTCGGTTTTACCGATCGACTGCCGACTCCTACACTACGGTGGAACCGAACGCCGCGGAACTGACGAGGTGCCGCCACCCTTCCGTCAGAGGCGTTCTGGTGGATTGCTCGGAAATCGCCGCGGAGTGCATCTGATGGGCTACCTCTTCGTTCATGCCGTCATCACGGTGTGTGTCGCCGCGGTCGCGGCGTTGGCCGCGCTGGTGGCCATGCGGCCGCTGCGAGCCGCGCGGCAGGCCGAGCGGCTGGCCCGGGCCCAACGCGACTTCCACCGCCAGCGGGAGCCGCTCGAGGCGAAGTTCATCGAGCGGGCCGCCGCGAGCGGCAAGCCTCGTGGCCTCCGCTGGGTCGACGTCGAATTTGACGACGACGTGCTCTACGCCCGTGACCGCCGCAGCCGGCGGCTCAAGGCTCTGGTGGCGATCGAAGTAAGCTTCGAGGCCGTGGAAGGGGGCGGCATGGAAGAGGTCGAGGCCGTGTCGCGGGT
Organism: Planctomycetia bacterium; assembly: GCA_021414115.1. GTDB lineage: Bacteria > Planctomycetota > Planctomycetia > Pirellulales > UBA1268 > QWPN01. The sequence continues at coordinate 3,558 of JAIOPD010000027.1, forward strand.
GCGGGCTGCGACTGCCGAGTTCATCCACGATGGCGACCGATGGGCGACGGAGGGCCGGGTCTACTTCAATCTCGCGCCGGCGGCCGCCGTGAAGTATCTCTCGAGCGACCTGGAACTGGTCGCCGAGGAGCATGCCGCCGCCAGGGCGTGACGCATTCTGGCCAACCCCGTCGCCGGCTCGGGGGCGGCAAAAGTCTCCGCTTCGCGGTCCTTCGGATTCTCGCGGGTGGTAGACCGCGTAAGCGGGCCCCGACTTTGACGGTCGTGGCGACCGGGCCGCTGGCCCGCGGCCACGACGACGATATCCATCTGAGGGTGGGCGGTTCGCTCCGGGGTCGGTGATGCGGGGGCGATACGTATGGCGTGGCCTTGTGAGAGCGATCAGGTGCGGCGGCACCCCAGGCGAATGCGGGTGCAGCTCTGGGGGCTCACGCTCGCGGTCGTCGTCGGTGGCCTGACGATTTCGAAGGCACAGGGCCACTCGCCCGGTGGCCATTCAGGAGGCCAGGCGGCCAGTCAGACGTCGGTGTCGGCGCCGGCGGAGTCGCCTCTGTCCGTCGCCCAGGGGCATCTCCGCAGGTCGCGGGAATACCTCAAGGCGTCGTGCGAGATGCTGAAGAAGTGCGATCGCCACGCGGTCGACGGCTACTACGTCGCCTGCGAGGAGGCCTGGAACGCCGCCTGGACCTGCCCGGAGTCGCGTGACATTCTGATCGACGCGGCCGACCTCTATGCCGATGCCCTCGCCGGCTTGCTCGAAGCGGCACGGCTTCACGGCCGGCTCGAGGGAGGAGGGCTCGTGATCGGTCCCCGCGGCAAATCGATCCTCGTGCCCTTCAGGCCCCAGGCCTTGCCGATCGACGCGGCGGCCATTGCATCGGTCGAACCGCAGGGCCAACCCGGCGACAAGCGGCTCACGCGGCGGCACCTGCGCGATGGCTTCGGCCTGCCGGTGGTCGTGCGGGTGGTCAACGACTCGACGCCCGAGGAGACCAAGGCGTTTGCCGCGCCGCGGCAGTCGCTCGCCGCCACCGCCGTCCTGCGGTTCGCGGTACCCGGCAACGAGAGCAGACTGCAGAAGTTCAGCGGCCCGGTGGCTCGTGACCACGCGCCGGCCGTGCTCGACCTCGCCAATCCCGTGGAGATCGCGGCGGTGCATATCGGCTCCGCCAAGCCTCACCTCGCCGCCGACCTTTCGGCCCCGTTGCTCGACGCCCTGGAGGGCACTCCCCAATCGAGCATCGCGGGCTTCCTGCAGCCCTTCGGCAGCGGCGCCACGCGGCCCCATCTCGAGATGCTCGAGCCCCACCAGCCCGGGCGGATTCCGGTGGTCTTCATTCATGGGCTCGCCAGCGACGAGGGCACATGGTTCGACATGATCAACGAGTTGCGGGCCTGGCCGGAGTTTCATCGGCGGTACGAGCCGTGGGTTTTCCACTATCCGACCGGCGCCGCATTCATGCAGTCGTCGGCAGTGCTGCGGCGGCAGCTCGTCGCGGCCGTGCAGCAGTGCGATCCAGAGGGCAGCGACCCAGCGCTGCGAAACCTTGTGCTCGTCGGCCACAGCATGGGTGGGCTGCACGCCAAACTCCAGGTGATCGAGCCGGGCAATCGCATCTGGGACGCCGTCTCCACCGTGCCCTTCGAGCAGATCCGCATGCCGGAGAAGATGCGGCAGATGGTGAAGCCCGCCTACTTCTTCCATCCGCTGCCGTTCGTGAATCGAATCGTCTGCATCGCGACACCCCACAAGGGATCGCTGCTGGCGTCGCTCGGCGTGGGCCGGCTCGCGTCGCTCAGCGTGCGGGCACCTCCCGAGAATCAACGGATCCACGACACGGTGGTGCGGCTGAATCCCGGCGTGTTTCGGGAGGAGTATGAGCGGCGGACGCCGACGAGCATCGACCTGCTCCGGCCCAACTCCGAAATGCTGGCCGCGATCCGCGGTCTCCGGCCACCGTGCTGGGTCACCGTGCACAGCGTCGTCGGCGACGCCCACCAGTCGTTGCTCGGCGGCCGCGACGACTGCGTCGTGCCCGTGGAGAGCGCCCATACGGAAAGCGCCGTGAGCGAGATCGTGGTGCCGGCGAGCCACACGAAGGTCCATCACCATCCGCTCACCATCGCCGAGGTGCGGAGGATCCTCATCCAGCATCTGCGGGAGACGGGGCTCGATCGGCCGCAGTCTCAGCGACTGCCCGTCTCGCCGTGACCTCCAGCTCGTGAACGGGAAGGCGGGGCATCGGATGTTTGGGAAGCCCGGAGCGCGAGCGACGGGTAAGCGGGCGGCTTTCGTGAGGCTGGCGCGGAGCGGGTTGGGGTGGAGGACGTCTTCCCCGCGCTTGCGCTTGGGGCTTCCTGACGATGAAAACACGCCCCGATGGGTCCGGATTTGGTACGATTTTCCGGCGCGGCCCTCGAAAGGTGTGTCTTGGTGTCTGAGCAACGTCTTCCCCGACGCGACTTTCTGACGGGGGTCGCCGCGGCCACGGTGGCGGGGTCGCTCACCCCGGCGCTCGTTCGCGCCGCCGAACTTGGCCGAGCGCGGACGATCTCGATCTTCCACACCACCGATCTCCACGGCCGCATTCTTCCCACGAGCACCTACGAAGGTCTCGATGACGTCGGTGGTTTCGCCCGGTGCGCGAGCTGTCTGCGGCAATGGCGGCGGGAATCGCCGCACTCGATCACCGTCGACGTCGGCGACGTGGTGCAGGGCACGGCCGTCAGTCTGGAGTGTGGCGGCACGCTGATGATCGACCTCTTCAATCGGCTCGGCTATGACGCCTGGACGCTCGGCAACCACGACTTCGACTGGGGCCCGGAGAAACTCGAAGCCCTGCTCGAGCGGTCGACGTCATCGGTGCTCACGGCCAACCTCACGCGGGGGGGCGCCGCTCCAGGAGCGTTCGACGGTGCGTGGAAGAAGGTCTTACCGTGGACGATCCGCGAGGTGGGGGGCTTTCGCGTCGGCCTGGTCGGCCTGATCACGCCAGGGCTTCCGTTCTGGCTCCCCCCGGAGTTGCTCGGGGGCGCCACTGCGACCGATCCCAGAGAGGCGCTCGAGGCCACCGTGGCCGTCGTTCGCGGCGAGCAGGTCGATGCGGTCGTGGTGATGGGGCACATGGGCTGGCGGTTCAACGACGACTACGCCAATCCCGTCCGCTCCATCCTCAAGGATGTCGAAGGCGTCGATGTTTATCTCGCGGGTCATTCCCACCAGAATCAGCCGTCGTGGACGATGCACGACGTGCTCTGCTCGCAGGCCAGCTACCACGGCATCCATTGCGGCCGCGTCGATCTCACCTTCGACCTCGAGACGCGCAAACTCGTCGACCGCCGGGCCTTCACGCTGCTCATGGACGACCGGTTTCCGCTCGACCCCGCGGTGATGGAGTTCGCGAAGCCCGGGCTCGAAGCGGCCGACGCCACCCTCGCCCGCGACGTCGCGACCGTGACCCGCGTCATTCCCGGCCATGGACGCGGCAGCGAACTGGCGAAACTCCTCTGCGCATGCTTCGCGGACGCCCTGAAGAAGCAGGCTCAGCCCGTCGATGGAGTGTTTCATGGCACGTTCGAAACGGGTGATCTCCAGCCGGGGGTGGTCACCATCGCCGACTGCTGGAGGATGATCCCCTTCGAAAACATGCTCGTGACCGCCGAGGTCACCGCCGCGGAACTGCTGGCGATCGTCGCCGAGGACGCGAAGCAGAAGAAATCCGATCGCACGCTCTGGCCATTCGAGGTGGTGGCCGGCGCCGACGGCACGCCGGCGAAGTTGACGTTGTCGGGCGCGGATGTGCCACCCGAGCAGCGGCTGACGATCGGCTTCAACGCCTACGACGCCCAGTCGGGCGGCCGCCGGCTGATGCAGACCCGGGAGATTCTCGCCGCCGACGCGGCCAAACGGCGCACCTCGAATATCGACAGTCGCTCGGCACTGATCGACGGCCTGCTCGACCGCGGCACAATCGGCTGACGGCCGCTCATCGCCAGACGTACACCAGGGCCTGCATGACCTCGTGTAACGCCCGCGCCAGCCGCGAGTCGGTTCCGAGCTCCTGCCCGATGCGAATCAGCACCAGCGCCTGGATGATCGCGTTCCAGTTGAGACTGTTCATGTCGCCCTCCTTGACGACGTCATGTCGTCCGCACGACGGCGGCGAATCCACCAAGCATTCGCCGGCGAGAGTCCGACGGCAAGACGCCCGTCACGACCGCGGGAAAAATAGCCCCGGCTGAGCCACCGCCCCCGGACAGTTGGCGGCAGGTGCTCGGGAATCCCGGAGCGCGAGCGACGGGTAGACGGGTGGCGACTTCGACCGTGCCGCGGAGCGAGACGAGTTGGAGGGCGTATTCCCCGCGCTCGCGATTGGGGCTTCCTGGCCGAGAGGCAGCCCGGCAGGAACGATCCGCGACCCACCAAAAGAAAAGGACCCGTGGTTCGTAAACCACGGGTCCGGTAGCGGCTCTAGATGTGTGGGTCTTTGGGGGGGGGGGGGAACAGCCGCTGAAGAGAATCAAGTGTTTTGTGGGAGGCGACTCCTTGCCGCCTGCATGAAACCATACCCGACGAATCGTCCCCGTGTCGAATGATTTTTTTCAGGGTTTGATTTTCGGCGGCAAAACCCTGGGAATATGCGGTTTATGACGTCTCTGTGGCCTCTCGGTGCCAAAGGACACGGCCCGCTTCTCCAGGGCTTGCCCCGTCGGATACGCTACCCGCAAGCCCTTTTCGCGTCTTCGCCGCCCCCCGCCCCCGAACCCCCGGGACACCCATGGCCGCCACCCCCACCGACCCCTTTTCCGCTCGCACGACCTTTGAGACGGGCTCCGGCCCTGCGACGCTCTACCGGCTGCGGGCCCTCGACGACGCGGGCGTGACCAACACGTCGCGGCTGCCCTATTCGATCCGGATGATCCTCGAATCGCTGCTGCGGACCTGCGACGACTATGAGGTGACCGAGGCCGACATCCGCACGCTCGCGACCTGGAATGCCTCCAGCCCGGCCGAGAAGGAGATTCCGTTCAAGCCGGCCCGCGTCGTGCTCCAGGACTTCACGGGCGTGCCCTGCGTCGTCGATCTGGCAGCGATGCGGACGGCAATGAAGCGGCTCGGCGGCGATCCGAGGAAGATCAACCCGCTCGTGCCAGTCGACCTCGTCATCGATCACTCGGTGCAGGTCGACTTCTTCGGCAGCTCCGACGCACTCGAGAATAACGTCGACATCGAGTTTGGCCGCAATGCCGAACGCTACGCCTTCCTCCGCTGGGGCCAGCAGGCTTTTCAGAACTTCCGCGTGGTGCCTCCAGCCATCGGCATCGTGCATCAAGTCAATCTGGAATACCTCGCAGGCTGCGTGTTTCTCCGCGACCCCGACCAGCGCGAAGCGGGCGGCCAGCGGACCCTGCCCGTGGCCGTGCCCGACACGCTCGTGGGCACCGACAGCCATACCACCATGATCAACGGTCTCGGTGTCGTCGGCTGGGGCGTGGGGGGCATCGAGGCGGAGGCCGTGATGCTCGGCCAGGCTCTCTCGCTGCTGCTCCCGGAGGTCGTCGGCTTCGAACTCACCGGACACCTGCCGCCGGGTGCGACGGCCACCGATCTCGTGCTCACCGTCACCGAGATCCTACGGAAGGAGGGCGTGGTCGGGAAGTTCGTGGAGTTCTTCGGGAGCGGTCTCAAGGGCATGTCGCTCGCCGACCGGGCCACCATCGCCAACATGGCCCCCGAGTACGGCGCGACGATGGGCTTCTTCCCGATCGACGACGAGACGCTCGCCTACCTGCGGCTCACGGGCCGGCCGGCCGGGCAGGTGACGCTCGTCGAGCGGTACATGAAGGAGCAGGGGATGTTCCGTACCGAGGCGGCGCCGATTCCTGAGTTCACCAAGCGGCTCGCGCTCGATCTGGGCAGCGTGGTGCCGAGCCTCGCCGGGCCGAAGCGGCCGCAGGATCGGGTGCCGCTCACGAACGTCAAACAGGCGTTTGCCGAGTCGCTCGTCGCCCCCACGGCCAAACGAGGCTTCGCGCTCGAGGGGCCGGCCCTTGTTCGCACGGGCACCGTCCGTGAGAACGGACACGCCGACACGATCGGCCACGGCGCCGTGGTGATCGCCGCGATCACCAGTTGCACCAACACGAGCAACCCGAGCGTCATGGTGGCCGCCGGCCTCGTGGCCCGGAAGGCGGTCGCCAAGGGGCTCACGACGAAGCCGTGGGTGAAGACGAGCCTCGCCCCAGGATCCCGCGTGGTCACCGACTACCTGGAGAAGTCGGGGCTCGATAAGGACCTCGACGCGCTCGGCTTCGAGACGGTCGGCTACGGCTGCACGACCTGCATCGGCAACTCCGGCCCGCTCCCCGACCACGTGGCCGCCGCGGTCACCGAGGGCGATCTCGTCGCCGCCGCCGTCCTGTCCGGCAACCGCAACTTCGAGGGCCGCGTCAATCCGCTGGTGAAGGCCAACTGGCTGGCGAGCCCGCCGCTCGTCGTCGCCTACGCGCTCGCGGGCACGACCGACATCGACATGGAACGCGAGCCGCTGGGCACCGGCAAGGACGGCGAGCCCGTGTTTCTTCGCGACATCTGGCCGACCGCCGAGGAGGTGCGTCGCACGGTCGAGGCGAGCGTGGCGCCGGCGCAGTTTCAGTCGCGATATGGCAATGTCTGGGAGTCGAACCCGCGGTGGAACGCCGTGCCGACGAGCACGGGCGAGATCTACGACTGGGTGGAGGCGAGCACCTACATCCAGGAGCCCCCGTTCTTGGCCGAACTCTCCCGCGAGCCGAAGCCCCCGGCGAGCATTCGTGCCGCGCGGGTTCTCCTCGCCCTCGGCGACAGCGTGACCACCGACCACATCTCGCCCGCCGGCAGCATCGCCAAGACGAGCCCGGCCGGCAGCTACCTGATCGGTCACGGTGTGCCGCCGGCCGACTTCAACAGTTATGGCGCCCGTCGCGGCAACGACCGCGTGATGACCCGCGGCACGTTCGCCAACATCCGCATCCGCAACCTGTTGGTGCCGGGAGTCGAGGGGGGAGTGACGCGGTTCCTGCCCGGCAGCGACGTTCTGTCGGTCTACGACGCCGCCGTGAAATACCGCGCGAGCGGCACGCCCCTCGTGGTGCTCGCCGGCGCGGAATACGGCACGGGCAGTTCGCGGGACTGGGCGGCCAAGGGCACGATGCTCTTGGGCGTGAGGGCGGTGCTCGCTGCGAGCTTCGAGCGGATCCATCGTTCGAATCTCGTCGGCATGGGTGTGTTGCCGCTCACGCTTCCCGAGACGTGGCAGCAGCTTGGGCTCACGGGCGAGGAGATGTTCGACATTCCCTTCGAGGGAATCGCGCCGCGGTCCACGGTCGTCGTCAGGGCGACGGGGCCCGATGGATCGGTGAAGGAGATTCCCTGCCTCGTGCGGATCGACACGCCGGTGGAACTCGACCAGTTCCGGGCGGGGGGCATCCTGCCGTTCGTGCTCCGCAAACTGCTCGCCACCTGACGGCGGATTTTTGGCGGGCGGAACATTCCTCATCCGCGGCAGTCTTTTCCACGCAGCAGCCGTTTGCACGCGATTTTTCCGGTTCGTAGGCTTGGAGAGACTGTCGGTCGAGTCCGGTTTCCCTATAGTGAATCGCCTAACTAGTTGAAACCGGCCGTCCCCGGGTTCGTTCGCGGAGAATCACGCCATGGCCACGGATGTGTTGCAGTCTTCGTTTCACCTGATGGCGGGGCCAATACCGTCATACAAGACCGAGGACCCCGCCGTCCGCGACCGGCCTGGGGCCCACGGCCGCACCGCCATTTCGCGGATCGTGATCGAGACCCTCGAGCAGGTGATGCCGGCCGGTCGAGGTCGCCGTCTTTCGACCCATGTATCGCTGGCCGAAGCCGGCATCGATGCCGAACGCTTTCTCGACGCCGTAAACCGTCTCGAGGGCCGGTACCAGATGCGGTTCCACCCCTCGTGGCTCGCGGGGGTCTCCACCTGCGGAGACCTGATCGATCGCGTGGCCGAGCACATGTTCGATGCGGCCGACCGCGGGGCGGCCCGCGCCGCGGCGGCGCAGCCCTCCCCGGCCCAGGCCGTCACCGGGACGGAATCCGACTGGCCCGAGTGCGACGCGCTCGAGGAACGGCTCGTCGGTCTCGAGGCGGCCGGCCTCGAAAATCCGTTCCTGCTTGCCAACGAGGCGGTCGACGGCCGTGTCGCCACCCTTGGTGGCCGCGACACGATCTCGTTCACGAGTTTCGACTACCTCGGTCTCGCCGGGCATCCCGATGTCAGGCATGCGGCCAAGGACGCCATCGATCGCTTCGGCTGCAGCGCCTCGGCCAGCCGGATGGTCGGCGGCAACAACACGATCCTCGACTCCCTCGATGCCGAACTCGCCGACTTCATCGGCACCGAGCGGGCGGTGATGTTTCCCTGTGGCTACGGCACCAACGCCTCCGTCTTCAACCATCTCTTCGGGGCTGGCGACCTCATCCTCCACGACGAACTCGCCCACAACAGCATCGTGCAGGGCGCGGCGCTCTCGAAAGCTGGCAAGCGGTCGTTCCGGCACAACGACTACCAGCAACTCGACAGCCTGCTCGGTGATCTGCGGTCGCAGTATCGCCGGGTCGTGGTCGCGATCGAGGGCGTCTACAGCATGGACGGCGACTACCCCGATCTGCCGAGGTTTCTCGAGGTGAAGCGGAAGCACAACGCGCTGCTCTACGTCGACGAGGCCCACTCGATCGGCACGATGGGCCCCGAGGGCCGCGGGATCTGCGACTTCTTCGGTGTCGACGCCCGCGAGGGCGATCTCTGGATGGGCACCATCAGCAAGGCGCTGGGGGCCCAGGGGGGCTACCTTGCCGGACCCGAGCGGCTGATCCGCTATCTGGGTTTCACCACGCCCGCCTTTGTGTTTTCCACCGCCTGTTCGCCGCCGAACGCCGCCGCGGCGCTCGAGGCGGTGCGGGTCATCCGGCGTGAGCCGTGGCGGCTGGCCCGGCTCCGCGAGCGGTCCGAACTTTTTCTCCGGCTGGCCAACGACGCCGGCCTCGACACCGGCACGAGCAGCGACACGCCGGTGATTCCGGTGATCCTCGGAAGTTCGGCCCGGGCGATGCTGGTCTCGCAGATGCTGCTGGCGCGCGGGATCAACGCGCGACCGATCCTCTATCCGGCCGTGCGCGAGTCGGCCGCCCGCGTGCGGTTTTTCCTGACGTGCGAGCACACGGAGGAGCAGATCGTCCGCACCGTCGAGACGCTCGCCGCCGTCGTGGCTGCGACGGCGTAGAGCGTCGTGGGCCCGAG
>JAIOPD010000124.1 GCA_021414115.1 Planctomycetia bacterium
GGTATTCCTGGAGGCCGATGATCGCCAGCGCCCAGCCTCGCGGGCTCGTGGTCGCGAGCACCGCCCGCACCGCGGGCTCGAAGAACCGCATGGCGAACCGCTGCAGTCCCTCGTGCCGTGACCGTCCGATGCAGGTGCCAATCGCTACGATCGCCCGGCCGAGGCAGTCGTCCGAGCCCGCGTCGTCGAGCCAGCGACGGTCGTAATCCATCAGGTTTCGGAAGCGGCCGGAGGCCGGGTCGAAGGCATGGCCCAGGAACGACGCGTAGGTGGCGGCGGCTCGGGACGTCTGTCGCGACTCGAGCCCCAGATCCTCGAGCAGCACCATGAGCGTGAGCGCGCGGGCGTTGTCGTCGGTGCAGTAGCCCTCGACCCGCGCCGGGATGTCATACGTCGCGTGCTGCAGCAGGCCGGTCGCGTCGGTGAGCCGCCAGAGGTGGTCGAGCACGATCGTGGGGAGTCGGCGGCGGGGAAGCGTGGTGAGGCGGTCCGCCGTTCTGCGGCGGGGCTTCACCAGCGTCGCGAGCCTCGTCTTGCCGAACGCCTCGGCATAGCGATCGGCGACGCGGCTCCAGACCATGTCGCGGCCGAGCAGCCAGGCCCGCTTCCGCATCGCGTGCCGCCGGGCGCCGTCGGCCAGCAGGCTCGAGACCTCGCGGGCGATCGCCGCGGGATCGCGAAAAGGCACGAGCACCCCGCGGCCGTCGGCCAGCAGTTCTCGGGCGTGCCAGTAGGGTGTCGAAAGCACCGCCTTGCCGCAGCCGAACGCATAGGCCAGCGTGCCCGACGTGATCTGATCCTCGCCGAGATAGGGCGTGATGTAGATGTCGGCCGCGCCGATGAAGGCGAGCAGTTCCGGCATGTCGACGTAGCGGTCGTGGAAGACGACGTGCCGCGCCACCCCGAGTTCGTCGGCCATCCGCATGAGTGAGTTGCGGTAGCGCTCTCCCTGCTCGCGGATTAGATGCGGATGGGTGGCGCCGACCACGAGGTAGGTCGCGCGGGGATGTTGGGCGACGATCTCCGGCAGGGCGGCGATCACGTGCTCGATGCCCTTACTGGGCGACAGCAGGCCGAACGTGAGCAGCACATCCGATCCTTCGATGCCGAAGCGGTCCTTGTGAAAGTTGGGGTCGGCAAACTCCATGTCGGGGATGCCGTGGGGGATCACGTCGATTCGCTCGTCGGCGACGCCGTGCATCGAGCGAAGGAGTTCCCGGCCGCGCTCGGTCATCACGGCCACGCGGGCCGAGAGATGAAGCACCTCGTCCATCACCCGCCGCTGGTCGGCCGACGGGCGGGCGAGCACCGTATGGAGCGTCGTGTGGACGGGCATTCGCAGGTCGCGGAGCAGGTCGAGCACGAGTCCCCCGGCCGTCCCGCCGAAGATGCCGTATTCGTGCTGCAGCGACACCACGTCGACGTTGGTGAGATTGAGAAACGCGGCGGCCCGACGGTAGGCGGCCGAGTCGCCGTCGTCGCAGGCAAAGCGCACTTCGGCCGGATAGTCGTACGACTGACCACGGTCGTTCATCGACACGACCAGGCAGTCGGCTTCGGGCAGGCGCTCCGCGACGGCGCAGCGGAGATCGCGGGTGAACGTCGCCAGGCCGCAGCGACGCGGAACGTGGTTGCCGACGAATGCGATCCGGTCGAGCGGGGCGGGCTGCATCGAGGTGCCTGGCATACGCGGTGGGCGTGCATGCCGGTGAACCCTCGCCGTCCTACGGGCGAGAGATTCTAGCGATGCCGAGAACCGCGGGCGAATCCCTGCACAAAGTCATCGCACCCGGAGTCCGAGACACATGGGCCGCCCCCGTCAGGAAGCCCCAAGCGCAAGCGCGGGGTATACGGGCTCCACCTCAACCCGCTCCGCACGACCATCACGGGCGCCACCCGCTTACCCGTCGCTCGCGCTCCGGGCTTCTCCAGCACCCGAGGCGACGCCTTGCCCCTACGCAGTCGCCGGGGTGATGATCTGCGCGAGGAGCGGCAAGAGCTGCTTCTTGCGGCTGACCACGTTTCGCAGTTCGTAGAGCCCGCGGTCGAGTCGCGGGTAGTTGATGTCCTCCCAGGCCTCCGACTCGTGGGACAGCAGGAGCAGCGAGCCCTGGCTGACGACGTCGGTGACGAGCAGCGCCGAGAAGTCGAGCCGGTGCCCTTTCGCGAAATCCTCGAGCGCCGCGCGGAGTTCGTCTTTCCGTTCCCAGAAGAGATCGAAGCCGGTCTCCTCGATCTGCGAGATCGAGAACCGCACCCCATGCTCCGTAAACTCCTTGCAGTCCTCGGCGATCACCCCGGCCGGCGGCTTCGACCGCAGCGCCGAGCCAATCTCGAAAAACTCCTGGGCATACGCGTCGAGGTCGACGAGGCAGAGGTCGCGGAGCCAGCCGAGCACCTGCCGGTCGGTGTCGGTGGTGGTCGGCGACCTGAGAAAGAGCGTGTCGGAGATGATTCCCGAGGCCATGCAGAGCGCGATCTCGGGCCGGGGTGTCAGGCCCGCGGCCCGGAACTGCCGCGCCACGAGGGTGCAGGTCGAGCCGACGGGCTCGTTGATGAAGCGAATGGGCTGGGTCGATTTGAGGCCACCGCCGAGCCGGTGGTGGTCGAGCACCTCGACGATCTCCGCGTCTTCCGCGCCGCTGACCGCCTGCGCGAGTTCGTTGTGGTCGACCAGCACGAGGCGGGGCTTCGGCGGGTTGATGATGTCGGTCTTGAACGAGTAGCCCAGCAGTCGGCCGTCGTCGCCCACGACCGGGAAGACCGGCTGCGACGACCGCTCGACGATGCTCCGGGCCTCGGCGAGGCTGGCCTTGCCCTCGATCGTGACGAAGTCGCGGTTGACGACGGGGTCGATGAACTGGGCCGAACGGATCCGCAGCACCGTGTTGATCGTGTCGAACGGGCTGATGATCACCGACACGCCACGAATCTTCGCCAGCTCCATCAGTCCGGACGAAAGCGTGAAGCCGCCGGTCACCACCAGCACACGCACGCCATGCTCGATCGCCGGCAGATGGATCGAGGGCCGGTCACCGCAGACCACGACGAGCCGCTCCGCGGGAAATTTCCTCATCCTGTCGGTGAAGCCCTCGGCGCTCATCGCGCCGACCATCACCATGAGTTCGTCTTTCCGGCCGGGATCGACCAGGTTTTGGAAGCCGCCGCCGAGCACGTCGTGAATCTTCCCCAGGCAGGTTGCCACGGTCCGCGATTTGACCGGGTCGTGCTCGTTGTGAAAGAAGAGCCCCATCACGTCGAGCACCGAGAGCACGCCCACCACCTGTCGGTCGCCGTCGATGACGGGCAGGGCCCGCAGGTCGGCGGCCTGCATTCGTTGGTAGACCTCGTGGAACGATTCGCCGAAGGAGGCGGTCACGACGTCGCGTCGGCAGAGATCCTCCGCCGAGGGTCGCACGTCCATGATGATCCGCGGCGGCGCGAGGCCCGACCGTTCGAGCACATACTCCGTCCGCTTGTTGGGCGGGCCGCAGCAGGCGGCGACGGCGTCGGGTCGCGTCGTCTGCTGGAGGAGGTCGGCGTAGGCGATCGCGGAGCAGATCGCGTCGGTGTCGGGATTGCGGTGCCCGAAGACGAAGACACTCATGGTGGGGCGGCGGTGGAGGAAATGGCGCGGCGGAAGGAAGCCCGGGATTGTGGTGCATGACCCGGGTGGCGGGCAAGGAGAGTTTGGGTGCGGGAAGGCTGCGGGCCGAAAGCCGGGAGGCCCGGCCGCGTAGACTTCCGGCATGGTTCCGCCCCCTGAGCCGCAGTGCTTTCGTCCGCCCCTGCTGATCGACCGGCTGCTCGATCCCGCCGCCTATTCGCATCCGACGGCGTCGATCCGCCTGGTCGAGACGCACATCTCGTGGGTGATCCTCACCGGGCCCTTCGCCTACAAGCTCAAGAAGCCGGTCCGTTTCGGCTTCGTCGACTACGGCACGCTCGACCTGCGGAGACGCTCCTGCGAAGGGGAGGTCCGCGTCAGCAGCCGCTTCGCTCCGGAACTCTACGTGGCCGCCGCGCCGATCACGGGCACGCCGGAGCATCCGCGGGTCGGCGGCGTCGGAGAGCCGATCGAGTGGGCCGTCAAACTCGTGCAGTTCGACGAGGCCGACCGGCTCGACAACCGGTTCGCGGCCGGACGGCTCTCATCCGCCGAGTGCCGTCTGCTCGGCGAGGCGATCGCGAACGTGGAGGAGCGGCTGCCGATGGCACGGCACGGGGACCCGTGGGGCACCGCGGAGTCGGTGCTGGCCGCCGCCACCGTCAACCTCGCGACCATTCGCACCGAGCTTCCCGAGGCTGCGACGCGGGTCGAGCTGATCGAAGCCTGGCTGCGAGAAAGGCTGGCTGCGGCCGCTTCGCTGCTGCTGGTCCGCCAGGCCGCGGGTCGCGTCCGCGAGTGTCATGGTGACCTCCATCTGGCGAACATCGTGCTCCATGAAGGACGGATGACGGCCTTCGACGCGATCGAGTTCAGCGACAACCTGCGCTGGATCGACGTCGCCAACGACGTCGCGTTCCTGGTCATGGATCTCGAGTCCCGGGGCTGCCCCGACCTCGCGGCGCAGGTCGTGAGCAGCTGGGTCGAGGCGGCGGACGATCATGCCGCGCTCGCGGTGCTGCCCGTCTACGAGACCTACCGCGCGATCGTGCGGGCCTCGATCGCCGCGCTCCGCGGCGGACAGGGGCATGCGGAGTCTCGAGCAGAGGCTCTGCGCTATCTCGACCTCGCGGAACGGCTCACCGTCACGAGAACCCCGGTGATGGCGATCATGAGCGGGGTGTCGGGCAGCGGCAAGTCGAGCGTGGCGGCCGAACTCGTGGGCCGGCTGCCCGCCGTCCGGATTCGCAGTGACGTGGAGCGGAAGCGGCTCGCGGGGATGCGGCCCACCGAGCGGCCCGGCGCGGGTGGGACGGCGGCACTCTACGGCGAGTCCTCCACCCGCCGAGTGTACGAGCGGCTCGCGTCGCTGGCCGGCATGCTGCTCGATGCCGGCTCGAGCGTGGTGGTCGATGCCGCCTGCACGCGGCGATGGCAACGGGATCTCCTCGCGCGGGTCGCGGCCGATCGAGGCGTGGCGGTTCTCTGGATCGCGTTCGACCTGCCGGCCGAGGTGATGCTGGCCCGCGTGGCAGCACGCGAGGCCGGGGGCGGCGATCCATCGGATGCCTCGGTCGAGGTCGTCCGGCGGCAGTTGGCCGTGCATGAGCCGATCGCAGACGACGAGGTTGCCGGCGACGGTACGCTGGTGCGGGTGGCCGCGGTGGGCGTCGGTTCCGATCCGGCCACGGTGGCCGGATCGGTCGCCGCGATCAGAGACCGCATGCGGAACGCGGGCTCGTAGGCCGCTGGGCAGCGATTGCGGTAGGATGCCGCCCGCACGATCGCACTGTCCACAGAGTCACTCCCCGAGGTGTTTCATGACGTTTCTGCGGCTGAGGGTCTCGTTCGTCATCATCGCGATTGGATGGTCTGCGGTCACGAGCGCAGCGGGCACCGGCAACCCGGCCCAGACGGATCCCGCCCAGGCGGATGCCGATTTCGCATTCCAGGGTGAGTATGTCGGCGAGGTCACTCGCGATGGCCAGCCGCTGAAGATCGGGGTGCAGGTGATTGCGCTGGGTAACGGTGCGTTCGACGCCATCGCGTATCCGGGCGGCCTGCCCGGCGCCGGCTGGACGCCGCCCGACAAGATCGTCGGCAAGGGCAGACGCGAAGGAGAGGGAGCCCAGGCGCGCGTGGCCCTCGAGGGCGTCAACTGGGGCGGCCTTGCCCGAAAAGGCGAGATCCGCGACGGCCGCCTCGTGGCGCTCGACGACGCCGGCACGGCCGTCGCCACGCTGCCCAAAGTCGTGCGGGAAAGCCCGACGCTCGGCGAAAAGCCCCCCGCCGACGCGGTCGTGATCTTCGACGGCCCGGGTCCGGTGGACGAGGCCCAGACGCTCGACGCGCTTCGGATCAGCGACGACGGCTTGCTCATGGAAGGTGTGACCACGAAAGACGCCTACGGCGACGCCCATTGGCACATCGAGTTTCGGCTCCCCTACCAGCCGGAGGCTCGCGGGCAGTCTCGCGGCAACAGCGGCGCCTACTTCATGGGCTGCTACGAGGTGCAGATGCTCGACAGCTTCGGACTCGAAGGCCGCAACAACGAATGCGGCGGTGTCTATTCGGTGCAGGCGCCGAGCGTGAACATGTGCCTGCCGCCGCTCGCATGGCAGACCTACGACATCGACGTCACGGCGCCGAGGTTCGAAGCCGGCAAGAAGGTGGCCGACGCCCGGATGACGGTCCGGCACAACGGCGTGGTCATTCAGGAAGACGTCGCCGTGCCGAAGATCACGCCGGGCGGGCCACGAAAGGAGGAGGGGGCTTCCGGCCCGCTCCATCTGCAGAACCACGGCAATCCGGTCCGCTACCGCAACATCTGGGTGCGGCCCCAAGGCTGATCCCCGGGCCCCGCTTCCGGCGGGCCCCCTCGGTTTCGCCTTGGCGGTGCCGGTGGAGGCGGTTAAATTGCAAGGCCCGTTCAGTTCACCCCTGCTCAGGACGTTCTTCTATGGCCGGCAGCACGACGCGTCGTGGATTTCTGTCCACTTCAGCCGGCGCGTCCCTCGGGGGCGCTGTGGCCGTGACGAGCGGCTGCGTCCCCGCGTTCACGACCGCGAAAGCGTTCGCCAACGAATCGGCCAACGACCGGCCCGGGATCGGCTGCATCGGCGTCGGTTCGATGGGGACGGGCGATGCGAAGGGGCATGCGGGGTTTGGCGACATCCTCGCCGTCTGCGACGTGGACGACCGGCATGCCGAGCGGGCGCGGAACGACGAAACGATCGGCAAGGGCAAGGCCGACTCGTATCGCGACTACCGGCGTGTGCTCGAGCGGAAAGACATCGACGTCGTCAGCATCGTGACCACCGACCCGTGGCATGTGAAGATTGCGATCGAGGCCCTCCAGGCCGGCAAGCACGTCTTCTGCCAGAAGCCGCTCTCGCTCACGCTCGAGGAAAACCAGCTCGCCCGGGCCGCGGCCGAGAAGTTTCCCAATCTCCAGTTCTTTATCGGCACGCAGCAGCGGAGCCAGAAAAACCTGTTTCTGCGGGCCGTCAACATGGTCCACAAGGGCCTGCTCGGCGACATCAAGAAGGTCACCGTCGGCATCAACGGCAGCCCGACCGGCGGCCCGTTCCCGGTCGAGCAGCCGCCCAAGGAACTCGATTGGGAGATGTGGCTCGGCCAGGCCCCGAAGGTGGACTACCGCGCCAAGCGGTGCCACTACGAGTTTCGGTGGTGGTACGAATACTCGGGCGGCAAGTTCACCGACTGGGGCGCCCACCATGTCGACATCGCCCAATGGGCGCTCAAGGAGGACACGAAGGGCAAGGGCCCGACGAAGGTCGACGGCACCGATGCCAAGCATCCCGTGCCCTTCAAGGACGGCTATCCGACCGTGGACGACCGCTACAACACGTCGCACGACTTCGCGGTGAACTGCACGTTTCCCAGTGGCGTGGAGATGGTCGTTACCAGCCGCAGCGACAACGGCGTTCTCTTCGAGGGCGCGAAGGGACGGATGTTCGTCAATCGTGAGAAGATCACCGGCACGCCGATCGAAGAGGGCTGGGACAAGGACCAGTTCACCGATGCCGATGTGGTCGCGCTCTACAAGGGCAAGCCCTTCGAGGGGCACAAGCAAAACTTCTACCGCTGCATCCGCGAGGGCGGCCTGCCGGTGTCCGATGTCTTCAGCCACGTCATGGCGATGAACACCTGCCACCTCGCGGCGATCGCCGCGCGGCTCGGCCGCACGATCACCTGGGATCCGGCCGCCGAGAAAATCGTGGGAGACGAGCAGGCCGCCGCCTTCGCCGCCAGAACGCCGCGGGCGGGGTACGAGATTCCGCGGGTGTGAGGCTGTTCAAGACGTGTCACACCTGAAGCCCGACGCCAGTAGCTACCAAGCGCCAGGGCGTCGCGTCGGCAGTGCAGACTCCGCGCTCTTCGCCGTGAGCATCGCCACGCTTCTCGCACTCGCGGCGTGCAGCCCGTGGATCGTGCGCTCCGCCGTCGAGATTCTCGGGCTCGATTCGACGACGCCGATCGAGTGGGTTCCGGAGACGTTTCCGCCCCGCCAGGCCTACGGGCAGTTTTGTCGAGAGTTCGAGAGCGGTGACGTGGTGGTGGCCTCGTGGCCGGAATGCACACTCGGCTCTCCTGCGATCGATCGCTTCATCGATGCGGCCACGGGACCGAGCGCTCCGCGGAGCGGCGACGGCGAACCGTGGTTCGAGTCGGTGGTGGCCGGCACGACGGCACTCGAGCGGCTCACCTCGGCCCCGCTGTCGCTCGACCGCGACGCCGCGATTGAACGGCTCACGGGCGTGCTGGTGGGCCCGGACGGCAAGCAGACCTGCCTCGTGATCGCCCTGACGAGGGCGGGCCTCACCGACCGCAGACTGGCGACGGCGTGGATTCGCGACACGCTCCTCCGCACGGCCACGACCGCAGCCGACGACCTGCACCTCGCCGGATCCGTCGTGGACAATGTCACGGTCGACGAGGCCAGCGCCGAAAGCCTGCATGTGTATGGCGGCCCGGCGGCGCTCGCGATTTTTCTCCTCACATGGTGGTCGCTACGGTCGATGCGGTACGCCCTGCTGGTGTTCCTGCTGGCACTGGTCTGCGTCGGCCTGTGCTTCGTCTCGCTGCGGATCTGCGGCGACCGGATGAATCCCGTGCTGATCGTGATGCCGCTGCTGGTGCTCACGCTCGGCGTGTCGGGGGGGATTCATCTGGTCAACTACCTCGTCGAGGCCTCCCAGCAGGGAAACGACCGGGGGACGGCGTGGCGGGCCATCGCGCTCGGGTGGTTGCCGTGCACCCTCTCCGCCGGCACGACCGCGCTGGGGCTTGCGTCGCTCGTGGTCAGCGAACTCGAGCCGATCCGGGTGTTCGGATTTCATTCCGCGATCGGCGTGGCCGCCACACTCGCGGTCCTGTTTCTCGTCGTGCCGGGTGTCTTCTCGCGGTGGCCGATCCGCCGAGGCGCCGGGCACCACGTGGAGTCGAGTGCGAGCTCGGCGGGGTTTGCGTCCGGTGTCGTGCGGGCCGCCGGCCCGATCATCTTCGTGGCCGCGGTCGCCATGCTCGCCGCCGTGTTTGGCGTGCCGGGCATCCGCACGTCGGTCGCGATCGACACGTTGTTCACGCCAGAGAGCCGGGTGATTCGCGATTATCGCTGGCTGGAGGGGGAGATCGGGCCGCTCGCGCCCGTGGAGGTGGTGCTGCGGTTCGGCGCCGACTCCGACATCCGACCCGCCGAGCGACTCGACATCACGCGGGAGGTGGAGGCGGCGCTTCGCGAAGTTCCGAAGGTGAGCGGCGTGCTTTCGGCCGCGACGTTCCTTCCCGACCTCGCGCCGACCTCCGGCTCGCGTGGGGCCGCGCGAAAGGCGATTGTCGCCCGAAAGCTCGAATCGAATCTCGCCGGCCTCACCGACATGCGGATCATCCGCGACACGGGAAGCGAGCAGCTCTGGCGGGTGACGGCCCGCACGTCGGCGTTGGCCGGCATCGACTACGGTGATTTCCTCGACGCGGTGCGGAGCCGTGTGGCGCCGATCGTCGCTGCCCACGGCGGGGCGGCTCACGGGCTCGCCGCCGACTGCACCGGCGTGATGCCGCTGATCAACGCGATCCAGAAGACGCTCCTGCACGACCTGTTCACGAGTTTTCTCTCGGCCTGTGTCGTGATCTCGCTGGTCATGATGGTCGTCGAGAGGAGTGTCGTGGCCGGGCTCATCGCCATGATCCCCAACGTGTTTCCGATGGTGCTGCTGTTCGGGCTGCTCGGCTGGACGCGTCTGGCGCTCGACATTGGCAGCGTGATGACGGCCTCCGTCGCACTGGGCATGGCGGTTGACGGCACATTTCACTTCCTCACGTTTTTCCGCCGTGGGCTGTCGCGCGACGGAGGCTCGTCGAGTGATGCCACGGAAGCGACCGCGACGCGGGTCGCCGCCGTTCACGACGCCTTTCGGCACTCGGCATCGGCGCTCGTGCAAAGCGCGATCGTCTGCGGGCTGGGGATCCTGGCGTTTGCCGGCAGTTCGTTCGCGCCGACGCGACGGTTTGCGTGGATGCTTTCGCTGCTGGTGGCCACGGCACTCGTCGGCGACCTGGTGGTGCTGCCGGCGCTGTTGGCCAGCCGGGCGGGCCGCTGGTTCGTGCCGCGGCGGCCGAAACAACCGCGTTAGACGGCATCCGACTTCGGTGGGACGCTCTTGGGTGGATCGCTTGATGGGGGCCCGAGTGGTGAGTCGGGGCTGCCCGTGCCCCGGGAGCCGGACGTTCGCTGCGGGCATCCCTGCCCTCCGCTCACTCGGATGCCGCCTGCGCTTCGCCATCCTGGCTTCGCTGGTCGGCATACGCCGGTTCTCGGGGCACGGGCAGCCCCTCGCGGGTTTTCGATTGGGAAGCCCGGAGCGCCAGCGACGGGTAGACGCGCCGCGACCGTGTTGA
>JAIOPD010000125.1 GCA_021414115.1 Planctomycetia bacterium
GCGGCCGCAAGCGACATCCGCGCCGTGGCGGCATCGTCGTGGGTGCCGGCCGCTGCGGACTCGCAGACTGAGAGTCGGCGTTCCAGATCGGCGAGCGTGGCGGCCACGGCGGCGGCCGCCCGATGGGACGATGCCAGCAGCGTCGCCGCCTCGCGTTCGAGGTCAACTGCAGTGGCGACACCCGTCGTCGCCCGGTCGAGATCCGCGTCGAACTCCGCACGTCGGCCGCGTTGCAGCCCCGCGGTCGCCTCGGCGGCCGCCAGCCGCTGGATGTCAGCGGCTGCCAGCGAACGGGTGGTCGCGAGCTTCGGCTGGAGCGTTTCGGCGGTCGCGTCGACCGCGGCTGCCTCGGATGTGGCTGTGACGGCACGCGTCTCATTTTCCTGAAGTGCCGATCGGGCGTCGGCGAGGGCCGCCTCGATCTCCCCAATGGCGGTGTCGACGCCGCACAGGTCGCGGCTCGCGGCGGCGACTCGAAACGTGCGAAGCCGATCCTGCATCGTCTTCCAGCGGCGCGCCCGGGCCGCCTGGTGGCGAACGGTCTCGAGGCGGCTGGCCACCTCACCGACGATGTCGGCCAGCCGCTGTCGGTTTTGCTCTGCCCGCTCCAGCCGTCGCAGCGCTTCCCCCCGACGGGTACGAAACCTCGTGATCCCCGCCGCCTCCTCGAACACCGCCCGACGGTCGCGGCCGGAGGCCACGAGAAGCGCGTCGACGCGGCCTTGCTCGATGACGCTATAAGCCTCGGTCGCCGCCCCCGTGCCGGAGAAGAGTTCGCGAAGGTCACGGAGCCGGGATGGTTCGCCGTTGACGAGGTATTCGCTCTCACCGTTGCGGTACACCCGCCTGGAGATTCGCACCTCCTCGCCTTGCCTGGGGAGTTGACGTGCCGTGTTGTCGAAGACGAGCGACACCTCGGCCATATTGAGCGGCTTCCGTCCGGCCGAACCGGCGAAGATGACGTCGGTCATCTCCTTGCCGCGGAGGCTGCGGACAGATTGTTCGCCAAGCACCCACTTGATCGCATCGACGACATTCGACTTGCCTGAGCCGTTGGGCCCCACCACGACGGTGATGCCCGGCGGAAACTCGAACCGCGTGCGGTCAGCGAAGCTCTTGAAACCGAAGAGTTCCAGCGCCCTGAGCCGCGTCATGCGGAATCGTCGGCACCGCGCTCGTCGTCGTCCGCCGCCGGTGGATCGTCGGCGACCTCCGGGATGTCGCGGGTGCGGGCTGACGCCTCCTGGTGGATCGTCGGTCGGCCGTCGAGTTCGTCGGGCAGGCTGTCGAAGGCCAAACGGCTCGCGAGTCCTCTTCCGGCGCTTGCCTGCTGGAGGAACTGCACGGCATCGGCATAAGTCCCGCCGAGCTCGATGATCGCCCGGACGATCGAATCAGCCCCTGCGTTCACTTCGGTCTGCTGGTCGGACTGCCCAGGCACGAACCGGCTCACCGTGGCCGTGCCTCCGTCGACGACGACGACGATCGATGTGCCGGCTTCCGCCCGTAGGCCGTCTGCCACCGGGTGCGCGGTACCGAAGAACACGAACTCGGGCCGGATGCTCCGAGTGGCATGCACGAGTGGCGGGCCTTCGACGTCGAGGACGTGCATCGAGCAGGCGTCGCCGAGCCGTTCACCGCGGACGAGTGGCAGGTCGGGGTCCATTCTCCAGAGGGCACGGAACGCGCCGTAACGAGTCTCGGCGCTGCGGCTGGCGAGCAGCGTCTGCAGCGCGTCCACGCCATTGGCGTCGTCGAGCACGGTCAGGGCCGCAAGGGCCGCGGGCCGCGCGCTCCGGAGGCTCGTCGCCGCCTCGGCGAGTTGGGGAGCCGCCACCGACTCACCGAGATACGCGAGCGCCTCGGCGGCCGCGAAGCGGATCTCACCATCCGACGACTCAAGCGCCTTGCGAAGCGTGGGGATCGCTTCTTTGCCGATCGCCTCGAGCCGCAGGGCGGCGGTGGGCGCGGTCACCGGGTCGGTCAGCTGCCGCTCGAGGAGTTGCAGCCGGGCGTGTCGACCTCCGGGCGGCTCGATCACCGCGATACTCTGGACCACGCGGATGTAGCGGCCGAGGTTGTGACGGTAGATGGGTGGCACCTCGAGGGCGATGTAGCGGTCGGTCTGAGGATTCGCGACGCCCCGTTTGACGCCCTTGATCACCGCGTGAAAACGACGGTTGATCCAGTCGCCCAGCCGCTTGGACATCGCGAAGGAGCGGTGGTCGGCGGCGAGCACGAGGCCCATGTCGCGATCCCGCAGGGAGACGCCCCCGCCAGGTACCCGGGCGCGGATCTTGGACTTGGAGTCGAGCGTGCCACCCGACACCGGATCGACGAGCAGCGGCCCGGCGGCGATCCCCAGTTCGTGGCCGTCACGGATCGTATTGCCTATGACGGCCATCTCCGCCAGTCGCGTCTCCATCAGCCAGCCGCCGGCGAGGCTCACGGTGTCGTTGTCGGCCGGCACTTCCACGTAGATGTCGAAGCGGTCACCCTTGCGAACGCCGGGGGGCAGATAGCCGTGCACCCATGTCAGTGATGTCGAGGGAGAGGCAAGCAGCGCGGACGGCTCGACGACACCCCGCGCCTGCATGTCGGCCAGCAGCGTCTGCCGTTGTGGTCCCGGCGGCGGATCGCTGCCGGTGTCAGCCAGTCCCGTGACCAGGGCGGGCCGCTCGATCCGTTTTGCGTTGAGTCCCCAGGGCGCCGTGTAATCGCCGACGAGTCTGGTATCGGCCTCGAGATGAGCGAGCGCCTCGATCTCGGGGCTCTGGCTGCGGATCGCCGGTCCGGCGCAGCCAATCAAGAGAACGGCGGCGATCGCGAGAACGGGCATCGCCGTGGACGACCATCGCAGCCACGGTGTCGGTTGGCGTCGATCGCACATGACGGATGAGTGGTCCGAGGACGGTTCGGATGCGCAGCCGGCGGCCGCGCACAACCGGTGAAACCGGACCGGGAAAGTAGGTGGCCGCCGCGGCGCGGGTCAAGGGTGCTTTCGGCCCGGCTGGGCCCACGATTTTGCGACGCACTCATCAAATGTCCCAGCGAACGCGCTTGCCCGGCCATCCGCGGCCTGTTACCGTCCGCCCCCGCGCCGGGTGATCTCGGCGTCCACTACCGACCTCGCGACAGAACCACGGAGCGAATCACCGTGACGGCGATTTTCAACAACGGCCTCGGCATTCACGTCCGCTGGATGATCCGCCGGGACATGTCCGAGGTGATCGGAATCGAGCAGCAGGCCTTCGAGTTTCCCTGGTCGGAGGAGGATTTCACCCGCTGCCTCCGGCAGCGAAACTGCATCGGCATGGTCGCGGAACTCGCCGACTCTGTCGTCGCCTTCATGATCTACGAACTGCACCGCTCGCGGCTGCACATGCTGAACTTCGCCGTGACGAGATCGCACCGCCGGCTGGGCATCGGCACCCAGATGATGGAAAAACTCGTCGGCAAGCTGACGCCCGACCGCCGCGGCCGCATCGTGCTGGAGGTCCGGGAGACGAACCTGCCGGCGCAGCTCTTCTTCAGATCGCTGGGCTTCCGCGCGACCTCGGTGCTCAAGGATTTCTATCAGGACTCGACCGAGGACGCCTACATGATGCAGTACGCCCTCGAGGCGGGTGTCATGGCGCCGCCGCAGCGACGGCTGGCTGGCTAGAGCGCATCCGACGTTGGTGGATCACCGGCTCGGGGTTGCCCGTGGCCCGAGAGCCGGACGTTCGCTCCGGGCATCCTTGCCCTCCGCTCTCTGCACGCCGGCTGCGCTTCGCCATCCTGGCTTCGCTGGCCGCCGAGCCCGGCTCTCGGGCCACGGGCAACCCCTCGCGTCCGCATTGAGATGCTGAGCCGGGGTTCTCTGCATGGAAGCCCCAAGCGCGAGCGCGGGGTATACGGGTCGCATCGAGACAGTGCCTGATTGGTTCACTGCCGGTCACATGCTCGAAGCGGAGGGTTGCGCTACGGGATGCCGGCGACGAGTTGCCGGAGCAGGGTGACGCGTTGCCGCAGGATCGCGAGCGAATGCTCCGCGGTCTCCGCGCGGGCGAAGACCGTGAGGATCGGCGCACCCGGCGGGATCCGACTGTCGTGGTGCTGTATGTCGGCGATCGCCGACATCCCGTCGGCGTCTGACCAGGCCGCTGTCGCCGTCTCGAGCCGGTCTGGTGGGATCACGACGTCATCTCCACTGCGGGAGGCGAACACGATCGCCTTTGACCAGATCATCGGTCCGCCGCCGGCAGCGGGCCGGCGCAGTGGCGGGCTCGCCCATCCGCACGCGGCGAGATGGGCCGCGGCCAGCGACTCGCCGGTGGCCCGTTCCACGAGCTCCATGGAGGCGGTGGGCCGGGGATTTACCTCGATCACATAGACGTCACCGCGGGCAGCGATGACCACGTCGATGTTGAACAGTCCGACGAGGCCGAACGTCACGGCCAGCGCCGCGCCCAGCCGCTCGAACACCGCGCGGAGCGGGCGGCCGACATGGTCGAGCGGCACCCCGACCGAGCCGCAGTAGGCGAACGGACGGCCGCCACACCACCGTCTGCCGACGAGTTGATGACTCGCGCCGATCAGCCGGCAGCCTTGGGGATCGGCGACGAAGGCCGCCGACCAGGGATTGCCGGCGATGAATCGCTGCCAGACGCGGCCGGCAGCGGGCGAAGTCGCGGCGCCGCGCCACCGCGAGATGTCCCGTCCGGCCGCGCTCGCGAGCGGCTTGACCACGAACGAGCCGTCGCACGGCAGGCCGGCCGGATCGGCGAACGTCTCGGGAAATGAGCCGCCCGCGGCGCGTATCGCGGCGGCGAGGCGGCCAGGATCACGGACTGCTCTCACCGTCGCGGCCGAACAGCCGGCGACCGGCCGACTCTGGGCAAGCCCATCGATGATGTCGGGATGGTTCTCGATCGCACCGGTGTAGACGCACGGTCCCGGGGGCCAGGCGGCGATCGCCGCCGGTAGTCCGCGCGGATAGCCAAGGCCGACTGAGGCGCTCACCACATGGACGGCGGCGCGACGGAGATCGACGTCGCCGAACAGGTCGGCCGCGTACACGGCCCAGCCGGCGAGGCAGGCCGACTCGGCGAACGCCCTGGTACTGGCGCCCACGACGGAGACGACAAGGCGATCGTCGCGCTCACGCGGAGCGGTGCGGCCGCAGCCGTCGAGCATATTCGCGCGGCCACGGGGGCCGCTCCTCCACGCAATCCTTGTTGGAATTCGCCCTCATGGTATTCTTTCGGCCCGTTTCCCGCGTTTTCGTTTTGCAGCCCCATTATTGGAGAAGTCGTTTATGTCGATGTTTATTGGCGAAGCTTTGAGCGGCGAAGGCAATGAGATTGCCCACATCGATCTTCTGATCGGCAGCAAGGACGGTCCGGTCGGCGTGGCGTTTGCCAATGCACTGGCCCGACAGAGCGAAGGCCACTCCAACCTGCTCGCCGTGCTCACTCCGAACCTCGCCGTCAAGCCGGCGACGGTCATGATCACGAAGGTCACGATCAAGGGTGCCAAGCAGGCCGTGCAGATGTTCGGACCGGCACAGGCCGCCGTCGCCAAGGCCGTCGCCGACAGCGTGGCGTCGGGCGTGATCCCGAAGAGCGATGCCGAGAATCTCGTCATCGTGTGCGGCGTGTTCATCCACTGGCTCGCAGCGGACGACAAGAAGATCTACGAATACAACTACAAGGCGACCGTGGACGCGATTGCCAACGCGATGAAGGGCAAGCCGACCGTCGACGAGATGATCGCCGGCAAGGAAGCGGCCGCGCATCCGTTCCGCGGATTCTAGTTTTCAGGCCGGCGGGGCCGCGGGGGCCCCGTTCGGTGTCGGCAGTCGGGGAAACCGCGGGTTTCCCCGACTGCCTGGCGCCCGCCCTTTGGCGGGCGTTTTGCTGCGCTCAGGGCGGCCGGAGTAAAATAATCCATGCTCAAGAAGATCCTCATCCAACTCGACTGCGATCCGCAGCCCAGCACCTTCGACGCCGTGGTCGCCGTCGATGCCGGGGCCGACGTGCTGCTGAGACATGGCGGCGTGACCGTCGACAACGTCGTCTCGCTCGTGCACGGAGGCATGTTCACCCGCGGTGGGGCCGACCTTGCGTCGACGGCGATCTTCATCGGCGGCTCTGACGTCGCGGTGGCCGAGGCGGTGGCTCAGCGGGTGCGGGAGACGTTTTTCGGGCCGGTGCGGCTCGGGGTGCTCGTCGATCC
This sequence comes from Planctomycetia bacterium, assembly GCA_021414115.1. Taxonomy (GTDB): domain Bacteria; phylum Planctomycetota; class Planctomycetia; order Pirellulales; family UBA1268; genus QWPN01. The sequence goes on from JAIOPD010000125.1 coordinate 6,220, forward strand.
ATCGGGCGCGAACACCACGGCCAGCGCCGCGGTGGTCGCCGCCGGCCGGCACGTCACGCTGGCGCACGGAACCGCACCGGCGAGTCGGGCGGTGGTGCTCGGCGGCACCGGACCCGTCGGCCAGCGGGTGGCGCGACTGCTGGCCCTTCAGGGAGCCCACGTGACGGTGGTCTCGCGGTCAAAGGCCAAGGCCGATCAGGTGGTGGGACGGATCGTGGATCGCCTGCCCGCGCATCAGTCGCGACTGGAGGCGGTCGAGCACCACGGAGGATTCCTCGCCGGCTCCGCGATCGCCAGAGTGATTTCCGAGGCCGATGTGATCGTGGCTGCCGGCGCCGCCGGGGCGACGCTTCTCGATGCGGCAGGCCGTGCAGCGGCCTCGTCGGCTCGCGTGCTCATCGATCTCAATGCGGTGCCTCCAGCTGGCATCGAGGGCATCGCCGCCTGCGACAAGGCCCGTGCGGAGGGGGCGGCAGTCGTCTACGGGGCGCTCGGCGTGGGCGGTACCAAGATGAAGATCCACAAGGCGGCGATCGGCCGCATCTTCGCGGCCAATGACTCGTTTCTCGACGCGGAGGAACTGTTCGCGATCGGCGAAAAGTTGGAGAGGGAGCGAGAGAGTAGCGCTCGTTGAGCCGGCGCGGTCGCCGTTCATGGGTAGCGGGCCGGCGTCAGCGCTTGCGCCGCGGTGTCCCAAAAATCATGACGATGATCATCAAGATCGCGGCGCCGACCAGCAGGAGCAGAATGTTGCGGCGGCCGCGGCGAATACGGCGCTCCTCGTCGGTGAGCCTGCGGAGTTCGATCGTGTTGGCGCCGCTTCCCACGGTCTTGACGGGCTCTTGGAACTGGAGCTCGGTCGGGGGTGTCGCCGCCTCCAGAGGTGTCGGCTGGGGCTCTTCCTGCGGCGTTGCAGCCGCTTCAATCGCGACCGGCTGCGGTGTGGGGCGGGCCCTGGGAGGCGGTGGCGGGGCGGCTTGCGGAACCGGCACGACGAACGATGCGGCGCACAGCGGGCAGCAGGCCGGTTGCCCGGCCATGCCGGCGGAGGCCGCCACGTGGCCGAAGCACGTCGGGCATGCAATCACGAACAGGCCGCCGGGAGCGGGGCTGCTGGTGGTGTCCATGTCGTTCACGGCTTCTTCCTCACGGGGGCGGCATCCACCGCAGCCCTCAAGTGTCGGCCGGCGACACGGTCGATCAAGCCGGGCAGGAATCGGGCCGCGATCGCGAAGCCCTTGGCCTGCCAGCCCGGGGTGATCTCCCGGTGTCGCCGCTCCATTCCAGCGGCGATCGCCGCGGCCGCACGGTCTGCCGGCATCCGCCGGCCTCGCGACCAGGGTGGACGCTGGCCGACGACGAGCGCATCCCAAAACTCCGAAGCCGTCGGCCCCAGGTTCACCAGCAGCACCTCGATGCCATCGGCGGCGAGTTCCATCCGTAGCGTACCGGCCAGGGATCGCAGCGCCGCCTTCGCCGCGCAGTAGTCGCCGTGCAGCGGCAGCGGATGCAGGCCGAGGATCGAGCCCACGAGCACGACGACGGGATCATGACCCGCGGCGAGATGAGGCAGGCTCCGCCGCACGAGTTCGGCGGGGGCGACGAGGTCGAGGTCGATGATCCGCGCGAACGTCTCGGCCGTCAGGTCGCGAAACCGGCCGATCGCGCCGCCGCCCGCCGCGGCCACCACCCCATCGAGCCCGCCGAGCCGGTCCGTGGCGGTCGCCACGAGCCGATCCCGGAAGGCCGGATCGCAGATGTCCCCCGCCTCGTGGATGATGCTGCCGGCGCCGGCTGGGGCCGCGGCAAGCTCTTTCAGCCGGTCCGCGCGGCGGGCCGTCGCCATGACATGGGCGCCGCGGCGAGCCAGTTCCAGCGCCGTCGCCCGTCCGACGCCCGACGACGCGCCCGTCACGATCACCCGTTGTCCGGCAAGCCGTCGGCGGCGGATGCTCATGGCGTCACTGCGGTGCAGCGGCGTTCGCCGCCTGGTCGTGGGGATTATGTGGATCATGGCCGGCGACGAGGTCGGATCCGCCCGCCGGATGGAGATGTGGCTGCACGACCGCTTCGTCGCTGCCGATCCTGCCGAGAAGCGCCGCCGGGATGCGGCAGTGCACGACCACGCGGTCGTCGGTAAACCGCCGCGAGAGCACCTCGCCGTGCCTGCCGAGCCAGGCGAGGAGGCGGCCGTTACCGGGGTCCGTCTCGACGTCGACGTCACGGAACCCGCGACCCAGGCAGTCGCTCGTGGCCTGCGCGAGTGCCGCCAGCCCCTCGCCCGATCGAGCGGAGATGGCGATCGCATGTGGATACCGCGCCAGCAGACGATCCCGAGCGACTCGGTCGGGAAGCGCATCGACCTTGTTGAGCACGAGCAGCGCGTCCTTCTCCTCGACACCCAGTTCCTCGAGCACGCCCCGGACCGCAGCGATCTGCGCGTCGACCAGCGGGCTCGAGGCATCGGCCACGTGGAGCAGAAGATCGGCCTGCCGGGTCTCCTCGAGCGTCGCCTTGAAGCTCGCGATCAGCCGGTGGGGAAGATCGCGGATGAAGCCAACGGTGTCGCTGAGCAGCACCGGCCCCCAGCCTGGCAGCCGCCACCGCCGGGTCCGCGTGTCGAGCGTGGCGAAGAGTTTGTCCTCGGCCAGTTCATCGGCGCCGGTGAGCGTGTTGAGGAGCGTGCTTTTGCCCGCGTTGGTGTAGCCGACGAGCGAGACTGTCATGCGATCGTGGCGGGCCGCCACCTGCCGTTCGCGACGGCCATGGATCTCGGCGAGTTCGGCCTTGAGGTCGTGAATTCGTTTTTCGACGAGCCGGCGGTCGACCTCGAGCTGCTTTTCGCCCGGACCGCGCATGCCGATGCCCATCTTGAGACGGGAGAGATGTGTCCACATCCGCTTAAGCCGCGGAAGCGAGTATTCGAGTTGGGCGAGTTCGACCGCGAGTCGGGCCTCGTAGGTACGTGCCCGCGCCGCGAAGATGTCGAGGATCACTTCCGAACGGTCGATGACCTTGATCTCCAACGTCCGTTCGAGATTCCTGGTCTGTGCCGGCGACAGGTCGTTGTCGAAGATCACGACGTCGGCGTCGTGCCGTGCCACGAGGGCCGCGAGCTCCGCGACCTTGCCCTTGCCGAGATAGGTCGTCTGGTCGGGCCGCTCGCGCCGCTGCGTGAGTTCGGCCATCACCTTCGTGCCCGCGGTCGCCGCGAGGCCGGCGAGCTCGTCGAGTGGATGCTCGGGATCGACCGGCGGCTCGAGGAACACGCCCACGAGCACGGCCCGCTCGCTCTGCCCACCCGTACGGCTCCGTTCCTTCATTCCTCCTCCTCGCGTGGTTCATCTCCGATCGCCAACTGCCGGCAACTCTCCCACCGCCTGGTGTCGAGCAGACCATCGGCAACCGCGTCCTTGACGGCGCAGCCCGCCTCGTGGTCGTGCGTGCAATCGGGAAACCGGCAGAGGTTGGCGATCGAACGCAGGTCGCGGAAGGCGCTGGGCACCTCGGCCGGCACCAGCTGCCACGGCTGAAACTGCCGCACGCCAGGCGTATCGACGAAGCAGCCGCCGAAGCGATGCGGCAGGAGCCGCGCCGTCGTCGTGGTATGGCGGCCCTTCTCGTTGTCACGACTGACCTCCGCGACGTGAAGCCGCAGGGTGGGATCGAGCGCGTTGATGAGCGACGACTTGCCGACGCCGCTCTGCCCCACGACGGCCGTGACGCGGCCGGCCAGTTCGGCGGCGAGGCGAACGATTCCCATACCGCTGGCTGCCGAGCAGAGGATCACCGGGTAGCCCATCCGCGCGAACACACCAGCCAGCGGCACGAGCGCCGCGGCGCCGACGAGATCGACCTTGTTGATGCACACCAGCGGCCGGATGCCCGACGTCTCGGCCGCGACGATCAGCCGGTCGATGAGCCCCGGCTTGAGCCCGGGCTGCGCGGCGCTGCCCACGATCATCACCTGGTCGACGTTGGCCACGATCACATGGCGGCGACCGCGGCTGTTGCGCGAGAGCGAAGTCCGCCGGGGTTCGATCGACTGGATCGCCCCCTCGTCGCCCACGCGGACCCAGTCACCCGCCGCGAGCGGATGCCGCTGATCGGTCGCCACGGTCCGCAGGATGCGCCGCATCGTGCAGCGGAACTCCCTGCCGGCGGCGTCGCGCACGACGCTCTCCAGCCCATGCACGTGGAGCACCTGGCCGCGCCACGCGGTCGCGTCAGCCGGCTCGACGGCCATCCCGTCGGTGCCCGCGTCGGCCAGGCCGTGGGCCATCACGGTACGCTTGCGGGTGAGATCGCCCTTGCCGGAGATGCGTTCCGACGTGGCGTGATCGACCGCGCTGTCCGGGTCGGCACCGACGGACCGCGTGAGATTCCCGCTGCGTCGGCGCGTCGAGCGGTTCTTGCGGAACTCGACACGGAGCTTGCGGGGTTTGGCCATGCAGTGCGGAGGTCTCAGATCGATTGGCGGCGCGACCGCGGCGGTGGAGATGCTGCCGCGTCTGTCTCGCGGTGCTCCAGTCCGGCCGAGCTGAGCAAGGAGCGGCCGAAGATGTTGTCAGCCACCGACTTCTCTTCGATGACCTCGGTGGCCCCCAGGCGGGCGGGCTCGTAGGCGATCTCGAACATGTGCTTGGCGATGCCGAGTTTGTCGCCCGGCTGCAGCCGCTGTTCCGTGACCCGCGTGCCATTGACCTTCGTGCCGTTGCTGCTGCGCAGGTCGGTCACGGTCCAGTAGCCGTCGGTCAGCGTCAGTTCGCAGTGGATGCCCGAGACGTTGGGAAACCGCAGGACGATGTCGGCGCTCTCTCGACGGCCGATCTTGAGCGACGGTTTCAGCAGCGGAATGGGGTCGCCGCCGCCGAGCGGAAGGAGTTCACCGTACATGGGCAGCCTGGAGCGTCGCAGTGTGCGAACAGGGAAAAGGAACGTTCATCAAAAAAGAGGGTACGGCAGCAGTTTTTGGTGGTCAAGACGACGGTTGGAGTACAATCCGAAAGCGAAGCGACTGGAGTGGACCGGGTGATCGCCGGCCACGGCATGCCCTGCGGTTTCGACTGCAACGTTGTGTCATGGCGGGAGGAAAGTCCGGGCTCCACGGGGCACGATGGTGGGTAACGCCCACCGGCCGCGAGGTCAGGGACAGTGCCACAGAAAGCAAACCGCCGGCGGAGCCCGTCTCCGCAGGTAAGGGTGAAACGGTGAGGTAAGAGCTCACCAGCAGGCCGGGCGACCGGTCTGGCTCGGCAAACCCCATCGGGAGCAAGGCCAAGCAGGAAGAAGTTCGTTGCCGCTCCTTCGGGTGCGGCCTCGGCGCGAGGCGGCCCGTCTCGCACCCGCTTCCGGGTCGGCTGCTGGAGGCCTCGAGCAATCGGGGTCCTAGAGAAATGGTCGCCGGTCGTCGCGATTTCGCGGCGGCGACAGAACCCGGCTTACAGGTCCGCTCCAGTCCGCTTCGTTACCGCCGCGCCGGCGGACGCCAGATCGGCAGCGTCACGGGAGCTTCCGAGGTCCCGACCCTCCCGCTCGTCGAGCAGTTTCATGAGTTTGGAGATGCACAGGGTGTTGACGCTCACCCGCATCTGCCCGGCCTCGCTTTTGAGCGTTTCGTGGAGCGAGCGGGGCATGCGGACGGTCACGACCCGCTGTGTCTCTCGCTGGGGCTGATCGTCCTGCTGACGCGCCCGGAGGCCGTCGAGCATCTCCCGGATCCGGGCATACTGGGGAGTACACTCGAACCGCATCAGGGCTTCGGGGTCGGAAAAGGTACGCCGCACGATCCCTTCCACTCCGAGCACCTCTCGGAAGAAGACCACCCACTCCGGCTCCATGGCATGGAGCCGCTCGGCCACCTGAAGCACGGCGGTGGCGGCATGGGCGTCGGCCTTGGGTGGGCGAGGCGTCTTGATCGGCATGGCAGAGGTTCCTTATCCGGCTGGTCCGTGGGCGGCGGCGGATGCCGGTCGCTCGTCGCGGCCCCCGGATTCCCGGAGGCGTTTCCTGATCGCGACGGGTAACTCTTACGCGGCGGTCAAGCGCTAGCATGAAGTGCTTGCGCAGCAACGACTTGCAGTCGATCGGCAGAGGCTGGCTTCTTTTTGGGCACGACTGCCAGGGCGGCGGGCAGTGGGGGCACTGCCTTGTTTCGAGGCAGTGTTCTTGAGTCGCATTTCCCAGCTGTCCGGGTTGTAGCGGCCGCAAAAAAACGGCTCACGGCCCGGTGCCGCTCGGCCGATGGCCGGCGGACCGCTCGATTTCCGCGACCATTGCCGCCGCCACGTCGGTTCCCACGACCGACTGGAGGCCGTGCCAGGCCGGCACCCCGTTGACCTCCACGACCAGCGGCCGGCCGTCGGCCGTTGGCAGGAGGTCGATCCCCGCGATCGTCGCGCCGATGGCCGATGCGGACCGCACGGCCAGTTCAGTCCAGGCCACCGGTGGCTCGAACGCCTCCGGACGTGCCCCACGCGAGATATTGGTTCGCCAATCGCCTTCGGCGGCCACCCGCTTCATGGAGAAGGTCTGGTTCCCCACGACCAGAATCCGGACGTCCCAGCCGGGGTGACCGATGAACTCCTGGAGGTAGGCGATGCCCCCCTCTGCCGCCGGCAGGAGCGCGGCTGCCTCGTCGGCCGACGTCACCCGCATGAGTCCCCGGCCTCGAGAGCCGAAAATCGGCTTGGCAACGCAGTCGCGGCCCAACTCATCCCAGCCGCGCACCGCGGCGGCGGCATCCTGAACCACCACCGTCCGTGGAATCGGAATGCCCGCCTGCGCGAGGACCGCCAGCGAGAGATATTTGTCGATCGCGATTTCGAGCGCCCGGGGTGGGTTGATCACGGGCATGCCCTGGGCGGCCAGGTGGCCCAGCGCGTCCATCCGGAAGATCACGTCCTCCAGCCGGTGGGCCGCTGCCGGGGCGCCGGGCATTCCACGCACGACGATCACATGGGCGTTGGCCAGGTCCTCAGGGCCGAACGACGCGCCCGCCGGGCCCACTCCGGCCGTCAGTTCAGCCCAGCGGATGACCGCCACGTGATGGTCCCGCCGGCGCAGCGCGGCCGAGAGCCGATCGACATGCCAGCCACCGGGTTCGCCGAGGATCGCGACCCGCATGGCGTCACGAATCCAGCCGGCCGGCCTGGGCATCTGCGGGCGTGGTGAACGACCGCTCCACGATCTCCGGTGCGAGGCCGCCGAAGCGGTGTCGTCGGCCGGTGTCGAGGTTGACGAACTCGACGACGGCTGGCGCAAAGAGCGCTGGATCGAGCGCGTAGAAATCATGGCCCGCGCGGGCGAAGAGCGCGAGAAACGGCTCTCCGTACGACGCCGATGCCCGACTCACGCTTCGCGGCCCGATTTCCGCGAGGCTGGCATCGTCGCCGGTGACCTCGAGCACGACATGCCCGCCATACAGGATCGCGTCGTTGGTGCGACCGATCGCGACGAGGTCGTCGTCGGGCACTGGCGGAAGGGGCGCGAGGCCGCGGCCAGCCACGATTCGCGACAGATCGAAGTGCTCCTCGTGCAGCTTGTGCAGCGCGGTCTCGAGCGATCGTGCCACCACCTGCAGGCTCCCGGCGATGCTGGCCGTGCGGGCCACGAGCAGGACCACATGCACGGGATCGACGCCCGCATCCGCCGCCAGCTTCGCGCACACCTCATCGGGGGGCAGCTTGGACGTCTCAAGAAGACCGACCGCGACACGGGCGCGTTCGCGGAGGCCGATCGTGTCGAAGATCGCCTCGCGACCGATTGCGGAGCGGATCGGGCCGCTGGCCATCGCGAAGTAGCCGGGAGTCGAGACCTTCCAGCCCGCATATTGCGCTGCCAGGCAGGCCGCCACCGGACTGCCGCTCGAGACCGCGACGGCAGGCCACGGGCAGTCGACCCAGAGCCCGGCAAACGCCGATCCCGCTGCGGCCGCCGGCACGACCGCCACGTCGCCGAGTCCGCCGAGGGCGGCCCGCGCCATCAGCAGGCCGGCCTCGACGCCCCCGGGCTGCTTCACGCCGCAGTCGAGCACCCGCGCCCCGCCGCGGTCGTGGCACGCGCCGCCGATCTCCCCGGCCCGCTCCGCCCACGGCCCCACGAGATCGAAGGCGTTTTGATTCAATGTCATCCGATGCGCTCCCAGACGGCCGACTGGCCGAGGCATTCGTCCACCGACACGCGGAGCGCGGCGGGCGGGGCGTGCCCGCTCGAGTGAAGTGCCGCGTCGAGTTCGGTCCCGATCCAACGGGCGATCCACTCCGCGGTGGTGTTGGCCACCGGGAGGAGCACGCACTCGTCGGCCGGAAACACCCAGCGGCGCCGGTTCTTGAAGATGACCGTCACCTCGTCGCCACCACACGGCCCCGGTGCGGTGGCCACCGTGAGCCAGGGGTTGGCGGTCGGCAGGAGCATCTTGTGATCGAGGCCCGCGAGGATGGCGGTCACCGCGTCGCGGAGGGCGATGAAGTCGACCACCATGCCGTGCGGGTCGGGCCGGCCCTCGACATCGACGCCCACGGTCCAGTTGTGGCCGTGCACGGGTTCGCAGAGGTCGTCGGTGAGCGTGATGAAGTGGCCGGCGCAGAAGACGTGAGTCGCCTTTCGTAGCCGGACCTCGTAGCGATCGGTCATGACAGGGGAGCCGAACCGGGAAAGAGGGGCGTGGCAAAGGGAAGGAAGGGCCGCAGCCGCCCGTCCCGTAACAGAATATAGAGGGTGGCGGCGATCGTGTCGGCGGTCGTGCCGGGGTTGAGCCGCCGCGGAGTGCGGAGGCTCGTGTCGAACTCGGCGAGGGCGGCCGGCCAACGGTCGGGAGGCGTGGCGAGCACGTCGACCGCCCGAGCGGAGACATCCGCAGCCACGGCGGCACCATGCCGCCGGGAGATCAGGGAATCGGGCACCCGGGCCAGGTGCCGGACATGGCAGCGAACGATCGCCTCGAGAAGCGGTTCGCCCGCCTCCAGATCGGCGAGGAGATCCCGCACCGGTCCCGCAAACAGCGGCTCGAAGCCGAATGCCCAGAGTCGCGCGATCCAGTCGCGGTCGGCGGCAAGTCGCATGGCGGCCCGGATGTCGTCGGGTGGCGGCCCCGCGACGTCCCACTTTTCGGCGCTGCCCATGCCGCCGGGGCGTGCGATGGCGATCGCTCGCCAGATGTCGGCTGCGTCCGCCGGACCGAGTGAGGTGAGCACGTCTTCAACCGCAGCAGCGCAGAGCGGCGTGCCGTCAGGCACGGCCGCCAGAGGCGCTGTCAGCAGCACGATGCCGAGGTTGGCGTTGGTGCCGGCGGCCGGTCGCGCCGCCTCGACTGCGGCGCGGATCGTGGAGCCGAGGGGCCGCTCGGCGGCTCGATCGATGGCGGGGCCGATCGCGACCGCAGCGGCGAGCAGGTCGTCGTACGTCAAATCGGCGAACGACGCACCCGGATGCACGTTGCCCGGCTTCGGAGCCGTGGCCTCGAGGATGCCGGCAAGCGTGCCGCACCACCCGCGGCTCCACGCCGTGCATGCGGTCGCCGCCAGGGCCGCGGAGGCCGGCGGGAGATCGGAAGGGCTCGCTGCGGCGGGGATGTGTGTGATTCTCGTGTGGTGGTGAAAGGCATCTCGGTGACGCGACCGCCAAGAGTACACTCGCCGGGCCGAAAAAGGACGCCCCGATGACAGGACAGCCCATGACCAACGCGACCGATCTCGACGCCAGCACGAGCCTCGGGCCAGAGTGCTTCATCAACCGGGAATCGAGCTGGCTCGACTTCAACCAGCGGGTCTTGGAAGAGGCGGAGAACTCCGATAACCCGCTGATGGAGCGGCTCAAGTTCCTGGCCATCTTCAGTTCCAACCTGGACGAGTTTTTCATGGTCCGGGTGGCGGGGCTCCGCGAGCAGGCCTTCGGCGAGAGCGCGCCGCAGGACTATTCGCCCGACGGCCTGACTGCGACGGAGCAGCTCAAGACCATCGCCTGCCGCACGCAGGAGCTCGTCGCAAGGCAATACCGCTGCCTGCGGGAGAGCATCGGCCCCGCGATGGCCGCCGAGGGGTTTCAGCTCCTGCGATACGAGTCGCTCGAGGGTCAGCAGCGGGAACAGGTCGATCGCTTCTTTCGCGAGCGGGCCCTCCCGATCCTGACGCCGATGGCGGTCGATCCCGCCCATCCATCCCCCCGCTATCACAACCGCGGCCTCTATCTCGGCGTGATGCTCAATCGCACCGAGGGGCTGGGGCCCAAGCGGCTGTTCGCCGTCGTGCAGGTGCCGCAGGTCTTGCCGCGGATGGTGGCGGTCTCGGGGGGGGAGCCCGGCAGGTTTCCCTTCGTGCTCCTCGAAGATGTGGTGTCGGCCCGGCTGCCGGAACTCTTCGGGGGCTTCGCCGTGGAGTCGTGGACCGCCTTCCGGATCACCCGCGACAGCGACGTCGACCTGCTCGAGCAGGAGTCGGACGACATGCTCAAGCTGATCGAGGACCGCATCAAGGCCCGGCAGCGGGGGCAGGCGGTGCGGATCGAGATCGCCTCGAAGGCGGATGCCGCGCTGGCCCAGATGATCATCGACGAGGAGGGGCTGCAGGGCTCGGCGCAGGGACAGTGCGACGACTACAGCGAGGTCTACCGGATCGACGGGCCGCTCGACCTGACGTCGCTCTGGGAACTCCACAAACTGCCCGGGTTCGAGCGGTTGCACGACAAGCCGTTCACCCCCCGCATCCCCCGCGGCCTCGAACGTCGCAGTCCCGACATCTTCGCGGCCATCGCCCAGCGCGACATCCTCCTTCACCATCCGTACGAGTCATTCGATCCGGTCGTCGAGTTCGTGACGACCGCCGCCGCGGATCCCCGGGTGCTCGCCATCAAGCAGACGCTCTATCGCACCAGCGGCGACTCCCCCATCTCCCGCGCGCTGATGGCTGCCGCCGAGTCGGGCAAGCATGTCACGGCGCTCGTGGAACTCAAGGCCCGGTTCGACGAGGCGAACAACGTCAGTTGGGCGCGACAGATGGAGCGGGCCGGCGTGCATGTCGTGTTCGGCTTCCTCGATCTGAAGACCCACTGCAAGGTCTCGATGGTGGTGCGGCAGGAGGGACAGCAGCTCCGCCGCTATGTGCACCTCGGCACCGGCAACTACAACCCGACGACGGCGCTGTCGTATACCGACGTGGGGCTGTTCACCGCGGACGAGGCGATCGCCGAGGACGCGTCGGCCCTCTTCAACCTGCTCACGGGATATTCGCAGGGGCATGCCTGGCAGAAGCTCATCGTCGCTCCCAACGACCTCCACCGCCGCACGATCGAACTCATCGACGAGCAGGCGCAGCGGGCCCGCGACGGGCGGCCCTCCCGGATCTTCGCCAAGCTCAACGCGCTCGTCGATCATCGCGTGATCGAGGCGCTCTACCGTGCCAGCCAGGCCGGCGTGCCGATCGACATCGTGTCGCGCGGCATCTGCTGTCTGCGTCCGGGCGTGCCGGGGTTGAGCGAGACGATCCGTGTGCGAAGCATCATCGACCGGTTTCTCGAGCACAGCCGGGTCTATGTCTTCGGCCCCGACGAGGAAGCCCGCGTCTATCTCTCGAGCGCCGATTGGATGCCGCGGAATTTCTTCCGCCGCGTCGAGGTGATGTTTCCGGTGCAGGCACCCGAACTTGCCGACCGGATCCTCAAGGAGATCATCCCGGTCTACCTCGCCGACAACACCCGGTCTCGGCGGCTCGATCCGGACGGTGCCTTTCGCCTCATGTCGCCGCACGAGGGGCAGCCGCCGCGTCGTTGCCAATACGAGTTTCTGGAACAGCGGACGGTGCCGCCGGTCGAGTCGCCTGAACCGTCGCCTGCGTAGCGGTCGCGGTGCACGCCCCCTGGCGGGCATGCTCCTTGAGGGAGCGCATCGCTCTCCCTAGAATCGTCGAAGACTTCAGTTCCCGCGTGAGAGACCTGATTCGATGGTGGAGGATCACTACCAGACGCTCGGCGTGTCGCGGACGGCGTCGGCCGAGGACATCCGCAAGGCCTACCGGGAACTCGCACGCAAGTACCATCCCGATCTCCATCCCGACGACGACGCGGCGAAGGAGAAGTTCAAGAAGGTGCAGGCCGCCTTCGACGTCCTCAACGAGCCGAGCAAGCGGGAGATGTACGACCGCTACGGCAGCGCCTTCGAGGGCGTTGGCGCAGGAGGGCCCCGTGGCGGACCCTTTCCGGGCGGCGGCCCGTTTCCAGGAGGCGGTGGTTTCCCTGGTGGCGGCGGGGGGCAGGAGATCGATTTGGAGAGCCTGTTCGGCGGGGCTGGCGGGTTCGAGCAGTTGTTCGGCGGCGGTGGCGGACCGCGAGCGCGGACTGCCGGCGGCCGACGGCGCCGCGCGGCCCAGGCCGCGGGCGAGGACGTCACGGCGCGGATGACCATTCCGTTCACGCTCGCGATCGACGGCGGCAAGGCCAACGTGCAGGTCGATCGGGGCGGCGGCAAGACGGAAGAGATCAGCGTGACGATCCCGCAAGGGCTTCCCGACGGCGCGCGGATGCGGCTTCGTGGTCAGGGCCTCCCGGGCACGGGCGGCGGTCCGGCGGGCGATTTGCTTCTCGAAGTAGGCATCGAGCCACACCAGGTGTTTCGGCGGGACGGCGATACGCTCGAGATGACGCTGCCGATCACTCTTGCCGAGGCGCTCGAAGGCGGGAAGGTCGATGTGCCGACGCCGTGGGGCACGATCGTGTTGAAGGTGCCGCCGCGGGCCAGCGGCGGCCGCAAGCTCCGTGCCGCCGGCATGGGGGTACGGCATGCGAATGGCTCGAAGGGCGACCTGATCGTGGAGCTCCAGATCGTGTTGCCCGACACCGCCGACGCGGCCGCGATGGACCGGCTGCTGGAGGCGGCCAAGGCCGCGCAGGCCAACGCAACCACCGGCCCTCGGGCGCAACTGCGGTGGTAACCGACGGCGACCGCGGGTTTCCCCGGCGGCTGAGGCTCCTGCGGCCGTCCGAATTTTCACATGTGTACGACTGCCGCCAGAGCGCGGCCTCAGGTCCGCTGGTGCTCTACGCGGCGGTGAACGAGGCTCCTGCGCCGGGCGTGAGGGTGGGGCTCTCGGTGTCGCGGCGGATCGGCAACGCGGTGGTCCGCAATCGCTGGAAGCGACGCCTGCGCGAGGCCTTTCGCACGATCCGCGGCAGCCTGCCGGTGGGCAACGACTTCGTGGTGGTGGTGCGGTCGGGCGTTCCCCCGCGCGGCGCCGAGGGCTCACGGCGGATTGAGGAGACGCTCGCCGCGCTCGCCACGCGGGTGATCGGCCGCAATGGCTATGCGGCCGCGCGGCCGATGCCCCGCGATGCCGCGGCGACGAAGCCGAAGCGGAGGCGGTGATGGCCGCGACGATCCGGGAGACGTGGCGGATGGCCGGGCGGCTCTGCGACCGGGCCGCTTCCGCCGTGCTCATTCTCGGCGTGATCGTCTACAAGTGCACGCTCAGCCCGCTGCTGGGACGGCACTGCCGCTTTCAGCCGACGTGCAGCAGCTACTTTCGCGGGGCCGTCGAGAAATACGGCGCCGTCCGCGGAACGCTCAAGGGGCTCGCGCGGATCGGTCGCTGCCATCCCTGGCATCCCGGCGGCTACGATCCGCCTTGAACGAGGGCCGCGATCACGCCCGCATTGGCCGCTGGAAATGACAGCGCCGGCAAGGCGGCGAGCGGCATCCACGTGAAAGGCATGCGAGGCTCGCGGTCGTCTTCGTGGGCCGCCGCCTCGAAAAACAGAATCTCAAGCGGGCCGTTCGCCGCGGAGCCCGTGCCGCGGTCGAGGAGTCGCCGCACACGGATGGCGACGCCCGTCTCCTCGAGACACTCCCGCTCCGCGGCCGCCTCGGGCGATTCGCCCGGCTCGACCTTGCCACCGGGAAACTCGTGGAGTCCTGCGGCGTCGGTCGCCTGTTCCGCTCTGCGGCCCACGAGCACGCGACCGTCGTGCACGACGACCGCCACGGCGATCATCGTCGCGACACTCACTCCGCCTGCTTCGGCACGAGGTCGAGCAGCCTGCCCGGCGATCCCATGATGTTGTAACCAGCATCGACGTGGAGAATCTCGCCGGTGATTCCCTGCGACTCCCGCGACAGGAGCCAGGCCCCGGCCTTGCCGACCTCCTCGTGGGTGATGTTGCGGCCCATGGGCGACATGTGCTGGTAGAGGCCGAGCATGTCGTCCACGCCGGCACCACGGCCGGCGAGCGTGCGGAGCGGGCCGGCGCTCACCGCGTTGACGCGGACGCCCGCGGGCCCGAGGTCGAAGGCCATATAGCGCATGCAGGTGTCGAGCGTGGCCTTGCAGACGCCCATGATATTGTAACCGGGCACCACCTTCTCTCCGCCGAAGTAGGTGAGCGTGAGGATCGAGGCATCCTTGGCAAGAATGGCCCGCGAGAGTCGGCCGACGGCGAGCAGACTGTAGGCGCTCGTCTCCATCGCCAGGCGGAACCCCTCGCGGCTGCAGTTGGTGGTGTCGCCCTTGAGGTCTTCGAGCGGCGCGAAGGCGATCGAATGGAGCACGAAGTCGAGGGTGCCAAACTCCTGCTTCGCCCGGTCCATGACGGCGGCGATCTGGTCGTCGCTCGACACGTCCATGGGCACGAGGAACTTGGCGTTGGGCTCGGGATCGGTGAGTTGCGAGACGCGGCGGCGGTTGCGCTGGCGTTCGTCGTCGGGGCGGTCGGGCAGGTGCGTGAAGCCGATCTGGCCGCCCCCGGCGAGAATCTCCTTGGCGATCGCCCAGGCAATCGAGTGGTCGTTGGCCACGCCGAGCACGAGCCCCTTCATCCCGTCGAACCTGCCCATCGAGTCGTCTCCGCAGTGGTTTCGTGGTCGCGATGCCTGCCGCCGGCCGACGACAGCGTCGGAAGCGGAGCGCGAAATGTAGCCGTTCCCCGTGAATCCCTGCAATGCGGCCTCCGACTCGCATCGCCGCGGGAACGCGGCAGACCCTTGTCGGGGTCGAGCATGGTGGGTAGAAAAGGGCGGTCCGGCCTCGTTAGCTCAATTGGTCAGAGCATCTGACTCTTAATCAGAGGGTTCTTGGTTCGAGTCCAAGACGAGGCATTTTTTCTTTTTCCCGGGTGCAGATGGCTCCCGGAGACCATGGGGCCCGCGCTCCTAGAGTCGGACGTGCGCGGGGCGAGGGGCTGCCCATGCCCCGTCGCCGGACGTTCGCTACGGACATCCTGTCCTTCGCTCTCTCGGATGCCGCCGGCGCTTCGGCATCCTGCCTGCGCTTGGCGTCATACGCCGGCGACGGGGCATGGGCAGCCCCTCGCTGAGTTCGACCCCTGCGGTCGTTCCGAGGAAGCCGCAGGTGGCCCCTCGTTGGACGAGGCGGAGGGATCGGCGTGAGCGTGACGAGCGTTGAGGATTTCGCTCGCGGGAGTTCAAGCCCTCATCCCGCGTCATGCGAAATACTCCCGCGAGGAACCTCATGCCGTCCCGCAGCCGGTTGAAGCGCGTGCGTCCCGCAGCCGGCCGGCTCTCGGGACATGGGCAGCCCTCCCGAAGTGCCTGATTTTCGGAACGGCGGTCCGAGCCGGTACGATGTTCGTCATGTTCGAGCATCGCTCCGATCCACTGTTGCCGAGGCTGCGCTTTTTCGGGCGGGTCCTCGCTTTTCTGGCCCTGTCGTCCGTGGGCATCTTTTCGGCCCTCGGAATCGGCGTGCTGGGCTACCACTATCTCGGCGACCTTCCGTGGATCGACGCGCTCGTGAACGCGTCCATGATTCTCGGCGGCATGGGGCCGGTCGATCCGATCACGAGTCACGTTGGGAAGCTCTTCGCTTCGGCGTATGCGCTCTTTTCGGGCCTGCTCTTCATCGGGGCCGCATCGCTCGTGTTGACGCCCTTCGTGCACCGCATCATGCACAAACTGCACATCGACGAAGAGTGACCGCAGCAGCCACGAATCAAGACATGCCCTTCCGCCGGCTACAGCCTGCGAAGGAACGCAAGTAGATGAACATGCTTGTTGGCGACGATTCGTGACGGACTGGACGGGGCTTGCAACCGGCCACAGTTGCGATTCATATGGTCTGGTTAACCCCCCCCAGCGAGGATCGACGCGTACGGCAATTCCGAAGAAGGTTTCCGACCGGCTGGCTGCAGGTCTAAAGCGTTTCAAGCCGATCATCGAAGCGGTGAAAGCCCGCGATGTCAATGAGTCTGACACCTCGATGATCGTGACCGATCTCCTCGCGGAGGTGTTCGGGTTCGACAAGTACGCCGAGGTGAGGCGGGAATACGCGATCCGCGGAACCTACTGCGATCTCGCCACGAAGATCGACGGGAAACTTCAGACGTTGATCGAAGTGAAGGCCATCGGCCTTGAACTCCGCGAGAATCACGTCAAGCAAGCCGTCGATTACGCGGCGAACGAGGGCGTCGAGTGGGTGGTCCTCACTAACTGCCAGCACTGGAAAGTCTTCTCGGTCTCTTTCTCAAAACCGATCTCGGCTGATCTCGTTCTCGACCTCGACCTACTGTCGATGCATCCGGGCGACGAGGACACTCTCGAAGACCTCTTCCTGCTTTCGAAGGAGGGCATTCAGCGATCCGGCCTCGACGCATACAACGATCAACTCAGGGTGCGGAACAAATTCAACCTCGCGGCCCTCATCATGAGCGAGCCGATCCTGCACGCGATCCGGCGGGCGAGGCCACCCCGCCGGCTTGACGCAGCCGGGCAACTATCTCGTCAGAAAAGCTGAAACCTCTTCCGATGAGCCGCCTGCCCGGTCCAGCCTGCCGAGATTGCGGCAAACAGTTTGTGCCGTCGTGGCCCTCAACCATCCGCTGCGATGAGTGCCACGTGGCGCTGAGGCCAGCCCCGCGATCATGCAGCGATTGCGGCGTGACGCTGGGGCTGGCCGTACCCCAGGAACTGGGCGTTCGTAGGGCGAGGGGCTGCCCATGCCCCGTCGCCGGACGTTCGCTACGGACATCCTGTCCTTCGCTCTCTCGGATGCCGCCGGCGCTTCGGCATCCTGCCTGCGCTTGGCGTCATACGCCGGCGACGGGGCA
>JAIOPD010000028.1 GCA_021414115.1 Planctomycetia bacterium
ACACGATCTTTCGATCTACCCTCTTGGACGGTCATGCCGCGGACGTGTCCGGGAGAAATCCCGAAACCGCACCGCGGCGTGGCGCAGGGGGGGAATCCTGCGAGTCACGGCCTCCATCGGGAGGCGTCCTGCCCAAGGGACGCCCGCCCGGTGGGCTGGAATTCACATGCCCCCTCCGCGCCTCAGGCCGGCTTTCGTGGGGCTCGACGACGCGGGCGTCCCCACGAAGCGAAACCGCGTCAGGGGGGCTGTGTTCCGACGCTCGGAAGGGGCGGGACTGGCCAGGACATTTCCGGACACAAAAGATCTCAATGGAGTCCCGAAGATGAAGGTTTTCACGACAGGCCAGGTCGCCAAAATCTGTAAAGTCGCACCACGTACCGTGAGTAAGTGGTTCGACTCCGGTCGCCTCAAGGGATATCGCATCCCGGGGAGCCAGGACCGCCGCATTCCGCGGGAATACCTGATCAAGTTCCTCAAGGAGCACGGCATGCCGCTGGGCGACCTCGAGGACGAGGCGATGGCGAAGGTGCTGTTCGTCGGTCAGGACCAGCTCCTGATCGAGAACCTCAAGAAGCAACTCCCGCTCGAGCGGTCGTTCAAGATTCAGGTCGCCGCCAGCGGCTTCGAGGCCGGCATCCAGGCTGAAAGTTTCCACCCCGACTGCATCGTGGTGGATTACTCGATCGGCCGGATCGACGCCCAGCAGATCTGCCAGAACCTCCGTCGCAACCCGGAGTATGCGGAGACGATCGTGATCGCCCTGCTGCCGGATGACGGTTCGCAGATCACCATCGACCGGGCCCACGTCAACGAGAGCTTCAAGAAGCCCTTCGACGTGGCCTTGCTCGCCGAGCGGCTCCGCACGCTGATCGGTGCCCGCAAGGAGTTGGTGTGAGCTGACATCCGTCGGGCCGTTCAGGGTCCTCGAGACGCTCGACACCGTGTCCAACCCCAAATCGTCGGCCGTTCCGCATCACGCGGGACGGCCGACGGCGTTTCGGGACGCTATGATGCTCACCATGAGCGACCCGAGCCCGCCCCACGGTATCCGCATGATCGACGTCGGCGACAAGCCCGTGACGACGCGGACCGCCCACGCTTCGGCGCGGCTCGCTGCGCGGGCCGAGACCATCTCCAGAATTCGGGCCGGGGAGCTCGAAAAGGGTGACGCGGTGGCTGCGGCGCGAATCGCCGGCATCATGGCAGCGAAGCGGACGAGCGACATCGTGCCCCTCTGCCACCCCCTGCCCCTGGAAGCCGTCGAGGTCGCGATCGCCTTCCCGGAGCCGGAGATCGTCGCCATCGACACGGTCGTCCGAGCCACCGCGCGGACGGGCGTCGAGATGGAGGCGCTCGTCGCGGCCTCCGCTGCGGCGCTCACGATCTACGACATGTGCAAGTCGATCGATCCCGACATGACGGTCGAGCGGATTCGGCTCGAGGAGAAGACGGGCGGCGTCCGCGGCGACTACACCCGCCGCGTGTGACTCAGCCCTCGAGACGGTTCGCCTCGTTGAGAATCGGCTCGAGCTCATCGACGAAGTCCCGCACGTCCTTGAACTCGCGGTAAACGCTGGCGAAGCGGACGTAGGCCACGTGGTCGATGTTTTTGAGCAGCTCCATCAGCCGCTCGCCGATCACCCTGCTGGGCACGTCGCTTTCGTACGCGCCGTAGAGTTCCCCTTCCAGGGTGGAAACGACCACCTCGATATCGTCCTCGGTCACCGGCCGCTTCCAGCAGGCCTTGGCCAGCCCCCGCTTGATCTTGTCACGATCGAATGGATCCCGCACTCCCTCCTTTTTCACGACGGTGAGCAGCTGCCGCTCCACGCGTTCGTAGGTCGTGAACCGACGGCGGCAGCCCAGGCACTCCCGCCGTCGCCGGATCGAGGCGCCATCGTCGCCCGATCGGGAATCGATCACCCGGTCGTTGTCGGTTCGACAGAAGGGACAACGCATGAAGAAACTCCAGGAGGGTGATCCACAGGCATCGTAGGAGCCGCTGGAGCAAAACGGCAAGGGCTCTCGTCACGCGTCCATGTCGTCGTCGGCTTTGTCATCGCCGACGTCCGCGTCGGCCGGTCCGGCGGCGGGGGCGTCCTTCGCCTCGCGCACCAGCTTCCAGTCGCGCCGCTGGCGGGAACTCGGAATCTTCATCGCCTTGCGATACTTCGTGACCGTGCGACGCGCCAGGGTGATGCCCCCCTTGGCGAGCTCCTGCACGAGGTCGTCGTCGCTGTAGGGGGCGTCCTTGGGCTCGTTGTCGACGATCTCCTGAAGCTTGATCCGGACGGCGTCCCAGGCGACTTCCTCGCCGTCGGCGCTCAGCGTGCCCCCGACGAAGAACTTTCGCAGCGCGTGCAGGCCCCGCGGCGTCTGCAGCCATTTGTCGTCGACGGCCCGGCTCACGGTCGTCACGTGCATCCCGATGCGATCGGCGATCTGCTGCATCTTGAGCGGCTCGATCGCCTCCGGCCCCTCCACGAGAAATCGCGACTGGTGGTCGACGATCGCCTGCGCCGTCTTCAAGAGCGTGCTCCGCCGCTGCTCGATCGCGTCGATGAGCCACTGCGCGGAGTTGATCTTCCGCTTGATGTACTCGCGTGTTGCCGCGTCGGTGGCGGGCGACATCAGCATGTCGCGGTAGAGCGGGCTGATGCGGAGGTTCGGCAGGTCGATCTCCTCGAGCCGCACCTTCCAGACACCATCGAGTCCCTGCTCGACGTACACGTCTGGTTTGACCGGCACCACGATCGGGGTCGTGAACATCGCCCCCGGCTTCGGCTTCAGCGTGTGGAGCCGAAGCCGGAGTCGTTCGATCTCCTCGATCGAGAAACCCGTCTTCCGCTCGATGAGCGGCAGACGATTTCCGGCCAGGTCTTCCAGGTGGTCCGACACGAGCCGCCGCAGCTGCCGCGCGTCGGGCATGTCGGGGCGGATCTGGAGGAGGAGGCATTCCTTCAGATCGCGGGCGCCGACCCCCGGCGGATCCATACCCTGCACGATGCCGAGCGCCTTGTGAAGCCGCTCGAGCTGGCCGGCCGGACCTTCGGCATCGACGAGTTCCTCGAGCGGCATCGGCAGATAGCCGTTGATGTCGAGGTTGTAGATCACCTTGTCGGCGGCCTCACGTTCGGCGTCGCTCAGATCCTCGTTGGCGAGCTGGTCGTGGAGGTGATCGCAGAGCGTCTCCGGCCGCTCCGCCATGTTGGCCATCACGTCGAGATAGCGATCGCCCGCATGCTCGATCTGCGAGGCCGAAGGCCGACTGCGGTCGTCGTCGCTGTCGGGATACTCGTTGGCCCAGTCGTAGGTCCGCTCGAAGTCGGCCTGGTTGGCATGGTCCTGATCGACGATCAGCGGCTGCTCGTTGACCGTCTTCTCGGCCACGGCGGGCTCGGCCTCGGCGACAGGCCCCAGGGGATCGATGGCGGGGCCTTCCTGCCCCGCCTCCTCGACCTCGAGCGTCTCGTTGTTTTGGATCTCCTGCTCGATCCGTTCCTCGAGCGCCATCACCGGCAGTTGCAGGATCTCCATCGACTGGATCATGCGGGGCGCAAGCACCTGCTTCTGCGCCATCCGCATTTCCTGGCCGAACGACATCCGCATTGCAGCAATCCTCGTGCCGGTTGGCGGTTGTCTCCGCCTGACGTGTAACAGCCCTCAGAATACCGCTGCGGGGCAAAGCGTGCGCAGTCTTGGCACGAAATCTGCATGGCCCTGGCCCCGCATGGCCCGGCGGAGGGCTGCGTGGGCCCGCGCTCAGTACTTGCGGCGGCCCGCGAAGGCGTCCACGAGCATCTCGCGATTGGCCTGCTCGAGCGACGCGCCCACCGTGAGGCCGCGGGCGAGTCGGGTGAGTTCCACCGGCATGCCTGCGAGACGCTGGGCGACCACGAGCGCCGTCGCGTCGCCCTCGACGTTGGGCGTGGTGCCGAGAATCACCTCGCGAAACTTCCCGGTGCTCACCCGGGCCGCGAGCACGTCGAGCGTGAGGCCGTCGGCCCCCTTGCCTTCGAGCGGCGCCACCCGTCCCTGGAGCACATGATAGAGCCCCCGAAAGTTGCCGGCCTGCTCGAGCGCGAGCAGGTCGCGAACCTGCTCGACCACGCACAAGAGCGACCGATCACGACGAGGATCGGTGCAGATGTCGCACTCCTCCCCCTCCGCGAGGTTGAAGCAGGTGCGGCAGGGTCGGAGGTTCTCTTTCACCGCCCGGATCGCGTCGGCGAACCGCAGCGCTCCCTCGCGGGGCATGTTGAGCACGTGATACGCCAGCCGTTCGGCCGTGCGCCGACCGATGCCGGGCAGATCGGCGAACGAATCGATGAGCCTGACGATCGCACCACGTTTCTCAGCCATCGGGTTCCTCCATGCCGGCCTCGGCATCGTCCTCGGTCATGCGTCCATCATCGCCATCGGCGGGCGGGACAGCCGCTGCCGCCACGGGCACGGCCACGCGTGGCTCGCGAGAGCGAGGGGGCTCGACCTTGCGGATCGCCGCGTCGAAGACGGTTCGCGCATGGGCGACGAGCGGATGCTCGCCCGCCTCGCGAAACAGCGCCGCCTGCGACTGGGCCGGCGCGGGCCGTGGCGGCGAGTCCGAGCCTGCTGCCGAAGCCGGCTCGTTCGCGATCGACGCGGCGAGGACCACGGCATGCCGCACTCGGCGGCCCGCCAGCGACTCGAGCGCACGGGCGACCGACGCGGCCACCTCCGGCCGCTTCAGAAACGCGGCCGCTGTCGCGGCATGCGCCGGCAGCGACACCTCGAGCACGTCGTCCCGCCACGCAGCCGCCGTCACCTCCGCGGCGAAGTCAACGACAAGCCCCTCGAGCACTCCGACAGCCGCCTGCCACGCCTCACCGGCATCCTCAGGCAGCCTGGACGTTGCCGCCTCTGGACGGGCGACGTCGGTACCGGCGGGGTCCGTCGCAGCGTTGGTCGTGACGGGCGTGGCCGCTATCGGAGCCGGAACCGCGGGGGAGGAGGCTGCCGACTCGGCGACATCAGCGGTCAGCTCGGTCGTTTTTTTTTGCGGCGCTGCCGGCGCGGGAGCGGCCGCGGGCCGCGGTGCAGTCGGCCGAGCGTGAGCCGCCGGCAGAGCGGTCGTCGACACGGTCGCGGTCGTCGACACGAGTCGATCGACGGCCGCCGCGACGCTTTCGAGATCCTCGAGCGTGGCCAAGCGGATCACCGCCATCTCCGCGAGCAGCGCGGCGTGGCCGCTCGTCCGCATCCGCGACAGCGACTGATCGAGGATCTGGAGCATGGCGAGCAGAGTCGCCGTGCCCAACCGGCCGCCGAGGCCGGCCAGATCCACGCCGAGCCCCTGTGACTGCGTGAGGAGCGACGCCTCGCAGCCCACGCTCGCGAGCAGGCAGTCGCGGAGCGCGGCGAGAAGTTGCTCGAGCACGCCGCCGGCGTCGGCACCGCCCTCGAGCGAGGCGTCGAGCACCGCCAGCGCGCGGGCCGCATCACGGGCGGCCAGGGCTGCGACGAGCTCGCCGATCCGCTCCTCGCGGCCCGTCCCGATCAACGCGTGCACCTCGTCCACGCCGATGGCCCCGTTGGCCGACCCGAGCAGTTGCTCGAGGAGCGACTGACTGTCGCGCATGCTTCCGGCCGCCCGCCGCGCGATCAGCGTCAGGGCCTCGGCAGAGACGTCGGCTCCCTCGGCCTCGACGATCTGCGCGAGCCTGCGGGCGATCGCCGGCGTGTCCACGGTCGTGAAATCGAACCGCTGGCAGCGGGAGAGGATCGTGATCGGGAGCTTCTCGGGCTCCGTCGTGCAAAGCACGAACTTCACGTGGGCCGGCGGCTCTTCCAGCGTCTTGAGCAGCGCGTTGAAGGCCTCGCGCGTGAGCATGTGGACTTCGTCGATGATGTAGATCTTGTAGCGGCCTCGCGCCGGGCGAACGGCGACGTTCTGCCGCAGCTGTCGAATCTCGTCGATGCCGCGATTGCTGGCGGCGTCGATCTCGACGACGTCCACATCCTGGCCGGCAGCGATGGCCAGGCAGGAGTCGCACTCGTTGCACGGCTCGGCCGCGGGCCCACGGTCGCAGGAGAGCGCCTTGGCGTAGATTCGGGCCGCGCTCGTCTTGCCGACGCCCCGAGCGCCGGTGAAGAGATAGGCATGCCCGATCCGCCCCGACTCGATGGCTCCCGAGAGCCCGCGGGCGACGTGCTCCTGGCCGACGAGGTCGGCAAAGAGCTGTGGCCGGTAGCGCCGCGCGACGACCTGGTATCCGCCGGGTTCAGTCATGAATCACGTCCGCAGCAGGCACCGATCACCGGGTATCCCCGGAGGCCGATGAGAGGCCCACCGCACAAAGAGACGACTGCTTATGGCTGCTGCGGTTAGGCCCTGACCAGATTCACAGATCCCCATCGCAGGGGCCTCTCATCGGCATCCGTGAAGCCCTGATTTTTACGTCCTGCCGCCGCCCCGGTCAAAGGCTGATACATTTCCGCCCATGGCATCGACAACGTCCCCCATGATGCAGCAGTTCGAGGCGGCGAAGGCCCGCTGCCCGGGCGCGCTGGTGTTCTTTCGGATGGGGGACTTTTACGAGCTCTTTGGCGACGACGCCCGTGAGGCGGCCGACCTTCTCGACCTCACGCTCACCAGCCGCGACAAGGGCCCCGACGCCCTGCCGATGGCAGGATTTCCTCATCATCAGCTCGACACCCAGCTCGTGAAACTGGTCGCCGCGGGCCGCCACGTGGCGATCTGCGAGCAGATCGACTCTCCGGCGTCGGCGGATGGCAAGCCGGCCAAGGGGCTGATGCGTCGGGAAGTCACGCGGATCGTCACGCCCGGCATCGCCGCCGACGAAACGCTGCTCGACCCCACCCGCAGCAACTGGCTCGTGGCGATCCTGCCGTGCGGAGGGCGTGACGACTCGACGGCCCAGGTCGGCCTGGCCTGGATCGACGTGGCGGCCGGCCGGTTCGAGGCCGCGGTGGTCCACCGCGACGACGTGGCCGACCAGATCCTGCGGCTCGATCCCTCGGAGTGCCTCTGCGGCGAGAAACACCGCGCTGCCGTCGCCGAGCTCGTGCAGCCGGCGGGCGGGCGACTCGTCACCACGCGGCCCGACTGGTGGTTCGACGCGGCGTCGGCCGATGCCGCGATCGGGCGGGCGCTCGGCAGCCGCCGCCTCGAGGGCCTCGGCTTCGAACTCCCCGCCGACACCGCTGGGATCACCGCGGCCGGTGCGATCGTGGCCTACCTCGAAGAAAATGAGCCTGCGGCGATCACGCGGATCGCCACGCTCGCCGCCTGGCGGCCGGGCCGGCGGCTCGAGATCGACGAGGCCTCGCGACGCAGCCTCGAACTCGTGCGGGCGGTGGCGACGGGTCGCCGCGAGGGCTCGCTCGCAGGTGTGCTCGACCGCACTCGCTCCCCGATGGGCGCGCGACTGCTGGGCGAGTGGCTCTCGGCACCGCTCGTCGACAAGGTGGTGATCGACGACCGGCTCGACGCGGTGGCGACGCTCGTGGCCGACGCCTCGCTTGCCGGGCGGATCGCGGCCACGCTCACCGGCATCGGCGACATCGAGCGGCT
Source organism: Planctomycetia bacterium (assembly GCA_021414115.1). Taxonomy (GTDB): domain Bacteria; phylum Planctomycetota; class Planctomycetia; order Pirellulales; family UBA1268; genus QWPN01. The sequence goes on from JAIOPD010000028.1 coordinate 7,577, forward strand.
CGTGGGCCGGGTGATGACCGGCCGCGCCGGCCCCCGCGACCTCGAGCGGATCGGCCGGGCGACGGCGATCCTGCCCGATCTCGTGGCCGCTCTCAATAGCGCCGGCGGCCTGCTCGGCGATCTCCGCGACGGCCTCGACCCCTGCCCTGACATCGCCGCCAGGATCGGCAGCACCCTCCGCGAAGGCTGTCCGGTCTTCGCTCGCGACGGAGGCTTCATTCGCCCCGGCTTCGACGCCCCGCTCGACGATCTGGTGGAGCTCGCCAGTGGCGGCAAGGCGTGGATCACCCGGTACCAGGCCGAGCAGATCGAGCGGACCGGCATCGCCTCGCTCAAGGTGGGATACAACCGTGTGTTCGGGTTCTTTCTCGAGATCGGCCGCGCCCACTCGGAGAAGGTGCCGTCTGACTACATCCGTAAGCAGACGGTGAAAAACGCCGAACGCTACACCACCCCTGAGCTCGACGAGCGGCAGCGGCAGGTGCTCGGCGCCGAGGAGGAGGCGGTCCGTCGCGAGATCCTCCTGCTCGACGAGCTTCGATCCTTCGTCGCCGAGCAGCGCAGCCGGCTCGATCGCGCCGCCGAGGTGCTCGCGATCCTCGACGTGCTCGTCGCGTTCGCCGACGTGGCCCGGTCACGAGGCTGGGTGCGGCCGGAGATTTCCGAAAGCGGCGAACTCCTGATCGAGGCGGGCCGCCATCCCGTGCTCGAGGATCTCCTGCCCGCCGGCACGCTCGTGGCCAACGACCTCGCGCTCGCCGCCGGCGGTGCCGGGGCCCCCGCGATCCTGCTGGTCACCGGCCCCAACATGGGCGGCAAAAGCACGTTCATCCGGCAGGCGGCGCTTGCGGCCGTGATGGCCCAGGCGGGTAGTTTCGTCCCGGCGAAGCGGGCGCGGGTGGGCATCATCGACCGGCTCTTCGCCCGGATCGGCGCCGGCGACGACCTCGCCCGGGGTGCGAGCACGTTCCTCGTGGAGATGGCGCAGACCGCGCGCATCCTGAACCGGGCCACGCCGCGGAGCCTCGTGATCCTCGACGAGGTGGGCCGGGGCACGAGCACGTTCGACGGTCTCGCGATCGCGCAGGCGGTGGTCGAGCATCTACAGGGCCGCATCGGCTGTCGCACGTTGTTCGCGACCCATTATCTCCAACTGGCGGCGCTCGACAGGCTCCCGGGAGTCGCCAACGTGCAGGTGCTCGTGAAGCAGCACAAAGACGAGCTTGTGTTTCTCCACCAGGTGGTGCCTGGGGCCGCCGACAAGAGCTGGGGCGTGCACGTGGCGCGGCTCGCCGGTGTGCCGACGGACGTGATCGATCGCGCCCGTGACCTCCTGCTCGGCTTCGAGTCCGACGCCGTCGCGAAGCCGCGACGCAAGCCGGTTGCGCAGGATCAGCTCTCGCTCTTCGAGTGACAGCGCTTCACAGGGCGACCACCACGTCTCGCCCAACCCGGCGGAGGGCCACCCGTGCCCCGTCGCCGGACGTTCACTGCGGCCTTCCGGGCCTCCGCTCACTCGGAGCTGACTGCACTCCGCCATCCATGGCTGCGTTTGTCAGCTACGCCGGCTCCCGGGGCACGGGTGGCCCTCCGCCTCACCTTCATGTGGGACAGCGGTTTTTTGACGGAGGCTCGGGGGCTGCCCATGCCCCGGAGCCGGGCTATGGGAGCAAGCGAAGGCAGGATGCCGAAGCGCAGCGGACATGCAGAGAGCGGCGGGCATGATGCCCGACGCGAACGTCCGGCGATGGGGCATGGGCAGCCCCGAGCCGGACGTGGCGAGTTGACCCACGCGGTGGGCCTCACCCGCACTGGTTCATCTTGTCGCGGGGCGTGCCCGCGGCCACGAGTTCGGGCCGTGGCCGGATCGGCGACGCCACGGCGTCGTCGGCCGCGATCGTCACGGCGATGCTCTTGTAGGCCGGCGTGCGCGAGAGCGGGTCGGCCGACTTGGGCACGAGGACGTTGCTCTCGGGGTAATACATCGCCACGCAGCCCGGCCGAATCTGATCGTAAGCGGCCACAATCTGCCCGCGCATCTCGCCCGCCGTGCTCGCGATCCGGCATTTCCCGCCGTCGGTGAGGCCAAACTTCCGCACGTCGTCGGGATGGATGAGCACGATGTCTCGCCGTGTCTGGTTGCGGTAGAGGTCCTCCTCCTCGTAGACGACGGTGTTGAACTGTCCCTCGCTGCGGATCGTCATGAGTTGGAGCGTTTCCGGAGCCGGCGGCAGGTCGTGCACGAAGAGCGTGGCCTTGCCATCGGCTGTGGGAAACATCGGCCGGTCGAGCGCGCGGCCCGGAATCGAAAACTCCTTCTTGGTCTGTTCGATCGTGGCGATTTGCTCGAGCCCTGGCACGATCGCGGCGATCGCCTGGCGGATCGTGGTCGTGTGGGCCATGTCCCGCCAGTTCACCGGCCCGGCCTCGCCGAGCACGCGGAGGGCCAAGTCGGCGATGATCTCGACCTCGGCCCGCGGGCCGACATGCCGGGGTTTGCCGCCGTCGGAAAGACGGATGTAGCTGAACATGCTCTCCTGCGTGGAGGGCTCCGGCTCCTCGTCTCGCGCAAGTACCGGCAGGATGATCGTCTCCTCCGCCCCCGTGCCCCAGGCGTGACCGGTGTTGAGCGACGTGTTCATGTGGACGACGGTGTCGATCGCGGCCATCGCCCGGCGGGCGTACGACGCGTCGGGACTCGCGCCATAGAGATTCCCGCCGAGGCAGAAGGCGAATCGCATCCTCCCCTGCTCCGCCGCGTCGAGGCATTCGAGCGTGTCATAGCCCTTCGTGGTCGGCAGCGAGACGCCATAGTGGCTCTCGAGCCGGTCGAAGATCGCCTTCTTGAGCGTCGGCGTGACGCCGACGGTGCCCATGCCTTGGATATTGGAGTGTCCGCGGATCGGCTGGAGGCCAGCGCCGGGCCGGCCCACCATCCGCCGCATCAGCGCGAGCTGCGCGATCGCCTGCACGGTCGCCGCGCCATGGAGATGGTGTGTCACCCCCATCGTCCAGGCAAACACGGCCCGCTTGCTGCCGGCATACTGCGCCGCCATGTCGTCGATCTGGGGCTTCGACACGCCCGACCTGGCGACGATGTCGTCCCAGGCAAGCCCATCGAGATGCGCGGCGAGCGCCGGCCAGCCATGGCAGTGCTCGCGCAGAAATGCCTCATCGACGATCGGATCGATTGCCCGCGGCTCGGCGGCATGCAGTTCCCGCAGCCGCTTCATCAGGCCATAGACGAGCGCGAGGTCGCCCCCGACGTGCGGCTGCACGTAGGTGCTCGCGATCTCGGCGCCAAAAAACAGCGCCCAGGGATCGCTGGGCACCGAGAAGTTGACGAGCCCCGTCTCGACGATCGGATTGACGACGATCACCTTGCCGCCACGGCGGCGGACCATCATGAACGTCCGCATCATCCGGGGGTGGTTGCTCGCGGGGTTGCCGCCGATCAGAAAGACACAGTCGGAGTGCTCCATGTCGTCGAGCATGACGGTGCCTGCGCCGGTGCCGATCACGCTCGCGAGCCCCACACCGCTGGCCTGGTGGCAGTAAAAGCTGCAGTTGTTGACGTGATTGGTCCCGTAGAGCCGGGCGAAGAGCTGCAGCAGGAAGCCCGCTTCGTTGCTGGAACGGCCGCTGAAGTAGAAGAACGACTCCTCCGGCGCGGTCCGCTTCAGCTTCGCGGCGATCCGCTCCATCGCGTCGGCCCATTCGATCGGTCGGTAGTGCTGCGATCCCTTCTCGAGGATCACCGGCTGCACGAGCCGGCCCGCGTGCTCCATCTGGTGGGGCGAGAAGGCCCGCAGTTGCGGGATCGAGTACGTCGCGAAGAAGGAAGGCTTCACGCCCCCCTGCATATCGGCGACCATCGCCTGAAACGACTTCTTGCAGACCTCGGGGAAGTGGCCGGCCTCATTGACCATGCCCCCCGACTGGCCGCCCATGCCGACCGCGCAGGTCTTGCAGGCGTTCTTCGACCGCATGGCCTTCCAGAGAGACCACAGGCCACCGGCCTCGCGGGCTTTCTTGAACGTGTAGAGCACCGCCCGCCAGCCGCCGCCCGTAGTGACGCGTGTCATGAGTGTGGTCCAGGTGGAGTCAGTCGAGGTGGGTCAGCCAGGTGAGGTCAGTCGAGACTGACGGTCACGGTCTTCGTTTCGAGATAGGGGTCGAGCCCGCGCTCGCCCAACTCGCGGCCGAAACCCGACTGTTTGAAGCCGCCGAAGGGGGCCGCGGCGTCGAACACGTCGTAGCAGTTGACCCACACCGTGCCGGCCCGCAAGCGGCGAGCGACGTCATGTGCCCGGGCAATGTCCCGCGTCCAGACCGCGGCGGCGAGGCCGAAGTTGGTGGCGTTGGCCCGGCGAACAAGCTCGTCCATGTCGGAGAACTTGAGCACCGAGAGCACCGGTCCGAAGATCTCCTCGCGGGCGATCTTCATCTCGTCCTTGACGTTGGTAAACACCGTCGGCTCGATGAAGAAGCCGCGATCGCCCACCCGTTTTCCGCCGGCGGCGCAGGTGGCGCCCTCGGCCTTTCCCGCCTCGATGTAGCCCATGATCTTGTCGAACTGGGCCTTGTCGACCTGCGGTCCCTGCTGCGTCGCCGCATCGAAGGGATCGCCCACGCGCCGCTTCTTGCTCTCGGCGACCACCCGCTCGACGAACTCACCGTGGATCTTGTCCTCGACGAAGAGCCGCGATCCGGCACAGCAGCATTGCCCCTGGTTCAGGAAGATACCGACGTGGGCCCCGGCGGCTGCGGCGTCGAGATTGGCGTCGGCGAAGACGATGTTGGGGCTCTTGCCGCCGAGTTCGAACGTCAGTCGCTTCAACTGATCGGCGGCCTGCCGCATGATGATCTGTGCGGTCTCGCCCGAGCCGGTGAAGGCCACCTTGTCGATGCCCGGGTGCTTCACGATCGCCGCGCCCGCGGTGGGGCCGAAGCCCGGCACGACGTTGATCACCCCGTCGGGCACGCCGGCCTTCTGCGCGAGTCGCGCGAGCCTCAGGCAGGTCAGCGGCGTCTGCTCGGCGGGCTTCATCACCACGGTGCAGCCGGTCGCCAGCGCCGGGCCCCACTTCCAGGCCGTCATGAGGATCGGGAAGTTCCAGGGGATCACCTGTCCGGCCACACCCACCGGTTCCCGCCGCGTGTAGCAGAAGTAGTTGCCGTTCACGGGGATCGTCTGGCCGTGGATCTTGTCGGCCCAGCCGGCGTAATAGCGAAGCGCATCGAGCGCGAGCGGGATGTCGCCCGTCCGCGCGTCGCTCACCGGCTTGCCATTGTCGAGCGACTCGAGCGCCGCAAGCTCGTCGATCTCCGTCTCGATCAGCTCGCAGAGCCGCAGCATGATCCGGCCACGCTCGCGGGCGTTCATCCGCGGCCACGGGCCCTCGTCAAAAGCCTTGCGGGCCGCCCGAACGGCCAGTTCGACGTCGGCCGCATCCCCTTCGGCGACCTGGGCGATCACTTCCTCCGTCGCCGGGTTGAGCGTCTCAAAGGTCTTGCCGCTCTTCGCCGGCACCCACTGGCCGTCGATGAAGAGCTGCGTCTGCCGGATCTGCGGCTGGGCCGCGCGGCGGGGAGCGGTGGCAGTGGCCATGGATCGAATCCTCGAGGTCGTAGGGTGCAGTGGCGAAAACGTCGGGTTGGGCCGAAAAATTGCCCCCGGCATGGTATCTGCGGTAGCATCGCTTTCGCAAGTACAACGCGGCGGAGCAACGTGCATTCCGCCCGGCGATCCCATCCAGGAGTTCTCAACGATGCGTGCATGCTTCATGGCGGCGGCGATGACGGTGGTGGCTGCGGTGGCCTCCGCCGAAATCACGAGCGGACCGCAGGTCGGCGAACGAGTGGGCGCCTTCACGGTCACCAAGGTGACCGGCAACCCCGACGACGGAGTCGACGACGGCAAAAAGCTTTGCTATCGCTGCAAGATGGGCCAGCGGCCCGTGGTGATGGTGTTCGCCCGGTCGGCCGACGAGAAGCTCGCCAAGTTCCTCAAGGAACTCGACGAGGAGATCGAGGAGCACGCCGACACCAAACTGACGGCCTTCGTCAACATGATCGGCGCTGACGAGGAGAGCCTGAAGAAGTCGGCCTCCGACTTCGTGTCGAAGCACGGCATCAAGCGGGTCGCCTTCGTGGTCCCCCAAGACGCGAAGAATGGCCCCGAGGACTTCAAGATCGCACCCGACGCCGACGTCACGGTGGTCTGCTACAAGGAGGGCGAGGTCAAGGCGAACCATGCGTTCGCGTCCGGCGGCCTCTCCGACGAGAAGATCGAGGCGATCGTCCACGCCTCGTGCGAAATGGCCGAGTGACCGATCGTTCCACGGTCGACGCCCTGTCGATCCCCTGATCATGCAGCGGCCCGGGGTGTTGTTCCCCGGGCCGCTGTCGTTCGGTCCCACCAGCATGCAGCTTTCATCCCTTTGCGTCGGCTTCGGCTCCCGCCTCTGGCGGCTGGTGATCACGCCGTATGCGCCCGACGACACATTCTCGGGATACCGCGATCGCCAGATCACGCAGGAAGAGCCCCGTGCCCGGGTGACCGTGGCCGTGCCGTCTGCGGCGGAGAGCCGACGGTTGTTTGGTGTCGACGTTGCCAAACGAGGCATCCAGCCGGTCTGGCTCACGATCGAGAACCGTTCGTCCGGCAGTTTCCGTCTCCAGATGGTGAACATCGACCCTCGCTACTTCACGCCCCTGGAGGCCGCGGGCGTCAATCACTTCTCGATCGGCAAGCGGCTCTCGGCATTCGGCGCGATGAGCTGGGTCTTTTATCCGTTGCTCGCACTCGTCCCCCTGAAACTGATCACCGCCTGGTTCGCCAACGGCCGCATGGACGACGAGTTTCGCCGCCGCGGCTTCCGCCTCGCGCCCATCCGCCCTGGCGAGACGGCCGAAGGATTCGTGTTCACGACCGTCGACCTCGGCATGAAGGTCGTGCATGTCCGGCTCACTCCGCTCGAACCGCTGCGGCGGAGCATCGCCCGCATGCTCGCGCCGGCCACGCGGTCCGACTCCGCCGAGGCCCCGGTGGACCTCACGTTCACGGTGGCGGTGCCCGGCATCGCCGCCGATTACCTCGACCGCAACTTCGCCACCATCCGGCCTGCCAGCACGGTCGAGCCCTGCACCGTCGACGACCTCATGACGAAGCTGGAGGCGATGCCCGCGGCCACGAGCAACGCGCACGGCACACGGAGCGGCGACCCGGCGAACCTCGTGGTGATCGGCGAGTTCGAGACGCTCCTGAGCGCCTTCGCGGCCCGCTGGGACGAGAGCGAGACGATCTCGCTGGCCACCTGCTGGAAGACGGTGCGGGCGTTCCTGCTCGGCACGAACTACCGTTATTCACCGGTGAGCTCGCTCCACCTCTTCGGCCGCGACCAGGACATCGCCCTGCAGCGGACGCGGCATTCGATCAACGAGCGGTTGCATCTCCGGCTCTGGCTTACGCCGCTCTCGTTCGAGCAGAAGCCGGTCTGGGTCGGACAGGTGAGCCGCGACATCGGCGTGCGGTTCACCACGAAGGCCTGGAACCTGACGACGCACCGCATCGATCCCGACGTGGACGAGGCACGTGACTACGTGATCGAAGATCTGCTCATGGCGGGTCGGGTGACGGCCGCGGGCTACGTCGATGGCGTGGGGCCGTGTACGGCCGACGCCCCACGGCATAACCTCACGGGCGATCCGTATTTCACCGACGGCAAGCGGGCGGTGATCCTGGTCTCGCCCACGCGAACGGCGTGAACTGCCTCGCGGAGGCGAAGAGAACTGCCTGCCGGCGCGTTTTTGCCGATGCGAAGCTCCCCGCCGCGAGCTTTCCGCGGCCCCCTGACGGCACACGCCGCACGGGGTATAGTTCTCGAATCAGGGCAGCGTAGCTCAGTTGGTTAGAGCACCGGCTTCATAAGCCGGGTGTCGCCGGTTCAAGTCCGGCCGCTGCTAGTTCCAGTTGTGCACGAGACGGAACAATCCCTTCGGGGACCGTCCCGGTGGGCCGACTTTCCCGTCCGTCGCCATGGGCGGGCGGGTCGGCAACATCCACCGGAACATCGTCGCGGCAACGCGCCGCGACTTCTGAAACGTGGTGGGGATGGCCGTGATCGTCACAGCAGCACCCCCCAGATTCGATTGCGTGGGCGATGGCCCCTAGCTGGCCGGCGGCCTCGAGTTCGGCGGCCAGCCGTCTCTGGAGGCCCGCATCGAGGGCGGCCGTCGGCAGCACGCGAGGCTCTCCGTAGGGCGGCACGGGCAGCGGGAAGTCGCCGAGCGCGATGATGCCCCTGGCGACCTTCCTCACGGGTCTCTTCCCCTTCATTGCATCCTCGAAGTAGAGACCGATCCGCAGATCGATCCGCTCCAGCATGGCGTTGATCGCCTCGTTGGCCATCGGCATCTCCGCCAGCCGCTCGATCTCGTCAAAGAGCACGAGCGCAGCCTCGACCTCAGAGTCAATGTCTGTCGCTAGCCGTTCCGCCGGCGGCGGCAGTTTCGCGATCTCCGCCACCGTCGCCGCCAATTCACGCTCGTCCTCGGAATATCGCTTCTCCAAGGCCTTGATGAGCGACGGGTTTTCGATCTCCATGATGTTCCGTGCGGCCTGGTCGAGTTTCAGGCGAAGATCTGTAGCCTTCGCCTCGAGAGCGGTGCGGGCGAGCTGGTTTGGATCCACCGCTTGCTCGGTCTCGCCGCGTGCCAGTTCCTCGATCCGTTGCCGCAAGGCCTCGCGGCCACCGATCTTGTTCACCTGCTCCCGCAGGGTTGCCAGCGTGAATCGGGTGAGCTGCTCACCGTCAACGCTGTTGCTGTTGCATTCGGTCCGCCGCGACTTCATGTACCGGCCACACATGTACTCGGGCTTTCCGTCCCGCATCCTGCCATAGAGCGGATAGCCGCAACCGTCGGTCTGGTCGTACACCCGCTTTCCGAGCGCGTATCGACCGACGTTCTTCGGCCGCTGCCGGCCCTCCTGCGTGGCTCCTCGTCGCTTCGACCGCTCGACGAGCGTCACCCATTCCTCGTAAGGAATAAGCGGTTCGAAATCTCCGTCGCGCTGAACTCGGTCCTCGGCGGCGTTGATTTTTAACTTCGCCCGCCGCTTCTTGCCCCCGCCCCTGACGCTCCGTTCGCTGGCGTTCAACTGCCGCGGGCCACTTCGGCTCGCACGGCGCAGCCTTCCCTCCGACCGCCGGCCATAAATCTGCACGCCTGCAATCAGGGGGTTGAGCAGAATATTCTTCACCGTGTTGACCTGCCACTGGCCGGATAGAGCGTGCGCCACCCCCTTCTCGGTCCGCGTGTAGCCAGCGTCGGGCGACGGGACGCCTAATTTGTTGAGCCGGGGCGCGATCGCCCCAAACCCCAGCCCCTGCCGCCACCAGGCGATCATGGCCAGCAGGGCGACGTACCTCACCGGGTCGTCGCGGTCAGGCAACACTTTCACGTGATAGCCGGCGGATCTCGTGCCCATGCCCCGCTCGAGCTTCAACGGCGGTCCGCCATTCGGCGGAAACTCATACCGCGCAAATCCGTAGAGTGGTTTGCCGCCCGTCCACCACCCTTCGCGAGCGAGCCGCTGCTGAGCCGTGATCACCCGCTCGGCGTGCTGCACCAAAAAGTCTCCAGCCCCCTTGTACTCGACGGTCGACGTGATGAATTGCGAAAACATGTCACGGCCGACATCGGCCGCGCTGACAATGCGGTCGCTATAAACGATGTCGATGCCAAGCATCGCCACTCGCATTTCCCAAATAGCCATCTCATACAACTCGATGTCCTGTGGACGGGCCATCCGATCTCGTCGCACACAGAACACGCGGCGAATCTTCTCGTTCGATTGAAGCTCCCTGCACATCTCCGCGAAGGCAGGCCGCTCCAGATCGTCGCCCTTCAGGCCGTCATCCACATACAGGCCTTTGTAGTGGTGCAAGCGATTGTCGAGCATGTAGTCCAGGTCGGCCAGCGTGATGTCGAGCGGCACGTTCAGGTCCACGGCGCGCCTCAGGACGATTCCGAACTGATCGTGCAATGACAGTTCCTGTCTGCTTTGGCTCCGACGTAGGTACGTGCGTGACTCGTAGCGTTCCGTGGCTTCCATGATTTATTCCTTTCCGGATTCCATATTCAGATGACGCAGGCTCCACGCAAGCCTCGCCAATTCGTCGATTACGTCATTTGTGACGCTGCCCCGCACAAGGACATCCGTATCCAGATGCTCCGGGGCGTGCCGGGCGCAGTTCTCGTACCACCAGAAAAACATCGCACCGATGGTTGGGACCAAGGCTTCCGAGGCAATGTATTCCTGCCGCGTCTCCCTCATACGCTCGATGAGATTCGTGATCATGCCGCGGGGTGCCGGCACGCCGATCCGCGAAAGGTCAACGAGTTGACCTCGCTGCCATACGTGTAGCTGCACGATGATCCGCAACTCGGCCACGTACGCCGCGTGCACGTCCCGCATCATGCGTGCCGAGCCGCGGCCCACGAATCGATAGCGCTCAAGGATCGGCTGCGACGTCCGCAACACGTGGGATTCGAATCGCCACCGCGCATCTTGAAGATCAGCATCCTCGACCAGCGGCACTGACAACGAAGCGAGACAAACCATCATGAGCCTCCATACCCCTCGGTGTTGTGATAGCCGCCGGTTTCCCGACGGCCCGCGGCCTCGTGCCACGGAAACCCTCATTTTAGAAATTCGCAGCTCACGCTCCAAACATTTTCGCGGTTGTTTTCCCCGAGAAAACCGGCCCTGTGGCCCCTGAATCCAATTGTCTGAGCTACTACCTGGCGTGATCCGTCCGCCTCGGTGAACGCTCTGCGAGAAGCCGCCGCGCGATCAGATCAGCGAGCAGCTTGCGGAATTGCACCTGCGGCACTGGATCCGCCCCATGATCAGGCAGCCCACGCCCACGTTGATTACGGTGGGCACCGCGGTTTTGGCCCGCCTTGGATTTCCTGTCATTCGACTTTGTCATTTTCATTTGTCTCCTCTGCAAAACACCGGTGGCGTGCCCGGGAGCCACATCGGCCCCAGTCGGCACGCCACCGGTTGTGATCGCCGAAATCGTCGCTAGGCCACCCGGCGACGGAGTCGCCTGCCCGTCAGCCGCCGCGCACGGCGCTGCAGCCGAGAGTCATCGCCGGCATCCCAGTCGATGCCATACGCCGCGAGGTCGAGGGCATCGTCGCCGTCGTCGGTGGCCGGTCGACACCGCGAGCCCGCCAGCGGCACCTCGCTACCACCCAAACGGCTATCGATGTGGAAGCCGCGGCGACGGACGAGGGCGATCGTCTCGCCAAGAGCAGCCGCGACGGCGGCGACAAGACGTTCATCATCATGAAGTGACATCTGCGCATTCCTTCCCCATTCGGGGATCAAGAGAAACACTGGTGGCGAGCGTCGCCACCAGCGAGAGAACCAGTCCAGCGAGGCACCTTGCCTGCCGGACAAAGAGAGGCCCGGCCGCTACGCCGCGGCCGGGCGAGAGATCCGCAGGCCCGGCATTACCGAGCCAGCACGTGGAAGCATGAGAGAAGTTCAGCAATGAGCTTCGGGGCAACGCCCGGAATCATTGCCCGCACAATTGGCGGAAGCTTGTCGTACACGACGAATCGCTCCCGCAGGACCGGCAGCTCATGGTGTGAATCGCCGTACCGCGTTGTGTAGTCGTCGGCACTCCAAACCGTGCAGCCGAGGCCACCGGGCATCGTGAGTGCTGCTGCGAAAACAATCTGCTCGTCGTCGAATGCGGGCGACCAGCCTGCCGTGCGGGAATAGATTCGCGGCCCCTCCAGCTCGAGGTTATCGATCCCCATCTCAGCGAGGGCATGCAACTGCTCGTTGAGAAGAGGGATCGCCGCATCGGCCAGCGATAGGCTGGTGCGAATGAGGTCATTGAGATGGGCGAGCTCCGCTGCTCGCCCAGAAAGGTTGTCGTGCATGGGTATATCCAGTGTGAGTGACGGCAGCCGATACCACACGGCTACTCACTGGATATGCCAGGTTTTTTGCGATTATTTAGGCAGGGTACAGCAGGCTTACGCCTCGCCGCCAGCACGAATCACGGCACACACTCGCTCCACTAGCTCAGCCACCTTGGACGGCGTGAGCGTGCCGGCCGACCGCAGGATTACCGCCTCATGAACGGTGACGAGTCGGTGGGGAAGAGCCACGCTCGGCCGATCGATGCCGCCGCGTAGAAAATCATCCGTGCCGATGGCCACCGCGGTCGGGTGGGATTCTGATCGACTCGTTATTTGGCAAATCAGCAGGTCGCCCCGTGCGAACGTCGCGAGCACGACGGCGGGCCGACGCTTGCTCGCCTGAAGATCAGTGAACGGAAACGGCACGACGACCACGTCGCCGCTTACAAATTCCGCCACGCCTCATCCTCTTCAGGAGTATCCCAATCCGCCGCCCAAGCGGACTCTGCGAGCGGCAGCAGGGCATGCACGTCCTCGCTCCCGTCACTGCCAACGCCGCGGGCCCGAAGGTGTCGTAGAAACGCGAGCAACTCCCGCTGCACGCTCTCGGGGGCGTGCTCGAGTTCCTCGATCAGGGATTTCGTCAGCGGCGACATAGCTAAAAGGATAGGTCGGCCAATGGCACTTCGGCAAGCGTCGGCCGAGCGGGGCGGATCATGAGGAGCAGCCGCCGGAGCTGATCTGGCTGGATGCGACCCGATCGTGGAGGTGCCGAAGAGCTTCTTATCCACGCTCAAGGCCGGATTTTTCTCGTCGGCGCAGACCGGTCTTGAAACCGCCCTTCTCACGGGCCGTCCGCACCGTGACATGGGATCCCGTCAGAGGCTGCGAATGTCGATCACGGGCAGTTCGTCGGGCGAGGCCTGAAAGATTGCCCGGTCGTCGTGGACCTGCACGAGCTCTCCCCAGTCGGCGGGTGGCCCGCGGGCGGGAGACACGGGCGGCGGCTCGAGCGGTTCGCCGAGGTG
>JAIOPD010000127.1 GCA_021414115.1 Planctomycetia bacterium
CCGCGAAGCCGCCAGCCCGCGAGCGGCCCGCTGGCCGGCTCCAGTTTTTCATCGATTCCCTTTTGGATCTCGACGAGCGGCCGGCCGAGCGCCTCGCGAACGACCTCGTCCACCGCCGCACGCCGCAGGTGCAAGACGGGCATCGTTCGCGCGGCCGAGCCCTCGCCCGCGCGGGCGAACGCCATCAAGGCATCGCCGTCGGCATCCGCGTCGTTGCAAAACACGACCGCTCCGACTTCGTGCTCCGAGGCATTCGCGACCTTGCGAGCAAGCGCGGCGTGCTGCGAGGCCTGGTTGCCGTCGAACACGCTGTGCGGGTCGTCCTTCTGTGGCTCCTGCCGCAGCAGGATCGTCGCCGCCGACTTCGCCGTGTCGCCGAGTGCTGCGTAGTCGTCGTACTTCTCCGCGGGTGCCGTGATCCCGTAGCCGCCGAACACAAGCGGCAGGTCGAACGTCCCGCTGCCTCCGGCGGCGAGCGGCGTGAAATCGACGCCGAGCGTGAGCGGCACGACGCGTGGTTTTCCGTCCGGACCCGCGGGGCCCACCAGTTCGACGGTGTTGCGGTCGGCTGGCCCGAGAGTCGCCTCGAGCGTCATCTCAAAAGGCTGAAACGGTCCGTCGCCCATCACCCGCGACTGCAGGCCGGGGATCTCGCCGAAACGTTCGGCCACCCAGCCGGCGGCCGCATCGATCCCCGGGGTGCCCGGCCCTCGTCCTTCGCGCTCAGGCGACGCGAGCCACTCGACGGACCGCTGCAGTCGCTCCTGCAGGCCGGCATCGGCCGGCGGCCGAGCAACGGACGGCACGGCCTCCTCCGCGCTCCAGCCTCGATCGCTGCTCGCCACGGCGAGCGCCAGCGCCCCGATCAGGAACGCCATCCTGCGGCCGGCACGGCCCACGCTCTTCCCCTCGCGAAACGCTGTGGTCATCGCTCGTCGCTCCTTGGATGGGATTCGGCCTTTCGTGCCATGCATGAAATCATTTTATGCCGCCGACCCTGCGAGGGCATCCTTGCCGGTCTCGACGTGGGCGCTCGGGGAATACCATGCCCGCGTGAGCCTGCCCGAGCGAGATGCCACGCCTCTCCGTCAGGAAGCCCCAAGCGCCAGCGCGGGGAATACACCCTCCACCTCACCCCCCTCCCCGCCATCCTCACGGCAGGTCGATTCCGTGGGCGACGAGCTGCCGCTCCACCTGTTCGACCCAGCCGCGGTTGGCGGCTGGGCTCGCCGGGCTGGGGTGGAGGATGCTCATGACGGGCGGGCCGTCGGCCCCGAGCGCCGCGCGAGCCCGCGCGGCGGCAAAGCTGCCCACCCCGATCACCCGCGCCGGCTGGCACCAGGCCACGAGCCGGCGGAGAGCCTCGTCACAGACGCCAAACAGCGGCTCCCGCTCCGCGGCCGGGAGCTTGTCGGGAGTGCGATTGCGGCCCGACGCCTCCATGAACACCAGCGGACAATAGTTGGCCACCAGGAAACGTGCAGCGAAAGCGTTCGCGGAGCCGAAGCGATCTTTGACCCAACCCCAGACTCGGCGGCCGCTCACCTCGCTCCGCGTGCAGGCGAAGCCCTGGATCGGCCGCTTGGCATGGATTCGTGTCGGCTGGTCCACCTTCGCCTCGATGCCAAGGAACTCACGCACGAGTTCCACCTCGCCAAAGGGCACGCCGGTCTGGGCCATGCCCCAGGGGCCCGGATTCATGCCGAGCAGGATGGCATCGACCCCCTGCCGCGCGTATCGATCGAGATAGGCCTCATGACTCCGCCGCGCGTAGATCAGGGGGTTGTACGTACACGCGGTCGGCGGCCGAAACACGAGGGCGTCGGTCTCGCGGGCGAGCCAGCGGGCGATGGCGATGGGCTTCATGGAAGGGTTACGATACCCGATCCATCGGACGCGTCGGGCGTGAGATGGGCAAGCCGCTTGAGGGCCCTTCCTCAGGAAGCCCCAAGCGCGAGCGCGGGGAATACGCCCTCCACCCCAACCCGCTCCGCACCATCCTCACGGCATGCACGTCGCGGTGCAGCATTTCCTCTTCATCGCCCCAGAGCAGTAACCCATTCGACCCGCTTGAATTCGGGCGGTGCTCCCTCCCAGGAAGGTTTTCTCGCAGGCTTCCCGTCAGCATGGAAGCCGCAGACGCCGAGGACGTCGAGCTCGGCCCACGACGTGAACGGGCCGAGCTTCTCATCCGTGGACACAAAGTCTGCGGGTGTGAACACGAGCGATTGTGGCTCGGCGCTCCCCGGCACCTCGCGGGTGCAGGTGAACGTGCGGCGGCGGCCGCGTTCGCTCCGCCATTCGTTCTCCACGACGACGACGGTGAGCGTGTTCGTCCGAGGCATCGAAAGCGTGATGGCCAACGTCGCGTTTTCTGCTCCACGCCAGGCGGGGTCGGTGATCTTGCGGGTGCAGTGCTGCCAGTGGATCGGGTTGCCGACGTTCAGCCGATACCAGTCCCGCCAGCCGTGTGAAAAGTCGTCGATCAGCAGGCTGGCCGATGGATTCCCGGCACGCACAGCCACCGGCTGTTCGCGCACGCCCGCAGCCGCAAGCTCTGCCGGCGTGGCCGAGCGAATCTCGCTGCTCAGGCACACCTCGCGGACGAGATCACCATTGCCGGGCAGCGCCTTCATCGACATGGGCTCCGGCAGCGTGTGATAGACGTTCGCAAAGGCGAACAGCGGCCGCGCCGCCGATTCGAGCGGCAACGCCGCCGTGAACGTCTCGCCCTCACGGACGACGTCGGCGCTCCGCCAAAATCGGGCCCGCGAGTCGGGATCGACGGAGTAAAAAATCTCGCAGCGTGCCACCGGCCAGTGGTCATCGGACTGCACCGTCAGTCGTGGGATGCCATCGTCAGCGTTCAGGTCGAGCGTCGCCCGAGGTGTCTCTGGCAATGCCGGGCCGCCCTTCAAGAACTGATCGAGCCAGAGCGGCATCGTCACGGCCACCTCGGGGGCGAGGCGGTGGTTGAAGTGCGGCGTCCACGAGTATCGCAACGGCTGCCCCTGAATGAGCGCGTTCGTGCGGTAGACGTCATCCATCCAACCGTGAAAGTCGTTCGTGGCGCTGCGATGCATCACCGGACAGCGGATCCGCGGCGCATAGCTCTCGAACGAGATCGTGCGGCGAAAGAGATCCACGTCGCCTTTCACATGGTCCTGCGGTGGTACGGTGCCACTGGAAAATACATGCGGCTCCCACCGCCAACCCTGGCCGCCGACGCCGGGCACGGCCACCTTCACACGGTCATCGGTGCCGGCGACGTACATCGTGAGATTGCCCCCCATCGAGTAGCCATGCACGCCGAGCCGGGCGGGATCGACCTCTGCCTGCTGCTCCAGAAACGTGAGTCCGCGACGGCAGCCGACCGCGAGCAGATACCAGTTGTTGTTCTTGGGGTGCTCCCGATCCTCGAAGAACTGAGATGGCCCAGGGTGGAGCGTGGAATACCCCTGCGCGTTGCACTGCGACGGATCGACGGCGCCCCAGTCGGTGTTCGGATCGCCCGGCTGCGCCCCCTCCACCGCGTTGAACGGGCCTTCACTCGTGCCCCGGCCACCCCAGTTCACCGACAGCGCCGCGTAGCCGCGCTGCACAAGAAACGCCACCTCTGAGAGTGACCCCCGCTGGCCGCCGCCGTGGATGTGCATCACGCCGGGTACTTTGCTCGCGGAGCCTTCCGGAAACCCATGGATCGCCGTCATCCGCGCGGGCTTCCCCTTGAACGTGCCCACGAGAAACCGCACGTGCCGAAACACGCCGCCGTCCTCCCGCCACTCGCGGATCACTTCCGTTTCGAGCGGATCGCGACGGGGATCGAAGTCGGCCCAGAGTTCCTCGACCGACTGCGGTACGGCAGCGGCAGGCGCATCGGCTGCCACGGCCGCCTGCACCCTCACCCATACATCCACGTGATACGCGTCAGCCGCAGGAAAGAGCTGCGGTCCAGCCGCAGACGAGAGCGGCGTGAAGCCATCCTGCGCCGGCCGCGTCCGCAGGCCGTAGCCGAGCAGCCGCTTCCACCTGGTCGTATGCCGGTCGAGTGAAATCCCTTTCACCTGTGCGTAGTAGTCGCGGTGTGGATGGTCCGCGGGCACGCCGAGATCGAGCGGCTCCTGTGGCACGAACCGATAGGGATCGGTGGTCACCACCTCGCGGCCGGTCGCTGTGTCTTCAAGCAGGAAGACCGGCAATGAGCCGGGCACCGGCTTGGCATAGAGCTCGAACGCGGGCGACCCTTGCGCGGTCACCGGATCGACTACTCGGCCGTCGGCCACGTGCACCGGCACGAGCGGCGTGGTGGCCGGGTCGAACGTGAGCAGACCGTAATCGACCTTGTCCACGAGCGACCGCGCCTGCTCGATGGCTCGATCGCGGCGATTGACCGCCAGGAACACGCGAAACCAGATCGTGGTCTGCGGCTCAATCCGAAGCTTGGGGATGAACTCGATCACGTCGTAGTTGCGGAACGAGTTTTCCGGCCGCGTGCGCCAGTCCTGCCAGAGTTTTTCGTAGAGCTGCGGCGCGTGCGCCAGATAGTCCCGCAGCAGGCTCGGGCCGACCTGGCAGTGGGGCTCGCCTCGCGCCGCCTTCGCCCGCTCCTCATCGAGATGGCGGTCCAGACCGAAGACCAGGGCGAGGCTGGGAGCATCGTCGGCCTCGCGCGTGCTGGCCACCCGCCAGCCGCCCGTCTGAGCGACGTCGAGGGCCGCGTCGGGGCGGTCTGTGGAAAACACGTCTGCCCTTCGGCGTGGCTTGCCGTCGACCCCGCCGATGGCGTGTACCGGAAGGCTGGTCAGCCGGGTGCCGCCCCACGGCGCGTTGAGAAAGTCGAAGACAACGTCGTCACGAGTGCTGAAGTTGTGGACCACCCAAGTCAGTTCGAGGATTCCCTCACCCACGTCACGGGTCTGGCATGAGAAGAGGATCGGCGAGCGATGGATCGTGCGAACCTGCGGCACGAGCCCCCAGTTGAGCGTGCGGATCGTACGACGATCGGTATCGGCCTCGAAGGCGAGGAGCGGGCAATAGAGGCTCTGCACCGCAGACTCATCGGGAATGTAGGCCCCCGAATTGTGGATGAAGAACGACGCCCTGTACGGCGACGTCTTGAACCGTCCTTGCACCTCGTCAGGCACCGCCCCTGCCCGAAGAAGCGATTCGACGCCGTTGTATCGGCTGCATACGGCCACGAACTGCCACACCTCGTCGTTCCAGGGAGAACGCCCGTCGCGGGGATCCCGCCATGATGGCGGCACGCTCTCGCCAAACGGACCGCGGAGCGAGTAGATCTGCCCCCCCTTCCCGACCCGCAGGCTGAACGAGTCGTCTTTCCCTTGCCGGTGGGCGAGCTCCGTGAGAAACACCTGCGTCTCGTCGAGTCCCTCGGCCCACACGCTCCCGCTCGGCGTGTAGTCGCGGGTGATCGTGGTCTCGCCGCGCTCAGAGGCCGGCAGCTCCACCACGGACGGCGGAAATACGTCGAGCAACGAGTCAGCCGCCATCGAGCCGGCCGGCTGCAGTGCCGCAAGCGACAGCATGCAGACCAGCGATCGTCGCACCGCCTTGATCACGACGCATGCCGCGATCAGGTCACCGCACCTGGCTTCGTGTCGCATCTGAAAGCAACCCTTGGGAGAGATGGCACAACGCCAACGGACGTTCCGTTTGCCAGCCATACACAGCCGCGTTTATAGTAACGCACATTCATGCTGGCAGTTCGCAGTCCTGCCAACAGCCGACGCGATCATGTGGGATCAAGGACGCGGAGGAGGCTTCGTTATCGCCCCGTGATGGAGAGGTATCGATGAAACAATCGATTGCGGTCGCAGCAGCCCTGCTGCTCCTCCAGGGCGGCGCTCTCCACGGGTCGGAGTTGCGCTTTGCCGCTGATGGCCGGCCGGCTGAACTTCGGTTCGGGGCCGATGGGGAAAATCGCGTCGATGCTGCGAAACCCGGCAATGGCTTCGTGGCGAAAGTGTTCACCGGCGCTGGCACGGCGGAAATCCGGCTCGACAGCGTGGTGCTTCGAGACGACACATTGATCGCCTCTGGCCCACGCAATTCACCGCGGCTTACCTTCGCCCTCACGCAGAACGACCGCTACGTTGCGGTTTCTCTGAAACGGGTCGAGGGCCTGCCTGCGGCGAGCCTCGCCGCGGTGCATTTTGATGTCGTGACCACGGGCACCGACGTCCGCGTTATCCCGCTGGATTTCATGACACGGGTGGACCGCCGCGACCGCACGCTGCAGGTGCAATTTAACCACCTCTAGCACCGTGCCGCCGACGATCCGCTCGGCGGGTTCGCGTTGTATCCGGCAGGATCGGACGCCGAGGCGGACGAATCCCTCCTGGCGCTGTGGTGCGCGGAAAACCTGCCCAAGCCGGTGGTCGGCGAGCAGTGGACGCCGGAGCGGGCCCGGCGGTGGCTCGACGACTACCACACCCGCTTTCAGGACATGACCACCATGATCCTGAGCGCCGGGAGTGGGAAGGAACTGTACGACCTCACCGACGTGGCTGCGCGTCATGGCATCGCCCTGATCTACCTGCACACCGACACCTGGCGTGGCGAATACTGGCCCCGCAATCACTCCTGGCTGCATGTGAACGAGAAGGTGTTTCCCGCAGGCCGAGCCGATCTGCGGCGCTACAAGGACCACCTCGACTCCCGCGGCATGAAGCTCGCGCTGCACACCACGTGCGCCGGGATCGGGCCATTCGACCCGGAGCGGATCGCTGCGGGCGTGGAGCGAAACCTCGCCTCCTGGTGCCGGGGAAGCCTCGCCGGTGCGATCGGTGCCGAGGCCGACACGATCACGTTCCGGCCGGCCCCGGGGCAGGACGTGCCACTTTCCGTGCAGCATGTCGCCAACGGGCCCGGCATGCGGACGCCCGTATTCGAGACGAACTTCGTGCGAATCGCCGACGAAATCGTCCGCGTCGGCGCCTTCGAGGACACGGATCGCCCGGTATGGACGCTCCGCCGCTGTGAACGCGGATATGGGGCCACCAACCCCGCCGCCCACGCAAACGGCGCAGAAGCGGTCGGGCTTCTGTGCGCCTACGGCCAGAACTTCGTGCCCGACAACGACTCGCCACTCCTCGGGGAGATGGCCCGGGAGTTCGCCGAGTTCGCCAACGAGATCCGGCTCGACCAGCTCGAGTACGACGCCTACGAAATCCATGGCAGCACGCCGTGGGGCCCTCAAAAGTTCAGCGACGCCGTGGCGCGGCATCTCGATCACCCCGTGGTCAGCAACACGTCATCGGGGCGGCCGGTGCCCGCGAACGTGGAGCTGCTCTTCAGCCGGATCCGCGACATCAATCAGTTCGGCTACTCCACGGTGAACCTGTCCCTCCAGCTCGACGACCACCGGCCTGCGACGTCGATGCTCGACGCCTGGTTCGAGCTGTCGTCGCTGGCAGCCAAGGGGGTGCGGCGTTTCCAGGTCCTCAAGCCCGAGCCGATGTTCGGCGTCACCTCTGAGATCCTCGCGACCCACGGCCTCGTCGAGGAGTTGTTCGAGGCATTTTCACTGTGGCGCGAGGTCGTGCCGCTTTTGACCAACGAGCAGTGGCAGATGGTGCGAACGAATCTGCAGCCGTTCGGCAACCACATGCAGGGCAAGGATCTCTTCCAGGTACGCCGGGCGGCCCATGGCTACGACGTGGTCCCGACCCGCGTGATACTCCGCCGACACGGCGACGTGCCGTGGAGGGTGGGCCAGGAATTCGGCCCTGTCGGCCCGCGGCAGTTCTGTCAGCCCGGAGACGCGTTCGAGGTCGAAAATCCCTACGCGGCACAGCCCGCCGGATTCGTCATCCGCGTGCTCCCCGAACTGGCAGAGATCGGCGCGGCGGCGGCGGCAGCAACAGCAGCTCGCGACGACGCCGTTGCAGAGAGCTATCGCGCCGCAGCAGCGCAAGCGGCCGGTGCGGCGCCCGTGGCCCCGACCGCCCCGGCAACGGCCAGCGGCACTCTGCTCCAGCCGAAGGCCACCGACATCGGCAACCAGCGATTCGCGCGATTCGAGCAGGACGGCGACTGGCTCGTCATGACGGCCGACAACCCGGGCAACCAGCCGGTTAGACAGGAGGAGAATCAGCCAGGGTGGCAACGGCAGTTTTCGATGGCGGCGGGCCGCGGCATCGCCCGCGAGATCGACGGCGACGGCAGCGGGGCGATCGTGCTCCTGCAGTTGCACGGCAGAGGCATCCGGGACTACGTGGTGAAAGTCGATTTCAAGGGGCAACGAACGGTGCAGATTCCCAGCGGCGAGGCGTCGTGGGCCCACGGCGACTGGGGCTGGCGGTTTGGCTCGAAGCACTTCGACTATGCCGGAGTTCGGTATGTGTCACTGGGATTCGGCATGGTTCCACCGCAGTCCTCGCCGAGGATTCGCATCGCCGGCCTGCGGCAGCTCCGCGACGTGCCCTCGAAGCTCGTCAGGCCCGTGATCCGGATCGGGTCGGGATCGCTCACCGTCGATGGCGAGATCGAGACCGGCTGTTACCTCCGCTACGCCGGAGGCGACGTCGCCACGGTGTATGACAAGAACTGGAACACACTGCGGACGCTCCGCGTCGTGCCTGACGGCTCGCTCATGCCCTCGGGCTTCGGCACCGTGCGGATCGACGTGCCCACCGACGCACCACGGCCGTGGCTCGAGGTGCAGACGATCGTGACCGGTGAACCGATCCGAGTGGAGGCACGCAAGCCGCATGACAACTTGTGAACACCCCGCGCGGCCCCTGCACGAACTGAGCAAGGGCCATCCCCTCCCTCATCATGTGTTTCCGGTGGGGCAGATGCTGGCGATTCTCGTTGTGCTTGGCGGGTCGGCCCCGCTCGCCGCCGCAGCGCCGCCTCCTGGCCCGATGGAACTCTGGTCTGCGTACGACCCCGCGGCCGGCGACTTCCGCGAGGAGACGACGGATGGCGTCTACCGCCGCGACTCCTTCATCTCGGCGCCGATCCTCGGCGAAGACGTACGAGTCTTTTGCGTGTATGCCGTGAGGGCTGGGGCGTCCCACGCGCCCGGCCTGCTCAACGTTCACGGGTGGATAGGCGCCGCCTCGATCGACCAAGACTACGTCCGCGATGGCTGGGCGGTGATGTCGTTCGACTACTGCGGCAAGACGGGCAACCGCCCGCACTTCACGAAATACCCTGCGGCGTTGCAGCACGGCAACATGGACCGCTCTGTCGGGCCTCCGGTCCACAGCCACCGGGCCGACGGCACATCGATCACCGACCCGCGGCAATCTTCCGACTTCATCTGGTACTGCATCCAGCGCCGGGTGCTCACCTACCTGGAAAAGCAACGCGAGGTCGATCCGTCGCGACTCGGCGCGAAGGGCTACTCCTACGGCGGCACCCTGATGTGGAACCTCGGCACCGATCCGCGAGTGAAAGCGATCGTGGCCTATTTCGGCATCGGGTGGAACGAATACTACCGCTCCAGACAGGTGTGGATGTACGACGGCCGCACTGACCATCGGCCGCCGTCGGCGGGCGAGGCGATCTTTCTTGCCTCGATCGCCCCCGAGGCACACGCGCCGTTCATCACGGCCGCGACGCTCTGGCTCAACGGCTCCAACGACCACCACGGGGGTCATGAGCGGGGCATCGAAAGTTTCGCCAGGTTCAAGCCGGGCGTGCCGTGGGCCTACGCGATCCAGGCCCGCGGTCATCACGACACCGACAAGATCGGCCAGGATGCCAAGCCGTGGCTGGAGAAATACGTCCTTGGAAAGGACATCGCTTGGCCCGACCACCCGCGCTCCGCCCTGCGACTCGCCGCGGATGGCGTGCCGGAGATCGTCGTCACGCCCGACGCACCAGAGCGGGTACGCAGGGTCGAGTGTTTCTACGCGATCAAGGAGCCCTGCAGCTTCACGCGGTCATGGCGGGATGCGGCAAGCGTCCGGCAGGGCGACTCATGGGTCGCCTCGACGCCGGTGATGAACGTCGATGACTATCTCTTCGCCTACGCCAACATCACCTACGACGACACGATCGTCCTCTCGACGCCCTTCAATGCCGCGATCCCCGCGCGGCTGGGGGCGGCACGGGCCACCGACAAGGCAAGCGACGTCATCACCAGCGACGGCTACTCCGCCTGGACCAACGTCGCCGAGTTGGAGGGACCGCGCGGCATCAAGGCTTTTCGCTGCACGGACAACGGCCGCGGCTCGACGACCGAGCAGCTGCACGACCAGAAATGGAAGGCTCCCGAGGGAGCGGTGCTGGCCTTTGGCTTCTACTGCACCGAGCCGCAGACGATCCTGCTCTCCGTCGACCCGCACAACCGGATCGCGGCGGAAATCGAAATCCCCGCGTCCGATTCCTGGCAGGAGATGTCCCTTCCCGCCGACAGGCTCCTCCGCCGCGACACCGGCCAGCCACTGAAGGACTGGGCGGGCGTCGGGATGCTGCGACTGCAGCCGAAGCCGGGCTCGGATCTCACGAAGATCCTGTTCGCGAACTTCCGCTGGGTTCGCCCCGGTGAGTGACGGATTCCTGCCGACGCTTCCGCGGAGTGACACGGCCAGCTGGCTACGACCAACGAGTCGGGTTATTGCCAAGATACTGTCTTTCTGTACACTCCCTTGCAGTGAATTGCATTTCGCTGCGATTCGAATTCAGCCGAGGAGGCTCCCTCCCATGCCGGAAATATCGAGATTCCTCGGCATCGTGATAGGCATGTTCCCACGCGAGCACCCGCCGGCGCATTTCCATGCGGTGTATGGTGACTATCAAATCACAGTCGATATAGAATCAGGAGAAGTGACAGGCCGATTCCCGCGGAGGGCAGTTCGACTCGTGCTTGAATGGCGGGAGCTTCACCGCGAGGAATTGATGGCCGACTGGGATTTGTTACAAGCCGGTCTTCCTGCAGCCAAGATCGCGCCACTGGAGTAGTTCCAATGATCCCGCGAGTCGTGTCCGCTTCGTACGCTGGCGGCTACGTCGTTCACCTCTGCTTCGCCGACGGCACAGAGGGAAACGTTGATCTCGAACCGGAACTGCACGGCGTTTTGTTCGAGCCATTGAAAGACCGCGCGTTGTTCGAACAGTTCGGCGTGCATCCGGAGTTTCACACACTCTGCTGGCCGAATGGGGCGGATATCGCCCCGGAATTCCTCTACGAAAAGACCCGAGCTTCCGCCTGCGACGCGACCGGTTCGCCGTCACAAAGGCTGCTAAACCCGACCGACGTCTCCGCGGCACCTTAGACGGAATGGCCAAAGGGCGGTTCGGCACTTTCAGGTTCCTGACGTGCAGGATTGCTCTACTGACGGCCCGCCACGGCCTTCGAGTCGAGCTCGAAGCGATACACATTCTTACCCCAAGTTACGCACCTGGGAGCGTAAAGCCCGGGATTCACCCGAATTCGTGGTCAAAGTCCTCACTTCATTTGTGCGGGGCTGTCGAGCCGCTTGAGCCGCCTGGGAAGTGTCAGCCCGAGCCTGTGCAGCAGCGTCTTCTGCTCGGCCTCTGGCTCCGTCACGTGCCGCAGGCGCACGGTGGTGCGAATGCCGCCGGCTGACTCCGCCGGCAGGACGATGTCGCCGCTTTTGATCTTTGCGAACTCGTAGAGAAGCGTGCGGGGCGCATCGCCCAAGCCGGCGCCTTTCATCCAGCCGGCCAGCGTCTTCCACATGGCATACGCCAGGAAGCAGATGAGCACGTGGGACCGCACGCGGTCCTCCTTCTGGTGCCACACGGGCCGAATCGCCAGTTCGTCCTTCGCGATCCTGAAGGCCCATTCCGCCTCGGTGAGTTGCATATATCGCTTCCAGAGCGTGGCCGGATCGACGCCGGTGAGATTCGTCCGCAGGAGGTAGCAGCCATCGACCAGCTGCGACCATTCGTGGAACTTCTCGTTGCGGACCCAGCTCACCTCCAGATGCTGTTTCCCGATCGGCTGCGGCAGCTTCCTGATCGTGACATCAAAGGCCTGGGACGCCCGCCAGAAGCGTTCCTTCAACCGGCCCAGCCGCTCGCTGGCCAGCCTCTCGTCGCGAAGCCGTCCTGATTCGGCAGCACTCTTGAGCTTCTTCAGGCCGGCTTCCATGTGGCCGATGAACTTCTCGTGCATCGCGAGTTCCTTCGAGCGCCGATCGACGCTCCGCGCGAGGAGGAACGTCTCCTGGCCATCCGGGCCCGGCACGAGCTTCACATCGACGCCTTCCTGGGCCACCACCCAGTTCTGCTCGGCCAACTGCCGCTCGAATTGCCGCAGCTCGCCTTGGGCGTGCCGACGATGTACTTCGCCCCGCGCTCCCTCAGGAACTCAAGGTTGTCGCTACTGACCATACCCCGGTCCATGACCCACACACGGTTCAGTGCCCCGTGAATCGCGGGAATAGCCCCGCTTGGCGATCTCGCAGTTCTCCACGTCGCCTTCGAAGTAGGTGCTCGTCACGTCGTAGAGCAGAAGATCACACTTCAACTCGAAGAGTTCGCCGAACCGGGCGATCGCGAGGATTGCGGCCACTGTGCCCCAGGACACGTCTTCGCGGCCCTCGGGCAGAAGCTTCGCCAAGAGCCCGTCGAGGCCGAGCATCCGCCACAGCCCCCAGGCCAGCCAGACGTCGCCGAAGTCTCGCAGCCGCTCAAGCCGGATGTCTTTGAGGCGGACCTTCACCTGTTCTTCTTCGCCTGCATCTCGCACGCATGGTGGATCGAAGAGCGTCCGCTCTGGTCGGCGCGCTGCTTCGTCGCCCTGCAGGTGCGCGCCGAGCTTTGCCCAACCGTCCTGCTCGCTTGGCGCGAGATCACCGAGATACGCGACCACACGCTGCCGCGATCCTCGTGCCGTGCGATACGACTCGACGAGCGCCCAGTAGGTGTGACGCTTGCCGCTCTTTCGTCGTTCACATCGTCGCCGGAACATCGAAGCACTCCGCGGATCGGATGCTTCGAAGATCGCAAAGTCGAAAGTGAAAACTCAAGGGCAAGGTCTTCACTACACGGCCGTTCGCGGAACCGCGCGTTGTCGCGTCAGCACTTACGATCGATGAACCGCCCAAAAATCCGAAAAACGGTTCCGAAGTGCGTAACTTGGTTTAGGCGACAGCCACCACGGACTCGCGCACGACCAGCTCCGGCACCACCCGCACGCTCCGGGGCGCGGCCCCGGGGGCCCGGCCCTCCAGCCGATCGAACAGGAGCCGGGCGGCCTCTTGGCCAATCAGGTAGGCATTCTGCCTCACCGTGGTGAGCCGTGGCCGCAGCCAGGCGGTCTCGGCGAGATCGGCGAATCCGACGACCGAAAGATCTTTGCCGATCGTGAGGCCACGCGACTCGGCAGCGGCATATACGTGCGGCGCCATCCGGTCGGATGACAAGAAGATCGCGGTCGGTCGGTCGCGGCCCGCCAGCAGCCGTGCGGCGATCTCTCCACACTGGCAGTCGGCGCATTCCTCGACGGAGTAGCTCACGCCGGGCACGTCAGCGACCGCGGCCTCGAAGCCTCGCCGCCGATCTGCGTAGGTCGACACCCAGTGCTCACCGCCGATGTGGGACAGCCGTCGATGCCCGAGCTCCAGGAGGTGCTCGGCCGCGATCCGTCCTCCCGCCTCGTCGTCGGTGCCGCTGAAGTCGGCATTGGTTCGCGGCAGATGCCGATCGACGGCCACGAGCGGCACGCCTCGCTCCCAAACCTCCCGCAGATACAGCTGTGGCACCGTCTCGTCCGATGGCCAGAAGATGATGCCGTCGACCCGCTGATCGAGCAGACGGTGGAGGTATTCGAGTTCCACATCATCCCGATCGGCCTGCGGCCCTTCGCCGTGAAAATGGAGAATCGGGAGGTAGTGATGCTCCGCGAGGGCGTCGTGTATGCCGCGCACGAGCGTGGCACTGAACGAGTTGGCGATCGGCACCATCACGCCCACCGTGCGGCTGCGGCCATGCTTGATCGCATGCACGAGGCGATTGGGGCGATATTTCAGCCGTTTCGCCACGGCGAGCACGCGGTCGCGGGTCTCGTCGGAGATCCGTCCGCGGCCGCTCAAGGCCCGCGAGACGGTCATCAGCGACACACCGAGCTCGTCGGCGATCTGCTTGACGGTGGCGTTGCGGCGGGGCTTGGAGGCTGCCATGAGAACAAAAGTTTTGCGGAAACGAAAACGTGGGCGAAAATAGGCCGGACCGTTTGCAACGTACAAGCGATGCCCCGGCGACCCATGCGGCACCGTCTCGAGGCCGCCTGTATTCCCCGCGATTGCGCTTGTGGCTTCCTGGTCGATCCGCCGAATGGTCGCTTCCCGGCGCGGGCTGCCTGTGAGAGAATGCCCGGAATACGCCCCGTCGTCGCTTCCGAGCCAAAACCCCGTGCCGTCGCTTTTCATCATCCAGGGCCGCAACCGCGGCGCTCGCTACGATCTTGCCGCTCCGTCCGGGGCCGTGAGCATCGGCCGCGAGGCCGGCAACCTCGTGCAGCTCGAAGACAACGAGGTCTCCCGCCGTCACGCCGAGATCCGACGGGTGGGCGAGGCGTTCATCGTCGGCGACCTGAAGAGCTCCAACGGCACCTATCTCAACGAGGCCCGCGTGGAGCGGGCCGAACTCTCCAGTGGCGACCGGATCCGGATCGGTCGCACGGTGCTCGTGTATGCAAAAGATGGCGAGGATCCTGCCGCTTTCGCCACGGTCGACATCGTGCCCGCCGCCAGTTC
This sequence comes from Planctomycetia bacterium, assembly GCA_021414115.1. Lineage (GTDB taxonomy): Bacteria > Planctomycetota > Planctomycetia > Pirellulales > UBA1268 > QWPN01. The sequence goes on from JAIOPD010000127.1 coordinate 14,700, forward strand.
CGCCGACAGTTCCCGGATCGTCCGGAGCATGCGGGAGGACGACTCGATCGTGCTCGCGGCACCGGAAGACTCGCAGAACCGCTGGCTCGCCCGGGCCCGCAGCAATCTGCAGGTGATGTATCGCACGTCGCTGGCGGTGAGCCACACACTCGACATCGACGAACTCCTCGGCCGCATCCTCCAGCTCGTCTTCGAGTGGGTGGAAGCCGACCGCGGCTGCATCATGCTGATCGATCCGGAGAGCGGCGAGCTCCGCACCAAGGCCCGCCGCGACCGCAAGGCCGGCGAGACGGGCTCGATGGCGATCAGCCGCACGATCCTCGACTACGTGCTCGACCGGCGGGAGGGCGTGCTCACGAGCGACGCCCAGGACGACGACCGCTTCAGCGGCGGCAACAGCGTGGTGCGGACGGGCGTCCGTGAGGCGATCTGCGTGCCGATGCAGGGCCGCTACGGCACGGTGGGTGTGATCTACGTCGACACCACGATGCCGCTGATTCAGGCCGTCGATCAGGGTCAACGGCGTTTCAGCGACGACCACCTGAAACTCATGATCGCGATCGGTCATCAGGCCGCGCTCGCCGTCGAAGACACGACCTACTACTCCGCGATGGTGCAGTCGGAGCGGCTGGCGGGCGTCGGCCAGACGATCGCCACGCTCTCGCACCACATCAAGAACATCCTGCAGGGCATCCGCGGCGGAAGTTACCTCGTGGAAATGGGGCTGGAGAACGACGACGCGGGCGTGCTTCGCAAGGGCTGGGACATCGTTCGCCGCAATCAGGACAAGATCTCGTCGCTGGTGATGGACATGCTCTCCTTCAGCAAGGATCGCGAGCCTGATCCGGCGCCGAGCGACCTCAAGTCCCTGATCGACGACATCGTGGAAACGGTCCGGCAGCGGGCCGACGAGGCGCAGGCCACGATCCACTGGCAGCCGCCGGCCGACCTGCCGCTCCTGCTTTTCGACCCGGTGGGAATGTCGCGGGCCGTGCTCAACGTGGTCACCAACGCGCTCGATGCCGTTGAGGGCCGGCCGCACGCGGCCGTGACGATCTCGGCCGCCGTGGACCAGGAGGCGAGAGTCGCCCGGATCACCGTGGCCGACAACGGCGCCGGAATGCCGCCCGAGACGCTCGCCGAAATCTTCACACTCTTCGTCTCCACGAAGGGTTCACGGGGCACCGGTCTCGGGCTGACCGTGAGCCGCAAGATTCTCCGCGAGCATGGCGGCGACATTCATGCCTCGAGCCGTGTGGGCGAAGGAAGCACGTTCGTGCTGGAGTTTCCGCTCGAGGACCGTGGCGCCGCCGAACATGCCAACGGGTTGCCCACGACGCCACCGATGGATTCGCCATGACCCGCCCCCAGGTCGCCGCCGGCGGCCTGCCGATCTCCGCGGTGGTGATCGCCCGGGACGCCGCGGAGCATCTCGCGGCCGTCCTGGCGTCGGCCGACATCTGCGCCGAGCGGCTGGTGCTCGACTCGGGCTCGACCGACGGCACGCCCGACATCGCCGCGGCCGCCGGAGCCCGGGTCGAACACCAGGCCTTTCTCGGATACGGCCCGCAGAAGTGCCGGGCGGTCGAACTCGCCACGCACGACTGGATCTTGTCACTCGACGCCGACGAGGTGCTCGACGAGGAGGCCCGCAGAGCCATGCTCGCCCTCGACTTCTCCGATCGCTCGGCCTGCTGGAGCATCCGCCGGCGAACCTTCATCGGCGGCCGCGAGATCCGCCACGGACCGTGGCGCGATGATCGGGTGCTGCGGCTCTTCAACCGCCGGACCGCCGGATTCAAGCCGCTGCCGGTCCACGAGGAGGTGGTGGCGACCCACCGGCCGGTGCTTCTGCCCGGCGCGATCCTGCATTACAGCTATGCGTCGTGCACCGACGTGATCGCCCGATCACTGCGCTACGCCCCGCTCAAGGCCGGCATCATGCGGCACAAGGGGCAGCGGCCCTGGGCTCTCACCCTCCCGTTCCGCGGCCTCGCCGCCTTCGTGAAGAATTATCTTCTTCGCGGCGGCTGGCGGGACGGCGCGGCGGGCTTCGTCGTCGCGCTCTCCCGCGTCATCGACTCCACGCTGCCTCGCGCGATCCTTCTGCTCGAGCAGGCTCAGCCGGATGCGGTCACAGGGCCGGTTCCACGAAATGCCGCCAGCATCCGCTCCATGTCGGCCGGCAGCGGCGCGGAAAACGTCAGCCGTTCCCGCGAGACGGGGTGATCGATCTCGATGCTCGCCGCATGCAGCGCCTGCCGCTCGAGCAGCGGCGGGCCGGCGGGCAGCCCCAGAAACGACGGCTCGATCACCGTGCGGCCGCTGTAGAGCCCGTCGCAGAGTACGGGGCAACCGATGGCCGCGAGATGGACGCGGATCTGATGCGTGCGGCCGGTCTTGGGGGTCACGCAGACCAGCGCGCCGCCGCGAAACCGCTCCAGCACCTCGAACCGCGTCACCGCCTCCCGGCTCGTGGGATGATCGCGTCGAACGGCCATCTTCTCCCGTTGGTAGGGATGGATGCCGATCGGCAGGTTGATCTCGTCGCGGTCAAACTGCGGCGCCGTCTGCGTGAGAGCGAGGTAGGTCTTGATGGTGGTCCGCTGCTCGAACTGCTTCGCCAGCGCGTGGTGGGCCTCCTCGGTGCGGGCCACCACGATCACGCCGCTGGTGTCGCGGTCGAGGCGATGGACGATGCCCGGCCGCGTGGAGCCGCCGGCCGTGGAGAGCCCGGCGCCGGCGTCGCCACGTTCGAGATGCCACTTGAGCGCTCCGGCCAGCGTGCCCTTCCAGTTGCCCTTCGCCGGATGCACCACCATGCCGGCCGGCTTGTTGACCACAGCCATCCACTCGTCGCAGTGGAGGAAGTCGAGCGGAATCTCCTCGGCGGCAGGGCCGTCGCGAGGAGGCTGCGGCACGGTGAACCTGACAAGCGAACCGGCGCGGAGCTTAAGGGAGGCCCGCGCGGTCACGCCATCGACGCGGACGGCGCCCTTCTCAATCGCCCGCGCCAGGAACGAGCGGCTGCGATTCGCAAACGCATGCGCAAGATACACGTCGAGCCGACCGCCGGCGTCGTCGGGGGCGATGACGAACGTCACCTCGTCGCCAGGCTGCGGCTCCGGCGGCCCCTGCCCCGCGTCGTCACTTGCCGTCGGCAGGGGGTTGGGCAGCGGGGGCTGATTCGGCAGCGGAGGCGGATTCGGTGGTGGTGGCGGGTTTGGCATCGTGCTTTTCGAACCAATCGTACCACCCCGCCGTCGCGGGCCGGTCAAGTGACGCGATCCGCGAGTCGGCCAGTGGCACGAGCGGACTCCGCGGATGCTCGACGACCAGAGCCTCGTAGCCTTGCTTCGCCGCGGCGAGTTCGCCGAGCGATTCGCGGGCCTTCGCGAGCCCGAAAACGGCCCGTTCCGCGGCCATGCCGACCGGCCGCTGCGACATCACACCGGCGTAGAGATCGGCCGCCGCCTGAAGACGCTCCCGGCCACGGACCTTGTCGGTAAACAGAAGACGGCCACCCTCGGCGAGGGCGTTGTCGGCGAGGAGGATCTGCGACCAGACCGCGGCAGAGGAGCCCGGGTAGCGGGCGGCCACCTCGCCGAGTTTGCCGGCATCGCGGGTCGATAGCGCCGCGAGGCACGCGTCCCACGACTGCGACTTCTCGGCATCCCGTTGCGACGAGACGACCGTCCAGGCCGCGAGGCCGACGAACACGAGGCCGATCGCCGCTGCGATCGTGCGGAGATGCGGTCGGATCCGTTCGACGAGCGACATCGTCGCCTTGGCGAGGTCGTTGCCCTCGATCTCGGGCATGTCGGCGGGCTGCATCGGTGGGGATCTCCTGGGGACGGCTCTGCCCTCTCTTTTCACGGGCGCGACCGCGTCGGAAATAGAGTCGGCTGGCCCGCAAGCGTCAAGACGATCATGGCGCGGCCGCTCGGCCGCGCGGGCGAAAGCATCTGGTAGATTTCGCTCCATGCCCGCCACGCCCACCACGCTTTCCGCGCCGCTCGCCCGATCCACCGGCTTGAACCCCGCGCAGACGGAGGCGGTGCACGCGGCACCGGGGCCGCTGCTCGTGCTCGCGGGCGCCGGCACGGGCAAGACTCGGGTGGTGATCGCCCGGATCGGGCACCTCATCTGGCGGGGCGCGAAGCCGTCGCGGATCCTCGCCGTCACATTCACCAACAAGGCCGCCCGCGAGATGCTCGCCCGGGCCGCCAAGGGGCTCAAGAAGGGGGCGGCCGAGAAGCCCGAGATCTCCACGATCCACTCGCTCTGCGTTCGCATCCTGCGGCGGCATGCGGCGCGGCTGGGCTACCCCGACCGCTTCGCGATCGTCGACCGCGGCGAGCAGGAGCAGGCCGCCCGCGCGGTGCTCAAGGAACTCAAGGTGCCCGACACGACGCTCCGGCCCGGCGACCTGCTCGACCGCGTGAGCCGCTGGAAGAGCCGGGCGGTTCGCGCCGATGTGGCGATGGACGCCATCCCCGCCGACGCAGACGACAGCTGGACGCTCGCCGCCGCCGGCTATCGCCGCTATCAAAACACGCTCAAGACGTCCGGGGCCGTCGACTTCGACGATCTCCTGCTGCTCGTGGACGAACTCTTCACCCACCACGAGGACGTGCGCAGAGCCGAGGCTGGACGCTTCGATCATCTGCTCATCGACGAGTATCAGGACACCAGCGGCATTCAGGAGCGGATCCTCTCGGCTCTCGCCCGCGATCACAAGAGCCTGTGCGTGGTCGGCGACGACGACCAGTCGATCTACGGCTGGCGGGGCGCGGAGATTTCCCACATTCTCGATTTCGCCCAGCGCTGGCCCGGCGCGAAGGTGGTGCGGCTCGAGGAGAACTACCGCTCCACTCCCGAGATCATCCGGGCGGCCAACCTGCTGATCGAGCGCAACTCGCGCCGGCACGGCAAGAAACTGATCGCGACCGGCGCTCCCGGCGTGCCTCCGGCGATCATCCAGGCGCAGGACGAGGTCGACGAGTCGCGACGCGTGGTCAGCGACGTGGAGAGCCTGCTGCGGGAACGGCAGGTCGATCCGGCCGAGGCCGTGATCCTCGTCCGCACGGGCGAGCAGACGCGAACGTTCGAACAGGAGCTGCGCCGCCGCAACATTCCCTACGAGCTCGTCGGCAGCCGGTCGTTTTTCGACCGCCGCGAGGTGAAGGACGTGATGTCATTTCTGCGGGTGCTCGTCGATCCAGACGACGACCTGGCGCTCTCGCGGATCGCCAACGTGCCTCCCCGCGGCCTGGCCAGTTCGGCAGTGCAGGCGGCCCGTGCGGCCGCGGCCACCGCCGGCCACAGCCTGTGGCGGGAGTTGCTCGGCCGCCGCGACGCCGCGCAGCTCTCCCCCGCCGCCCGTGGCGGCGTCGACGCGATCGGCAGGCTCGTGGCCCTGCGAGACGCCTCCCCGGCGCCGGCACCGGGCCAGTCGCGGGCCGCCGCCGTGCTCCGTTCGCTGCTCGACGCCGCGGGCTACCGGGCGTTTCTCGTCAAGGAATACGAAGACGATCCGGCCGAGGCCGAGACCCGCTGGGCCTGCGTGGAGGAGGTGGCCGCCGCGCTCGACGAGCACGAGCGGGCTCGCGATGCCAAGCGGGAGCTCGGCGACATCGTCCGGGGATTCCTCGACGACTTCGTGCTCCAGGTCGAGGATCAGGAAGACCGCTTCAAGGATGACAAGCCGAAGGCCAACGTGCTGCGGCTGATGACGCTCCATGCGGCGAAGGGGCTGGAGTTCGACTGCGTGTGGATGGTGGGTCTGGAGGAGGGCATCCTGCCGCATCACCGTTCACTGGGCGACAGCCTCCAGGCGGTCGACGAGGAGCGGCGGCTGTGCTACGTCGGCGTGACCCGCGCCAAGCGTCGACTGATGCTCTCGATGTGTCTCACCCGCACGAAGTGGGGCAAGAGCAAGCCCTGCAAGCCGAGCCGCTTTCTCTACGAACTGACCGGCCAGCCCGAAAAGTTCAACGATGCGCCGCCGGAGAAGCCCGCACCGACCGGTCCGGCCCCGCGTTCTCGGAAGAAAAACCGGTAGCCCGAGCACCGCTCCCCGGGTGCATCAGGAAGCCCGGAGCGCAAGCGACGGGTAGACGGGTGGCGACCTCGATCGTGCCGCGGAGCGAGTCGGCGTGGAGAACTCATCCCCCGCGCTCGCGATTGGGGCTTCCTGAAAACACGTAGGACCCACGCTCAGCCGGCCAGCACCGCCGGGAGCATCTTCATCAGGGGCCAGAGGCCGCTGCCGCCGCGGGCGAGCGACGCGTAGACGTCCACTGCGCCCGCCGCGAGCCGGCCGGCTCGCGGGTGCCACGGAAACCAGGGGGGCGTCGGCCGCACGAGCAGCGGTGCCCGCACGATGCTGTTGTGCACCAGCGGCAGCAGGAGCGGATCGTGCACCCAGCCGATCCCGCTCTGTGGATTTGCGATCGTGGCCCCGGGAAAGCCGCCCCAGGGCACGCTGGCAAAGGCGTAGGCGAGGGCCGACCACGTGTTGACCGCCACCGTTCCATATTCGAGGTGCTCGACGAGCAACTCCACCCGCTGCCGGTCGCGCGGCGTCAGGTCCCCAGGCGCCGTCACGCTCGCCGCCAGCGAACCCGGAAGCCTGCGAGTGAAGGCCATTGCCCGCGTGCAGAAGGCTTCCATGTCGGAAGCGTCGAGCGGCGCCTCGACGGCCACGGGCACGAACCACTCGCGGTCGATCCAGTGCGGCTCGCGGGCCGGATCGAGGCCCGCGCGGAAGGTCCACGGCAGCGTGCCGTCGGCCGGGGGCGTGCGGCCCGTGACGCACTCCCAGGCGGCGGTCGCAGCCGGATACCAGGCGGGCCGTGCCGGCATGCTTCCGAGACGGCGGGCCACGAGCGCGAGAAACTCTCCTCGCTGGTCCCACGTGCGACAGGTGATCACACACTTGGTGGCGATGCAGTTGAACGACGTGTTGTTGACGATCGACGCGGCGACGACGTCGGACTGATAGCGGAGCTGCGCCGGCGTGTAGCGGCCCGGCACGATGATCCACGGCGTGACACCGCCGAGTTCGCACGTGATCGGCTTGGTAAGCACCGGACTGGCATGGTCGGCCCGCGGGCCGCCGCCTCCCCAGACCACCGCGTCGAAGGCTCCCTGCCCGCCGGTGAGGTGCACGTGCGTGATCAGCGGCGAGGCGATCGCTTCCGTCACGACGTCGGGGCCGCCGACGACGATCGCCAGCATGCCGCAGGCAACGAGCGGCTCGAGCGCGGTCCGCAACACCGCTTCGAGCGGCGCGTGCAGCGGATGGAGTTTGAGCAGCACGGCCCGACCGTGCTCGAAGATCTGCGAGATGCAGTCGCCGGCCGCGAGCCCGGTGACATTCCCGGCCCCGAGGACCACCGCCACGCCGCCTCGACGCGGACGATCACGGGCTTCCTCGCTCCAGGACCGGAGAAACGCGTCCACACCGCCGGGGTTTCCACAGCGGACGGTCGCGTGGTGGCCGCTAAACATCGCCCGGTCGGCGATCCACGGTTCGGGGATCACGTCGATGCCGATACAGGAGGCATCGGCCGCGCCATCACGATGCACCAGCCGCGGCGGAGCGGCGGGCCGCGGGGTTCCGAAGCGGGCAATCTCGCCACAGGCCCGCGCCGTGATCAGAAGCAGTCGCAGCGTGGCCAGCGGTCCCGTGGCCGTCTCCTCGGCGACGACCGTCGGCATGAGTGCAGGGACGGTGTCGCCACGCTTGATGGCCACGGCTGCATCGACCCACAACCGGGAGACACCGGCGACGGCGCACGCCGTTGCGCGAGCGAGCGTAGCCCGGGCGGTAGCATCACGACCGGCAAAGGCGGTCGCGCCAGCCGACAATTCCCTGAGCATTGCCGTCATCACGTCGGTCACGAGCGCCTCACTTCCCGATGCAGTGTCGGGAGAATATCCGATCGAGCAGCTCGGTGCCGAGCGCGGCACCCGTCACCTCGCCGAGGGCCTCGACCGCCGAACGGACACCTGCCGCGATAATCGACTCGTCGACCGGCGCCCCGGCGATCGCCGCTTCGGCCTGGCGGCGGGCCGCTGCGATCGCGGCTTTCGCGGCATCCGCACCCACCGCCATCCGCGCCGTCGCGGTGACGCCCGGCGGCGGCACATGCTCGATGGCGATCCCGATCGCTTGGCGGAGGTCGTCGATGCCCACCCCCGTGCGACTGCTCGTGGCGAGACCGCCCCGCGGGATCGCTGCGGCGCCGATGTCAGTGCGCGTGATCACATCGATCCGTGGCCCATGGCCGGGCACAGCAAACGGCTCACCGTCGGCATCCCGACAGGCGACGACCACGTCGGCCCGTGCCACCTCCGCCAGCGCCCGGGCACGGGACGCGGCGCCGATGGCGTCGTCGCCGCCGAGCCAGGGATCATCGAGCCCGGCGAGATCGACGAGGACGCACTCGCGCCCAGCGGCCGCGCCCCCCATGCGGGCCTCGAGCCAGTCGCGGGTCGTGCCCGATTCATCCGCGACGAGCGCGGCCTCCCGCCCAATGAGGGCATTGAAGAGGCTGCTCTTCCCGATGTTGGGCCGGCCGACGAGCACGACGCGGGGCAGGTCGGTCGCTCCGGCGTCGCGGCGGGCGAGCCCCTCCGCCACGCGGCCGATCTCGTCCGCGCAGTGATCGAGTCGCCCTGCCACCCTGGACCAGGCCGGCGTAGCCGGCACCGCGTCGGGCGTCGTCTCGTCGGCAAAATCGATCGCCGCCTCGATGTCGGCCAAGAGATCGATGAGCTCGTCTCGGACGCGGCCCAAGGCCTGCCCTGCCCCGCCGGCCATGCGGTCGAGCGCGGCGGTGAGTTCGTCGGGCGTGCGGGCATCGACGACGGCGAGCACCGCCTCGGCCTGCATGAGATCGAGCCGGCCCGCCAGGAAAGCCCGCAGCGTAAACTCGCCCCCGCGGGCCAGCCGGGCACCATGACGGCAGGCCTCTGCGATCACGGCATCGACCAGGGGCCGCGACGCCGGCAACTGCAGTTCGGCGAGCGGCCCGCCAATCGGCCCCCCCGGTCCGGGCCAGCAAAGGACGTCGATCGCCAACTCGCCCCAATCGCGGCCAAGCCCATCGCCGGCCAGTCGCGCGGGCACGAGCCGTGGCGGCTCGCCAGCCCGGGGAAAGTCTGCGGCTACGGGCACGACCATCCGCCGCAGGAGCGGCTCGAGATCGTCACCGGCGATCCGCACGATCGCCCGCGCGGCCACGCCGGCCACGGTCGCCGGCGCGACGATCAGTTCTGCTGCAGACCACATGTCGTCAGTCTACCGACGACACCGGATCAACTTTCCTGCCAGTCAGCTTGCACAAACTCAAACGCAGCGAGGGGCTGCCCGTGCCCCGGAACCGGCGTATGACGCCAAGCGCAGGCAGGATGCCGAAGCGCCGGCGGCATCCGAGTGAGTGGAGCCCAGGATGGGAGGAACAAACGTCCGGCTCTCGGGGCACGGGCAGCCCCGACCCCACCACCGGAGTCCGCGGCCTCGCGGCCGGTCGGCTTCCCCGGGCATGAACGCAGCGAGGGGCTGCCCGTGCCCCGGAACCGGCGTATGACGCCAAGCGCAGGCAGGATGCCGAAGCGCCGGCGGCATCCGAGTGAGCGGCGGGCAGGATGCCCGCGGCGAACGTCCGGCTCTCGGGGCACGGGCAGCCCCGACCCCGACCCCACCGCCAGAGTCCGCGGCCTCACGGCCGGTCGGCTTGCACGGACCGGGGCGTTCCGACGTCGATGCTACTTCTTCTTCCGCGACTGCCGTTTCTCGCGGGCTGCGGTCGCCGCACCGTTCGCCCCCGCTTTCCCCACCGGAGTGAAGGCCGCATCGACCACTCGGCTGCTGCCGGCCGTCGCCGGCAACGTCTTCGGCAGCCAGAGCCGCTCCGCGATGCCCCACAGGCTCGAGGCAATGAAATACAGACACAGGCCGCAGGGCACCTTGAAGAACATCAGCGCCATGAACCACATCATGTAGTTCATCACCTGCTGCTGCACCTTCTGCTGCTCGTCGACCGCCGGCGGCATGAAGAGCTTCTGCTGCCAGAGAAAGAGTCCGATCGTGATCAGCGGAAAGAGGTTGAGAAATGGCCCCAGCCAGCCCTCGGGGGCGGTCAGGAACGGGGGCAGCACCTTCGACCAATCCCAGAGCATGTCGGGGGCGGCGAGGTTGGAACACCAGCGGATCGCCGACGTGAAGAGCGGCGCCTGACGCAGTTCCACGTCGGTCGCGAGCGAGCGGTAGAGCCCCATGAAGATCGGCACCTGGATGAACACCAGGAGGCAGCCGCCCATCGGATTGTAGTTGTGCTTCTTCCACAAATCCTGGGTGGCCTGCGTCTTCTTGGTGGGGTCGTCCTGGTACTTCTCGTTGATCGCCTTCATCTCCGGCTGCAGTTCCTGCATCTTCTGCGAGGAGATCGCCTGTTTGCGGCTCACCGGAAACATCGCCCCGCGGACGAGCACCGTCAGCAGCAGGATCGCGATCCCGTAGTTGCAGATCACCGAGTGGAGGGCGTGGAGGATCGCGATCATCGGGCGGGCCACCCAGCCGAACCAGCCGTAGTAGACGAGGTCGTCCATCGCGGAGC
>JAIOPD010000005.1 GCA_021414115.1 Planctomycetia bacterium
GATGCTCTCCACACCCCCTCGCGGGGATGCAGTTTCGATCGGCTACGGGGTTCAAGCCAAACCCCGACAGGGACTCACACCCTGCTGGTTCAGGTCACTCGCAATCGCACGATACCCGTCGCTCGCGCTCCGGGCTTCCCGTCCGCCCATGAAGCCCCCGGTGGAAACCGGGGGACCGCGTCAGGTGGCCGACGCCGGCGCGTGATCGCCGAGCAGCCCGAGCGTCGCCCGGCCGACTTCCTCCACCGTGATCAGCCGCATGCAGTCGTGGTGCACGAGCGGACACGCGCCGCGATCGCAGGGGGAGCAGGGCAGGTCGCGGCGGATCTCCACGCACCGCGCGGCATCCGAGCGGCCGACCCGAGGATCGGTGGGGCCGAGGAGCGCCACGGTGGGCACCCGGAAGCCCGCCGCGATGTGCCGGGGCCCGCTGTCCGACGACACGGCCACGGCGGCCCGTGAGTAGACGGCCTTCGACAGACTCAGCGGCAGATCGTCGACGTCGCCCAGCCCGCGCACCGCCGGAATGCCGGCGCGGTGCACGACCCCGCGAGCCTCCTTGCGATCGGCCGGCCCACAGTGCACGAGGATCCGCACGCCCGGCACGCGGTCGGCGATCCAGCGGCCGAGCGCCGCATGGTTGTCGACGCCCCAGGCACGGCTCGTGCCGTTGGAGCTGTTGTCGTTGAGCACGACGAGCGGGCCGGAGCGACCGGGAAAGAGGGCGGCGAGCAGGGCATCGGCCGCGGCGCGGTCGGTGTCGCCAGACGCGAGTTCGACATCGAGCGAGCCCGGAGTCACGCCGATCGCTTCGGCGAGTCGCATGAAAGACACCGGCGGCGGCACGATTGGCTCCTCGCGCCGCGGAGGAATGGCGTCGGTCAGGAGCCAGCGGCGGCTGCGACCGACATTGCCGACGCGTCGCCGGCCGCCACCGGCGAAGGCGAGCGCCGCCGATGAGAGCGAGTTGGGAAGCACGAGCGCGATGTCGGGGCGATCGCGGCGCAGTCCGCGGGCCGCGGCTCGGAAACCATGCGCGGGATTTTTTCCGTGCCGGTCGTAGAACACGTGATCATCGATCCAATCCGTGCCGTCGAGCAGGTCGGCGACGATCGGCCGCATCACGCCGGTGATGCGGGCGGATGTCCCGAAATGCGACTTGAGCGTGCGGAGCAGGGGAGTGGCCATCACGGCATCTCCGACCCACCGCGGCAGGATCACGGCGATGTGCATCGCCAGACGGTAGCGTGAATCCCCGCCTGCAGGCAAAGCCGGTTTCCAAGGACCGCCACCGCTCTCCGATCGGGAAGCCCCAAGCGCAAGCGCGGGGAATACGTGTTCCACCCCAACCCGTTCCGCGCTAGCGGGGCCGCTGGGGAATCGCGACCCGCAGCGTCGCGAGCCAGGCCGCGGCCGCGGCGGAGGCGAGCGTGAGTCCGCAGGTCGCCGCGATCCACATGAGCGGCAGCCGAGCCGTTCCACCGGCGAGCGCGGGCCAGACGGCCACCGCGCCGGCAGCCGTGCCGACGGCGAGCCCGAGTCCCACCGTGGCCAGCGTTTCATGGACGAGCAGCCAGCGAATCCGCCGCCGCGTAAACCCCACGGCACACAAAAGCGCGAAGTTTCCGAGCCGCTCGACCACGCCCTGCAGCATCACCGCCGCGACTCCGGCCGTACCGAGCAGGAGCCCCAGGCTGCCGAGCGCCTGAAAGCCGGCGAGAAACGTGTTCTGGACCGCCTGCAGGCTCCGCAGCCGGTCGATGGCCGGTTCGAACGACACGCCCGCATCGGCCCACGCGGCCCGCAGCCCCGCGACCGCCTCCTCGCGGTTAGCGGCCGCAGGCGGCAGATCGATGAACGCTGCGGAGTAGCCCGACCGCGACGGAAAGATCCGCTCGAAGTCGCGCTCCGCCACGATGATGCGGCCCTGGAGGATGCCTGGCTCGAGCAGACCCACGATCTCGAACTCCACCGCGGCGCCGGCTTCGTCGGGCAGGGTGAACCGACTTCCCACGCCGCCGAGCTTCAGTCCCCACTGCGCCGTCGCCTGATCGAGCACCGCGGGCACCGGCCCGCCCTCACCCGCCGGCCGCGGCAGGTCGAGCCGCCGCCACGGATTTCCGTCGGTCGCGGGATGCGGCGCGGAGGCGACGAAGCGGAAGCCGCCGCGGTCGATGAAATCATGGCCGACGCCGACGATGACCGGCCGGCCGGCCGCATAGAGATTGGTGCAGCTGGCATCGTCGCCGTCGCTCGACCGCACGAGTGCGATCGTGGAGGCGGCGACCGCCCGCTCCTGCGGCAGCGACAGGCCCAGCGCGGTCCGCGCGGCGGGATCGGCGGGATTGACGGCCGTCGGTTCGCCAAACGTCGCGATGCTGGTCCAGCCGCCGGTGGGCGTCTGGCGATCGTCGGGATCGGCAGGCGGCCGCACGGCGAAGGCAGACACGGCCACCACGAGAAACTGCCCGCAGGCGACGATCGCCGCGATCGAGAATGCCCGGCCGGGCCGCGCGGCGAGCATCCGCGCCGCGAGGTGGGGCAGGGAGCGGACGGGGCCGGCCGCCGCGCCGCCGACGAGCCAGGCTCGAACCAGCGCGAGCAGACCGGCGAGCGCCACAAAACCCGAGGTGAAAAAGAGCGCGACCGCCGTTTCGGTGCCCGCCGTGCGGCCGGCGAGGGCGGCGGCTGCCGACACCACGACGCCGACGACTCCCACTCGCAGCCACCATCTTCCCTCTCCGCGGCCGTGGCCCGCGGCCAGAGCGGGAGCGGCGGCGAGCAACGCGTGCGGGGGCAGCCGTGCCGCTCGCCGGGCGGCAGCCGCCACGGCAGCGATCGAGAGCGTGAGCGTCGCCGCGATGCCCGGCAAGGCCATGCTCCACGACGGCCGCGCCGCGGCAAACACGGCCGACGAACCGACGGCGACATCGCGATTCCAGGCGGCCGTGAGGCCGGCGAGCAGGGCCCGCGACCACAACGGGCCGACGACGGCGCCGACGGCCGTGCCGGCGCAGGTGGCGATCCCGCCGACGACGAGCAGCAGCGCCGCCAGCCGCCGCGGAGGCCAGCCGACCGCCGACAAGAGCCCGATGGTGCGGCGGTGCGCCGCCACGAGAAGGCCGAAGAGCAGCCAGGCGAGAAGCAGCGCCGCGGCCACGACAAAAATCGACAACGCGAGAAACAGCCCTCCGAAGGGGGTCGACCCGCGTGCGGCGGCGATCGCCTCGGACCGCAGCGGCAGCACCGCCAACCCCGCCGCGTCGGGACGCATGACGCCGGCGATCCGCGCGGCGAGCGTCTCTGGCGATGTGCCCGCGGGCAGGGGCAGATGCCAGGCGGTCGTGGTGCCGAAGCGGCTGCCCGCCAGTCGCCGCGCGGTGTCGATCGCGACGAAGGCCTTGGGGGTGGCGCGATACTGCTTCCAGTAGCGGTCGTCCTCGTCATGCGGCGGAACGGTCCGCACACGCGACTGGTCGAAGGGGAAGGGAGGATCCCAGTCGGCGATCGATGCTTCATCGGTGACTCCCGCAACCTCGGGCACGAGCGACCGGTCGATCGCGCCCGCGGCCATTTCGGCGATGCCCGCGATGCGGAAGTCGGCCGTGGCCTCCTCGACGCGGCCGTGGATCGTCTCGGGCTGGAAGAAACGCAACGCGAGCCGGTCGCCGACGGCCACGGGCCTGCCCTGCGCCGCGAGATCGTCGGCCAGCCACCGGTTGATGACGATCCCGTCGCCCGTCGGCGTCGGCAGTGGGTGACCGGCGGCGTCCATGAGTTCTCCACCGGGAAACGACGTGCCGTCGATGCCGAGCACCGTGGAATACGGAATGCGGGCCGCGGCGAGTTTTCCGTCGGCGTCGAGCGGCACGAGCTCGTTGGCGAGGAAGACGAGCGTCGGCCGCCCGCCGAGCGGCGCGAGCACCGACTCCGCGGCACGGTCGGCCTCGGCGGCGATGACGAGCCGGCGACTCGTGAGCCGCAGGTGGCGGCCGTCGGTCGTCGCCTCGAGCGTGAGCCCGTAATCGGCGAGTCTCGGCGCGAGCCGGCTCCGCAGCCAGGTGGCCGCGTCGAGCGATCCGTCCTGCGGCCCCACGACAAACACCGCGTTGGCCAGGTCGCCCTCGCGCAGGATCGCCTGCGCGTCCTCGAGCGACATCACCACCAGCGGCGGCGTGACCTGCGTCGGTCGCACCGCGAAGCGGCCCAGGCCCGCGTCGGCCAGCACGGCCGCCACCGTCATTCGTTTCCCGAGCGAGTCGCCGGACCGCCGGCCGAGCGGGCTGTCGGCCGGCACTTCAGACCGCCGCGGCAGCCGCACCACGACCGTATCGCCCGCGCGAATGCCGGCCACGCGGGCGAGCACGTCGTTGACGAGGATTGCGTTCGGGCCGAGAGGCGGAGGCGGGGGATCGAAGCCGAGCGCGGCCGGATCATCGCAGGCCAGCAGGGTCGCGACGGATCCGCCGGCTGGCCGCGCGGGCTGCGCGCTGGAGGCCGAAGCGCTTGCGGCCGGCGAGATCGAAGCCGGCATCAGGAGGGCAGGCACGGCCCGCACCGCGGCTCCGCCCTTACCGGCGATCTCGTCGGCGAGGCCGCGGCGCACGAAATCGGTCGCCAGCACCGCGGCGTCGATCCGTCCGAGGCGACCGACGGCGAGATCGAGGAGCCCGTTTTGCAGCGCATCGCCCACGCCCAGCGCACCGACCACGGTGGTCGTCACCACGGCGCATGCCGCCGCGAGCGCCGCCACCTGGGGCCACCACTGCCGCGCGAGCGTGAGGCCCAACGATCCGAGCGACCGCACCGGACCGCTCATGGCCCGAGCCTTCCGTCGCGGAGGTGACGGACAGAGCCGACCCGCGCGGCCACGGACTCGTCGTGGGTGACCACGACCAGCATCCCGCCCGACTCGGCGACGAGGTCGATGAGCAGCTGGGTGACCTCGCCGGCCGTATGCGAATCGAGCTGGCCGGTCGGCTCGTCGGCAAGCACCAGCCGTGGCGAGAGCAGCAGGGACCGGGCCACCGCCACCCGCTGCCGCTCACCTCCGGAGAGCTGGCCTGGATGGTGGTCGAGACGCTGCCCGAGGCCGACGCGTTCGAGCAGCTTCGCGGCTCGTGCCACGAGGTCGCGGGGCACTCTGCCCGAGGCGAGCGCAGGCACGAGCACGTTGTCGATGGCGGTGCAGCCATCGAGGAGATGATGTTCCTGAAACACGAAGCCGATCCGCCGGTTGCGAAACCGGGCGCGGGTGGCAGCGTCGCCTGCAAAGGGATCGACCCCGTCGAGTCGCACCGTCCCGGCCGTCGGCTCTTCAAGTCCGCCGACGATCGAGAGCAGCGTGCTCTTCCCCGAACCGCTCGGCCCCATCACGGTCAGCCGTTCACCCGGGCCGAGCGTCAAGCTCGCGCCGTCGAGCACGCGGAGATCGCCGGCCGCCGCAGGATAGGTCTTCGTGATGCCCGCAACTTCGAGCATGGCGAGCCCTCCGTCAGACGACCGCGCGGTAAGGTCCAAGCCGGCTCACGATGTCGTCGGGGATGGCCACCGCCTCGGGCTTGCGGCCCGAGTGCATCAGGCACCGCACCGCGACGACACGACCGCGGGCGACCTCTCGGCCAGCGACACTAAAGGCGAACGAGTAGGTCACGCTCGACCGCCCCACCGCCGCGACGGCGACGGCGATGTCGATCTCGTCGCCAAACCGCACGGCCGAGACGTAGTCGCAGGAAACGGAGACCCGCGGCCAACTCGCGTCGACACCATCCGGACAGGGCTCCACCACGGGAATCCCCACTGCCCGGAGCAGTTCATGCTCCGCCGATTCCATCCAGAAGAAAAACGCCGAGAAGTGCACGATCCCGGCCGCGTCGGTGTCGCGAAACTCGACGCGGCGGCGGGTCGTGAGCGGTCCCATGGCGATGACGACGTACGGGAACTTGTCTTCAAGAAGCCCGGAGCGGAAGCGACGGGATCGGCATGACGTGACTATTCACGCGCCACCAGTCGCCTGCCTTACTCGCCGACGTACGGGAGCAGCGCCATGAAGCGGGCCCGCTTGATCGCACTGGTCACCGCATGCTGGCTGGCAGCGGTGCAGCCGCTCTTGCGGCGACCGATGATCTTGGCCTGCCGGTTGACCAGCTTGCCGAGGAGTTCGAGATCCTTGTAGTCGACGTACATCGGCCGCGGCCGCGCACCATCGATGAAGATCGGGTCGCGCCGCTTGACCTTGGCGCGGGGCTTTGCCTTCTTGCGGGCTGTCTTGGCCAACTTCTGCCGGGGTCCTGCAAAACTCATCTGAGGTGCTCGAGCCTTCTCTGCTGACGTGGATGCTGAAACTGGGGGGAGGTCACCGACTGACCGCCCCGATCATAACACGAGCACGGGAGCCGGGGTGTTGTTGCCCCGGCTCCCGCGACACGTTTTGACACGACACGAGAGTCACCGAGCCAGATGCACCGGCCGGCGACACGCGTGCGACTAGTAACGGTCGCCGCCGTAGCCGCCACGGCCACCGCCGCCGCCGCCGCCACCGTAGCCGCCACCGCCACCGCCGCCGTAGCCGCCGCCACCGCCGCCGTAGCCACGACCGCCACCGCCACCACCACCGCCGTAGCCACGACCGCCACCGCCGCCACCGCCGCCACCGGCGCGGGGGGTACGCTCACGGGCTTCGTTCACGGTCAGCGGGCGACCGTTGATTTCCTGGCCATTGAGGGCAGCGATCGCCGCCTGCAGTCCCTCGTTGGTCTCCATCTCCACAAACCCAAAGCCGCGTGAACGTCCGGTCTCACGATCGGAAATCACCTCGGCGCTTCGCACGGCACCGTGCGGAGCAAACATCGCCTCGAGATCGGCGGACGTGGTGGACCAGGGGAGGTTCCCCACGTAAATCTTCCCAGCCATAAAAACTCAACCTCAAAGAAACGGGAACTGGATCACGCACCCATCGACTCAAGCGACCTTCGCCGAAGCACAAACCGCAGTTCCCGAACGGAGACGAGTGCAGACGAGAGTCAGTCGAACGCGGAAAGTTGTAGCATTTCCCGCCGGAGGCCACAACACCGGGGGGGGGCAGCCGGCCGCCGGCGTTTGCAGCCTTGGCGGGGCCCCGGCTATTCTGCACGGTTTTCGGGTCACCATGGCCATCTTCGACTGGATCAGCCGCCGCGTCTTCACCGCGGTGCACAGCAACAACCTGGTCTACAACACCTGCTGGGAGGATCCCCGGCTCGACCGGGAGGCCCTGCGGATCGGCCCCGACGACGAGGTGCTCGTGATCACGTCGGCCGGGTGCAACGCCCTCGACTACGCGCTCTGCGAACCGCGGCACGTGTATGCCGTCGACATGAACCTCCGGCAGAACGCCCTGCTCGATCTCAAGAAGGCCGGCATCAAGGGGCTCGAGTTCGAGGACTTCTTTCGGATGTTCGGCCAAGGCCGCCTGCCCGGCGTGCGGCGCACGTACGAGCAGAAACTCCGCGGCCTGTTGCCGGCGCCGTCGCAGCCGTTCTGGGACAGCCGGATCAAATGGTTCGACGATCCGAAGCGTTCGTTCTACTTCCGTGGCACCTCAGGATTCTTCGCCAAGCTCGCGAAGGTCTACACCGACAAGATCATCAAGATCCGGCCGCACCTCGACCGGCTGCTCAACGCGTCGAGCCTCGAAGAGCAGCGGCAGATCTACGACAGCCACATTCGCGACAAGTTTGGCAAGGCGCTGCGGTTCGCCCTCAACCGCGACACGACGATGTCGATGCTCGGTGTGCCGCGGGCCCAACGGCGGCAGATCGAGGCCACCTATTCAGGCGACCTCGCCCAGTTCATTCAAGACTGCCTGGAGGGCGTGTTCGTCGGGCTGCCGATGAACGACAACTACTTCTGGCGTCTCTACATGACGGGGTCGTACACCCGCGAGTGCTGCCCCGAGTATCTCGTGCCGGAAAACTTCACGCGGCTCAAGGCGGGCCTCGTGGACAACGTCACGACCCACACCAACTCCGTGCAGGGCTTCCTCGAAAAGCACGACGGGCCGATCTCGCGGTTCGTGCTCCTCGACCACATGGACTGGCTCAGCGACCACTTCTTTCCGCTGCTGGAGTCGGAGTGGCAGTCGATCGTGGACCGGGCGGCACCCCGGGCCCGGCTGATCTGGCGGAGTGGCGGCTTCAACACCGACTTCCTGGATGAGGTGCAGGTGAACGTCGCCGGACGTTCCCGTGGCACTCGGGAGATCCTGGCGTACGACCGTGATCTCGCCGCTCGCCTGCATCCGCTCGACCGGGTCCACACTTACGGCAGTTTCCACATCGCCGAACTGGTCTCGTAGGGCGGAGCAGGTCCCCCGGTTTCCACTGGGGGCTTTTTGTGCCCCCAGCAAGCCCCGGGCGGAAGCCCGGGGACCGGCCCCCCCGCGATTCGGTGTTCGGCATCGGTCCGAGCGGATCAACGGCTCCGACTCGGTTTCGACGGGATCAGCTCCACGCAATCGCCGTAGCCGGCAAGCGCACGGTCGTTGGTGAGAAGGAGGAGCGGCTCTGCCTTCGCCTGTGCGACGAGCATGCGATCGAACGGGTCGGCATGGATGGCAGGCAATTTGGCGACGGCGGCTGCATGCTCGCCGGTGATCGGGAGAAGGCTGAAGCCCGCCGGCTCGATCTCCGCCAGTAACTCACCAGGGTTCGCCGCCAGTTTACCGAGTGCTGCTTTGATACTCACCTCCCAGATGGAAGCGGCGCTGACGAACACGTCACTTGCCTCGATCCGTTTCCGCGCTGCAGGGGGCAATTTGTGCGGCTCGGCGACCGCCCAGAGCAGAAGATGCGTGTCGAGAAGAATCCTGCTCACGAGCCGCCCTCGAAGGCGGCGATCACCCGCGCGTCGAGCGGCGCGTTGAAATCGTCGGGCACGCGGATTCGCCCCTTGAGCCTCCCGAATTTTTTGGGACGCGGCTTCGACTCGATCGGCACCAGCCGCGCGACCTTGCGGCCCGCCTTGGCGATGATCACTTCGTGGCCGGCGGCCGCCTCATCGACAATTTTCGAGAAGTGCGTCTTGGCCTCGTGGATGTTGACGACAGTGGCCATGCGAACAGTCCTCGTGCAACCGTGCGGGATCAGCCTGAATCTGGTGGACTAAGTGTAGTCCACGTGGGGTTGGGAGGCAACGCTTGGGGTGACGCGCGGTCCACCGGTTTCCACCGGGGGCTTTTTGGGGGACGGGAGCGCGTCCAACGTCCGCCAGGAAGCCCGGAGCGGAAGCGATGGAACCGGAGCAATGAAAAATCAAGCTATTCGCGACGTGGCACGTCCTGCAACCGGGCAATGTCGGCCAGGTCCTGAGGGCGGCCCGTGGCTCGTTTGTTCTCGACCAGATGTTTCAAGGACAGCATCGCAAATGAAACCCCACCCACAGTACAGGTCACCCGTTCCGGCCAGGCGGCCTCGAATTCAACGCCATCAATCGTGGTCAGGAAATCGATTCGATTTGGGGGCAAGCCAATCTGATACACGACATCCGGCTGCGTGAATGAGGCGGGCGAAAGACGACTTCGTGGGGCACCGAACCGATCCAGGGCACGCCATACTTTGGCCGCATTGTCGGCGGTCGGTCGAATCCACAGGTCGATGTCGCCGGTCGCGCGTGGCACTCCATGTCCTGCGACCGCGTAACCGCCGACCACGAGGTAGTCAACGCTTTCGGCGTCCAAAAGTCTCAACATCTCGGCGAAGTCGCGATTCATCGCAGGGCTTTCCAGCAAACTCCCACGCGGAAACCGTCAGCGGCCACACCAACTCAATCCGTTCGGCAGGAGTCATTTCCGCATACGGATTGGGCTCGCGGTCGCCCAGCCTTCCGACCCATTCCAGATGGGCAGCGGACGTTGTGAGCTGATTATGCGAATCCGGGGTAAGCATTTGACTCATTGTAAAGAGAAACAGCCGTCAGGACGAATGCGGTCCCCCGGCTTCCGCCGGGGGCTTCCTGGGAGGGCAGAAAGCCCGGAGCGGAAGCGACGGGACCGGGCTATCTCGATCTGCCTTCTGACATCGTCTCCGTCACGACAGTTCCTCGACGTCACCGAGATCCCGCTGTCGACCGGTGGAACGCTTGTTGTGGAGCAGGTCCGACTTGCCGATGAACGTGACGGCGACGCTTCCATAGCGGCCGCGAGAAGAAGATGTCGATATCTTTTGTAAACCGAGGGTAACCGTGGTATGCCACGGCGTACCCCCCGACGATCATGTAGTCAACGCAATGGGCTTCGAGTAACCGTAAGAAGTCTTCGAAGTCGGGATGGGTAGTCATAGAGAAACTTTCCGGCCTGAAGACGCAGCATCTCAACCGCGTCGAGTCGCTCCTCGGGAGTCATGCGCCGCGACGCCACGCGGTCAGACTCGACCAGCGATCGCCGGTCGACGGCCGTCAGTTCGAGTTCGCGACGCCCTGGCTTGGCACTCATTGAAGCAGACGCTCCCTTTTTCGCGCAATTGTACTTTTGCATCGCGGCAACCAACAGGGCGGAAGCGACAGGATCATGGGTGGCGCGGTCCCCCGCTTCCGCCGGGGGCTTCATGTCCGACAACAGTCCCCGGGCGGGAGCCCGGGGACTGTCCTACGCCAACATCGCCTCGACCAACTCGCCGTGGACGTCGGTGAGGCGGAAATCCCGGCCCTGGAACCGGTAGGTGAGCCGCTCGTGGTCGAAGCCGAGCAGGTGCAGGATCGTGGCGTTGAGGTCGTGGACGTGGACCTTGTGCTCCGTCACCCCGAGGCCGAGTTCGTCGGTCGCCCCGATGATCGCGCCGGGCTTCGTGCCGCCGCCGGCAAACCACATCGTGAAGCCCTCCACATGGTGGTCGCGGCCCACCGTCGCCCGCATCTCGCCCATCGGCGTGCGGCCAAACTCGCCCCCCCAGATCACGAGCGTGTCGTCGAGCAGGCCGCGGGCCTCGAGATCCTTCACGAGCGCCGCCGCGGGCTGATCGACCTCGCGGACGACCTGCTCGAGCGCGCCCTCGAGATTTTCCGGGCCGCCGTGGTGGTCCCAGTTGGTGTGATAGAGCTGCACGAACCGCACGCCCCGCTCCACGAGCCGCCGCGCGAGCAGGCAGTTGTTGGCAAACGATCCCTTGCCGGGCGTCACGCCATACGCATCGAGCGTGGCCTGCGACTCCTGGCCGATGTCCATGAGCTCTGGCGCGCTCGACTGCATCCGGTAGGCCATCTCGTAGGCGTTGATCCGCGTCTGGATCTCGGGGTCGGCCGTGGCCGTGAGCCGGTCTTCATTGAGCCGGCGCACGAGATCGAAAAACTGCCGCTGCCGGTCCGACGTCACACCCTGTGGCGATTCGAGGTCGAGGATTGCGTCGCCCTGGCCGCGAAAGGGCACGCCCTGATAGCTCGTCGGCAGGAAGCCGCTCGACCAGAGCGCGCTGCCTCCCCGGGGACCGCGCGGGCCGCTCTGGAGCACAACGAAGCCGGGCAGATCTTTCGAGGGCGAACCGATGCCGTAGGTCACCCACGCGCCGAGCGAGGGCCGGCCCGGCGCCTGAAAGCCCGTGTTCATGAAGAGCTTGGCGGGCCCGTGGTTGAAGACTTCAGTGGTGCACGACCGCACCCAGCAGAGATCGTCCACGATCTTCGCCGTGTGCGGCATGAGTTCGCTGACCTCCATGCCGCACTCGCCGTAACGATTGAACGACCGCTTCGAGCCGAGGAGTTTTTCATCCCCCTTGAGGAAGGCGAACTGCCGGCCGGCCATCAGGCTCTCCGGCGGCGCCTGGCCGTTGAGTTCACGGAGCTTCGGCTTGTCGGCGAAGAGTTCGAACTGGCTCGGGCCGCCCGCCATGAAGAGATAGATCACCCGCTTGGCCCGCGGGGCGAAGTGCGGCTCGCGCACCGCCATCGGATCGGCAGCCCGGGGCGCGGCCGATTCGGCCCGCAGCATGTCGGCGAGCGCAATCGACCCCAGGCTCACACCCGCCCCGGCGAAGAGCTGCCGGCGGGTGACGTGCCGCAGGAGAGCGGATTCGGGCGACGATTCGGGCAGTTCGGGATTCATGGTCGGGCCATCCCTATTCTCGGGTCACGAAGGCGTCGGTGTTGAGGATTCCCCGGGCGAGTGCCCTCCAGGGCTCGGGCGAACCCTCCGGAAACGTCTCTCGGTTGAGATGCAGAAAATCCTCCGCCGCCTGCCGCTCGCCGGCCGTCGGCGGGCGGGCAACGCAGAGGCGAAACATCGTGTCGATCCGCGCGGGGGCGTCGGCCGCGGGCGACGTGGCAAGCACGCGGTCGCCGATCGCGGCGGTGGCCTCGATGAAGATCGGGTCGTTGGCGAGCATCAGCGACTGGAGCGGCGTGTTCGAGGGAATCCGCCGCGTGCACGTGGTCGAGAAATTCGGCGCGTCGAACGTGGTGAAGAGCGGGTGGGGAGCGCTGCGGTAAAACATCGTGTAGAGGCTGCGGCGATACCGCTGCGGCCCCGTGTCGGTGGGCCAGTCCTTGCCGGCCTGCGTGAAGGCGTAGACGCCCGCGGGCTGCGGGGGATGCACGGAAGGCCCGCCAATGTCGCCGCAGAAGAGGCCGGCGGCCACGAGCGCCGTGTCGCGAATCACCTCGGCGTCGAGCCGCACGCGATTCTGCCGGCCGAGGAGGAGATTCCGCGGATCCTTCGCGGCGAGGTCGGCGCGATGCACCGACGACTGCCGGTAGGTGGCACTCGTGACGATGAGCTTGTGCAGCTTCTTCATCGACCAGCCGCCGCGGATGAACTCGCCCGCGAGCCAGTCGAGGAGTTCGGGATGCGTCGGCGGAGTGCCCTGCGTGCCGAAGTCGTTTTCGGTCTCGACGAGGCCCGAGCCGAAATACCGCATCCAGACGCGGTTGACCGTGACCCGCGGGGTGAGCGGGTTGTCGGGCCGGACGAGCCACTTGGCGAGTTCGAGCCGGGTGGCGGGGGAGTCAGCGGCCGCTGCAGCGGGCCGCATGGGCGGCAAAAATGCCGGAGTGTCGGCGGCGAGCGGGCCGAGCTTCGTGTCGGGGGAGAGATAGTCGCCGCGAAGATGCACGAACGTCTCCCGCGGCTTCGGCAGCATCTTCATCACCATCGTGTCGCCGATCACGGCGCGGCGGCGGAGATGGCCGCGGTCGAAGGCCACCGCATGCTGCTCGAGATCGACGGCCGCGAAGGCCTCGAGCACCTCGGCCTCCTTCGGGCCGTCGTCGGCCGGCGGCGACCGCGAGGCCTTGATCGCATCGGCAAGGATGCCGACGGCGGCCGAGGCGAGCGGAGCGAGAGGGACATGGGCCGTGGCGTCGATGGCCACGCGGCTCGGGATTGGATTGTCGCCGCCGGCAAACTCCACCGTGAGCCGCAGCGGCGTGCCCGCGGGCACCGGCTCGCGCGGCACGATCACGATCGCCACCTCGCCGTTCTCCGTCTTCGGGTCGACGCTCCAGCCGGTGTCGCGCTTGCCATCGACCGCCTGGGCGGCGGCAAACTTTGGCCGTTCGGCGGACGCAAAGGCCGTCGTCAGGCCCACCGGTTTGCCGTCGGCCGTGAGCGACGCTTCTTGCAGCACGAATGGCTTGTCAGACTCCGCCGCCGGGAGCCGCAGCCGCAACGCTGCCGCGGGCTTGGCGAGCGGGGCGAGGTTGGTCGCGATCTTCGGCTTCGCCTTCCCGGCCGGCGTGGTCTCGGCCGCCGCCTCGCCAGCGCTCGTCCACGCGTTGGCCAGCGCCGACGGATCGGATTCGATCGAGGGCCAGGCGGCGAGCCAGTCCTGGAGCCGTTCGCTCGCGGCCGCGCGGGTGTCGCGAAGCTGGCGGTCGGCAGCGTCGAGCTCGGCGCGGGTCACCGGGCCGGGCGTGCCCGAGATCTCGCCCTGGACCACTTCGACCGTGTCGGCGACGTTGTTGACGTCGGCGTCGCTATTGAAGAAGGCGAAGAGCTGGAAATATTCCTTGTGGGAGAGCGGGTCGTATTTGTGGCTGTGGCACTGCGCGCAGCCGGCGGTGAGGCCCAGCCAGACGGCGGCCGTGGTGTTCACCCGATCCACCGCGGCCTCGTTGCGAAACTGCTCCGGCTTCGTGCCCCCTTCCTGATTGATCATCGTGTTGCGATGAAACCCGGTGGCGATCCGCTGCGGTTTCGTCCCGCGGGGCAGGAGGTCGCCGGCGAGCTGTTCGATCGTGAAGGTGTCAAACGGCAGGTCGCGATTGAGCGCGTCGATCACCCAGTCGCGATAGGGCCACATGGCCCGCTCGCTGTCGACCGAATAGCCGTTGGAGTCGGCATAGCGGGCCTGGTCGAGCCAGTGGCGGCCCCAGCGTTCGCCGTAGTGCGGCGAGGCGAGGAGCCGGTCGACGGCGCGTTCGTAGGCATCGGGCGATGGATCGGCGACGAAGGCGGCGATCTCCTCGGGCGCGGGCTGCAGGCCGACGAGATCGAGGGCCACGCGTCTGAACAGAATTTCGTTTGGGGCCTCCGGAGAAGGCGCGAGGCCATCGGCGTGCAGCCGCGCCTCGACGAAGGCATCGATCGGGTTGCGACGCCATGGTGACGTGCCTCCGCTCGAATCGGGGCTCGCCGGGGGTGTGACCTGCTCGAGCGTTTCAAAGGCCCAGTGATTTTGGTAGGGGGCGCCGTCGGCGATCCATTGCCGCAAGAGGTCGATCTGGGCGGCCGTGAGCTTCGGCTTCTTCGCCTTGGGGGGCGGCATCACCTCATCGGCATCGTGGGAGAGAATCCGCCGCAGGATCTCGCTCTCGTCGGGCTTGCCCGGGACGATCGCCGCGTAACCGCCACGATCTTCGACGGCATCGGCACGCGAGTCGAGCCGCAGATCACCGCCGCGCTCTTCGGCCGGCCCGTGGCAAGCGAAACAGTTGTCGGAAAGGATCGGCCGGATGTCGCGATTGAAGCGCACGGCGGACTCGGCAGCGAACAACGACCCCGCGGCCAGGGCGTTGAACGCCAAGGCGAGGGCTCGCATGGCTTTACGACGAAAAATGCTCATGCAAATAGTGTATGCCACGATTTCGCGCAGGAAACATACCGGATGTCGGGCAACAGGAAGCCCTGAGCGGTAGCGACGGGACCGTGCGTGACGCGGATCCCCCGGTTTCCACCGGGGGCTTCTTGCCGACCCTGATTTGGTGGCTGGCACCTTTTCAATCGCGGTAGGCCTTCGGGCTGCGGCCCACCCACCGCTTGAACGCGCGGGAAAACACGGAGGTGTTCTCGAAGCCGACGTGCTCCGCGATCGACTCCACCTTGTCGCCGGTGCTCGTCAGCAGGTGCTGTGCCTTTTCGATCCGCAGCGACATGAGATGCTGCATCGGGCTGCGGCCGAGCTGCCGGAGGCACACCCGTCGAAAGTGTTCCTTGCTCGCCCGATACCTCGCGGCCAGCTTCTCGAGCGTCCAATCGGCGGTCAGGTCGCGGGCCACCTCGTCCCACACGGCCCACAGTCGATCCTCAACGTTCCAAGGCTGGGCGATCCGCCGCGCCTCGGCGTGGGCCAGTTCGATCCAGTGATGGAGCAGCCGCGGTTCCTTGGTTCCCTCCCACTCCGTCCGCAGCCCGCAGAGGATTCGCCACAGGGCATCGCCATCGCACTTCACGCGCACTGGCGATGCCGCCGACACCACCGGCCGCACGTGCTCGGGCTCGTCGTAGCGGATCCAGGCAAACCGCCATCGCGATCCCGGCACCGCATGGAAGGCGTTGAGTACCCGCGGGGGCGCGAGGCAGGCCACCCCGTTGCTGCTCGACTGCCAGCGACCGTCGAGCAGCACCTGCCCTCGGCCCTCGTGGCCCACCATCACAAAACTCCCGCTGGGGGCAAGTCGTACCCGTCGATACGGCACCGCCGCGTCGGTCATGCCGAGATGCAGGATGCGATGCACGGCCAGTTCGGCGCAGTCGTCGCGCCGCACCGACCAGAGCCGCGTGCCCGGGCCGTCGATGGTCGTTTCGGTGAGATCGAGGTGGATTTCGGTCATGAAGTGATCACTCGTGCGGTTCTTTCTACCGCGCAGGAGCCTCGGCACCAGCGTTTGCCGACGCGATGAAAACTTCCCACCAAAAGCCTCCGGCGGAAGCCGGTGGACCAGCGCCACGCAAATCCCATCGCTTCCGCTCCGGGCTTCTTGGTTCCGGGGCCATGACCGAAACCCACATCCGCGCGACATAAAACGCCCCGCCGCATGCTCGTGTCGCTGACCGTTCGGCAGAGTTCTTCCGCCATCCGCTGTGTGGATTTTCGTCATGGACTGTCCTCTTGTCGCGGCCTAGTCTGAAGGCCGACTTCGCGTCATTTTTTTGCACATTCAGCCGGGGCCGCACGATGCCGAATCCTTGGACAGGGAAGGGAAATCCTTACACGCGGAGCGAGGTGCTCGACCGGCTCCACGCCACGCTGCGGGCCGGCAAGCCGATCATCGCCGCGGGCGCCGGCACCGGCATCAGCGCGAAGTTTCTGGAAAAGGGCGGCGTCGACCTGATCATCATTTACAACTCCGGCCGCTTCCGGATGGCCGGCCACGGCTCGACGGCCGGGCTCATGGCCTACGGCGATGCGAACGCCGTGGCGATGGAGATCGGCGAGTTCGAGGTTTTGCCCGTCGTCGAGGAGGTGCCCGTGATCTGCGGCGTGCATGCCTCCGACCCCCGGCGGCGGATGTGGCACTGGCTCGGCCGCGTGAAGGAGATGGGCTTCTCCGGCGTCAACAACTTCCCCACCCACTGCATCGTGGACGGGCAGTTTCGTCAGATCCTCGAAGAGACCGGGATGGGTTTTCAAAAGGAGGTCGACATGATCGGCCTCGCCCGGCGGATGGATCTCTTCACGATCGTCTACGTGGGCAATGCCGACGAGGCCCGCGCCATGGCGAAGGCCGGGGCCGACGTCGTGATCGCGCACGTGGGCACGACGATCGGTGGCTCGATCGGCGTGACGAACGCCACTTGCTCGCTCGACGACGCGGTGGTCCGCGTGCAGGCGATCGCCCGGGCGGCTCTCGACGAGCGGAGCGACGTGATCTGCCTTTCACACGGCGGCCCGATCTGCACGCCCGCAGACGCGGCCTATGTCAACGAGCGGGCCGACGTGGTTGGGTTCGTGGGCGCATCGAGCCTGGAGCGACTGGCCTTCGAGCAGTCGCTCCCCGAACTCGCGCGGCAGTTCAAAAACATCCCGCTCGGCCGCAAGAAGTAGGCGGCAGGAGAGTCAGCCATGGCGACGATCGCCGTCCTCGGCACGCTCGACACGAAGGGTCGCGAGCATGCGTTCGTCGCCGAACGGGTTCGGGCCCGCGGCCACGATGTGATCCTGATCGACGTGGGCACCGGTGGTGAGCCGACCGTCACGCCCGACATTCGGCGGGCCGACGTGGCGGCGGCGGCAGGGCTCGATCTGGCGGCGGTCATCGCCCGCGGCGACCGCGGCGAATGCGTGACGGCGATGGCCAAGGCCGCACCGCGGCTGCTCGAGCGACTCGTCGCGGAGGGGCGGATCCAGGGCGTGATCGCACTCGGTGGCGGCGGCGGCTCTGCCATCGCTTCGGCGGCGATGCGGCCGCTGCCGATCGGGTTTCCGAAGTTCCTCGTCTCCACGCTGGCCAGCGGCAACACGGCGCCCTACGTGGGCACGAGCGACCTCGC
Source organism: Planctomycetia bacterium (assembly GCA_021414115.1). Lineage (GTDB taxonomy): Bacteria > Planctomycetota > Planctomycetia > Pirellulales > UBA1268 > QWPN01. The sequence continues at coordinate 17,675 of JAIOPD010000005.1, forward strand.
GATGATGCCCGCCGTCGTGGACGTGCAGGGGCTCAACCGAATTTCGCGAACGATCCTGGCCCGGGCGGCGGGGGCGATCTGCGGCATGGTCGAAGCCGACGTCACGAGTGGTGATGACAAGCCGCTCATCGTGGCCAGCATGTTTGGCAACACGACCAAGTGCATCGAAGCGGCCGTGCCGCTCTTGGAACAGGCGGGCTACGAGGTGCTCGTGTTTGCCGCCACGGGAACCGGGGGCCGGGCGATGGAGTCTCTGATCGCCAGCGGCCTGGTGGCCGGCGTGCTCGACATCACGACGACGGAACTGGCTGACGAGCTCGTCGGCGGCGTGCTCTCCGCCGGGCCCGAACGGCTCGACGCGGCGGCGAAGCATGGCGTGCCGGCGATCGTCGCCCCCGGATGCCTCGACATGGTGAACTTCGGCGAGCGGCAGTCTGTGCCCAACACGTTCGCCGGCCGCACGTTTTACATCCACAACCCGCAGGTCACGCTCATGCGGACCACGCCCAAAGAGTGCACGACCCTCGGCGGGCTCTTGGCGAAGAAGGTGAATGCGTCTCGCGCTGCCGTGAGCGTCCTCATTCCCCGCCGCGGCATCAGCGTGATCAGCGCGGCGGGCGGCCCGTTCCACGATGAGCACGCCGATGCGGCGCTTTTTCAAGCGATCGAGAGCGGGCTGCGGGCCGACGTGCCCTGCACGTCGCTCGACTGCGAGATCAACGATCCGGCCTTCGCCCGGGCCTGCGTCGAGGCGCTGCTGGCGAATATCTCGCAAACGCACACCACCACCGCCAACAAGCCCGGAGCGGAAGCGACGGAATCTCGCTGACTCATCTTTCGCCTTCCACCCCCACAGGAGCCCCCATGCCCCAGGTCAAGCATTACGGTGTCTTTCAGTTCAAGCCCGAGGTCACTCCCACTCAAATCGCCACCTGCTTTCGCGAAATGGCGGGCATGGTGGGAAAGATCCCTGGCCTGCTCGACTTTCATTTCGGCCCCTACGACAGCGGCGAGGCCATGAACGACGGCTTCACGCACGGTTTCATCATGACGTTTTCGAGCCCGCAGAACCGCGATGAATACCTCCCGCATCCCGAGCACGAGCGGGTGAAGGAGATCGTGGTGCCGTGCCTCGCCCGCGTCGTCGTGTTCGACTTCAACATGCCCGCTTGACGAAAGGTGAATGACACCATGCCGGTCCCATCGCTTCCGCTCCGGGCTTTGTGGGAAAATCGTTTCGTGTTGGCACAGAAAGCCTCCGGCGGAAGCCGGTGGACCTGCGTCACCATCCGCGTCGCGTTCCTGCTGCTTGCAGCCTCGTGCGTCACGCCCGTCCCCGCGGCCGAACCGCGGCCGCTCTTCGACGGCTCGTCGCTGGCCGGATGGGATGTGCGGGCCGGCGAGGAGCAGTGGTGGAAGGCCGCCGACGGCATGATCGTGGGCGGGTCGCTCACGGAGAACGTGCCGCACAACACGTTCCTCGCCACGAAAGACTCGTTCGACAACTTCGAACTCACATTCAAGATCCGCATCCGCGGGGCGGGCGGCTTCGTGAATTCCGGCATCCAGATCCGCAGCACCCGCGTGCCCAACTCGCACGAGATGAAGGGCTACCAGGTCGACGCCGGCCCCGGCTGGTGGGGCAAGCTCTACGACGAGTCGCGCCGCAACAGGGTGATCGGCGAACCCAAAGACGCCAAGGCACTCGCCGCCGCGATCAAGGAAGGTGACTGGAACGAATACAAGATCCGCGCGGAGGGCCCGGCCATCCGCTCGTGGATCAACGGCGTCGCGGCGCTCGACTTTGTGGAACAAGATGCAGCCATTCCGCTCACCGGTCAGATCGGCATCCAGGTGCATGGCGGAGGCAAGGCGCTGGTCGAGGTGAAGGACGTCAAGATCGAGGTTCTGCCGGCTACCGTGCCGGCTGCTGCATCGGCCCCGGCGTCGACTGCCGCGCCACCTGCCGGCAAGGCCGCGGCCGCCGTGGCGAAGCCCGCCGGCATGAAGGTGGGCAACGCGGAAGGCGCCATGCCGCTCACGGCGGCGGAAGAGGCTGCCCAGTTCACGCTCCCTGAGGGCTTCACGGCCGAACTCGTGCTCGAGGAGAGTACCGACCCGGCCAACCGGTATGGCAAGTTCGTGGCCCTCTCCTTCGACGCCAGAGGCTGGCTCTGGACGACGACGGCGTTTGAGTATCCGGTCGATGGCAACGAGAGCCCGGAGGTATCGCGGCGACTCTTTGCGGCGGGCGGCCGCGACAAGGTGGTCGTGGTCGATGATCCGTGGGCGGCGAAGCCCTCGGCGCCGCGGGTGTTTGCCGATGGGCTCGCGATCCCGCTCGGGGTGCTCCCCTATCGCGACGGCGCCTTCGTGCAATACGGCACCGAGATTCGGTTCTACCGCGACACCAATGGCGACGGTCGAGCCGACGCACACGAGACCGTGCTCGATGGCTTCGGCGTGCAGGATTCGCACCTCTTCCCGCACCAGTTCACGCGGGTGCCGGGCGATTGGGTCCTGCTGGCGCAGGGCCTGTTCAACAAATCGACCGTGAAGCGGCCGGGCGATGTGGTGTTTGCCGATGGCGCCAAAGAAGTGCGATACGACGCGTGCAAGCTCGGTCGGTTCAAGCCCGATGGTTCGCTGTTTGAATCGGTCACGGCCGGCCCCAACAACATCTGGGGCCTGACGATCTCGCGCGAGGGCGAGATCTGGCTGCAGGAGGCCAACGACATCGGGTTCCCGATTTTCCCCTACGAGCCGGGCGTGCTCGTGGCGACCGGCTCTCCCGACCGGCTCCGCCCCTACCAGCCGATGATGCCCGCCCCGATGGGCCCGCCGCAGATGGGGGGCAGCGGCTTGAGCGGCCTCGCCATCGCCGACGATGCCGATGGCTGGCCGGGGCCGTGGGGCGCGGGCGCCGGGGCGACGCCCGGGGAGCGAGTCTTCTACCTCGCCAACCCGATCACCAACCAAATCCAGTCGATCATCGCCACGCGCGCGGGCGAGCGCTACACCTATCGCAAGGGCCCGGATCTGCTCGTGAGCGCCGACAAATCCTTCCGCCCCGTGGCCGCACAGTTTGGCCCCGACGGCTGCCTCTATGTGGTCGACTGGTACAACAAGATCATCTCGCACAACGAGGTGCCGCGCAACCATCCAGACCGCGACCGCGAGCGCGGCCGGATCTGGCGGATCAGGCATGCCTCGCAGCCGATGCGCGAGCCCGTGGCCGTAGGGAAGCTGCCGACGGAAGAGCTGCCGACGCATCTCGGCGCTGCGAACACCCGGATCGCCGACTTCGCCTGGCAGGAGATCGTCGATCGCAAGGCGACGGCCCTCGTGCCCGTGCTCGAGAAGCGGGCCGCCGATCCGGCCGAGCCGGTCGCCGCCCGCGTGGGCTGCCTGTGGGCGCTCGAAGGCCTCGGCGCCGTGCCGCTCTCGCTCCTCGAAACGCTCGTCGCCGATGCGAGCCCCGACCTGCGGCACGAGGCGATCCGAATTGCCGGGGCCACCTGCTCGGAAGCCGTGTTTCGCCGGCTGGCCGCGCCGCTTGTGGCCGATCCGTCGCCGCGGATGCGGGCGGCGCTCGGCGACGCATTCCGGAGGATTCCGGTCACCGAGCCCGACACGATCGCGCTCATCATGAAGCTCGGCGGCGGCCGCGCGGAGGGCGAAGCGTGGGCGGTGTATGACCGCGACTTCGAGCGGTATCTCGTCCGCTGGGCGTTGGAGCTGCATCCGGCCGCGGTGGCGGCATTTCTCGCGTCTCCGGCCGGCCGGGAATTACCTGTGGAAAACCGGCTGCTGGCGACGCTGGCCTTGGAGCCCAAGGCGGCGGCGCTCGAGCTCGTGAAGCTGCTGCCGGAGATCAAGCGGCCGCTGGACAAGGAGGAAATCCGTGCACTTGCCGCGCAGGCCGACGTGCCCGAGGTGGCCGCCGCGCTCGAGCGACTGGCCCTCGATCCCGCGTCGCGGTTGGCGACGCTCAAGTCGCTGCTCTCGTTTCGCACGAGCCTCACGAATCCCGGGATCGAGCCTGTCGTCGCGAAGGCCACCGGCGCGATCCTGGCGGAGGGCGTGAAGGGCCGCGACGTCGCGGTCGGCCTCGAACTCGCCGGTGCCTACAAGCTGCGGTCGCTCGAGCCGCAGGTCGCGAAGGTGGTCGCCGACCCGACTGGCGATGTGGAGCAGCGGCGGGCGGCGATCCGCTGCCTGCGGGAGTTGGGTGCGATGAGCGTGAGCACGATGCAGATGCTGCTGTCGGCCACCGGCGCCGATTTGCAGTTGCGGGCCGATACGATCGCGGCGTGCGCTGAATCACGTGATCCGGCCACGTGCGCCGCGGTCGTGGCCGCCTGGGACGACCTCGCCATCGGCGACCGGCCGACGGCGGCCGCCGGACTGGCCCGGCACCGCGAGGGTGCGACGGCGCTCCTGGCGGCGTTTGAGGCCGAAGACATCGACCCGGCCGCGCTGCCGATCTCGGTCTTGGCCGACATGCGGCTCGTGCTCAAAGAGAATCCCCAGATGGAAACAATCTGGGCCGCGCTGACCGCCAACGCGCCGCAGGTGCTGCGGCTCACCGGCAACGATAAAGGGGCGGGCCAGGAGGTGTCGCTCGAGGGGCCCTTCACGGTCGAGGCGTGGGTGAACCTTGCGGCCCCGATCGACAACCAAGACAGCCTGCTGGCCGCCGGCGGCGTGCTCGACATGAACTTCTACGGGGGGAAGTTTCGCGTGTGGACGAAGCAGCATCACGACATCGTCGTCGCGGCGTCGAACACCACGCCCGACGCCTGGACGCACTATGCGGTCACCCGCGACGCGGAGGGCGGGTTTCGGATCTATGTGGACGGTGAGCTCGATGCCGAGAGCCCGGCCCGCGAGACGATTCCCTATCCCGATCTGCGGGTGGGCTTCAGCAGCGCGCCCGGCGGCACGCAGGGTAGGGTCGCCGAGTTTCGCGTGTGGAACCAGGCCCGCACGGCCGACGAGATTCGCGCCGACTTCGACCGCAGCTACGTCGGCGACGACGGCCGGCCGGCGAGCCTCGTGACGTTTCACGGCGGCACGGCATGGGGCACGCTCGCGGGTGACGCCCGGGTGGAGCCGGCGCTCGACGCGCCGAAGCTCGTAACGGCCGCCGAGCTCACGGCACGGGCCGAGAAGTTCGCGCGGTTCCGCCAGTTCGCCGAGGCCGGTGGTGATGCGGAGAAGGGCAGGCAACTCTTCGCGACCCGCTGCCTCACCTGCCACCAGCAGGGAGGGCAGGGGGGCAAGGTGGGGCCGGTGCTCGACGGCGTCGGGGTCACGGGCATCGAGGCGATCCTCCGCAACGTGCTCACGCCGAATGCGGCGATGGAGGGTGGCTACCGCAGCTTCCGTGTGGTCACGAAGGACGGTCGTATCGTACAGGGGCTGCTCGTCTCGCGTGACGCCAACGCGATCGTGATCCGCCAGCCCAACACGGCCGACATCCGCATCGCGGCGAAGGAGGTTGCCCAGGCCGACTTCATGAGCATCTCGATCATGCCCGAGGGGCTGCTCGAGGCGCTCGAGCCGAAGGAGGTATCCGACCTCTTTGCCCATCTCAAGTCGCTCACCGGTGCCACCCGCTAAGGCCGACCGTGCGGGCCCCCCGGCTTCCGCCGGGGGCTTTGACGGCTCCAAGACGCCGTAGGTGATGAGGCCAGTCCACGGCAATGCACGATCCCGCCCGACATCCATCGCGTCGCGCCGGGGCAGATCAAGCTCAAGAACGTGAGGCACGTTCGTGATGAGCGTGGGGCGGATCGTGGGCGTGAACATCGCCGCTGCCACCCTCGACGCCGAGAAAATTCATCACAGCGGCCAAACGCACGCCGTCATGCGGTTCAAAACGAGATCGTGCTCGAAAGCCCGTGGTGCCGCGAGGGCGTCGCGGTCGAAGACACCTGCGACGCGGACACACTCACGGTGGCCCGCAATCGCGTGAAGAGTCCACGTCCGTGAATCTCCGGACAGTCACCAACCCGGAGCAGGCCCGCCAGCGTCCACTGCCGGCACCGTCATTCGGTATCGGAGCGACAAAGCGGCCCCCCTTCGACCTCGTCGGTCCTGCTGCCGTGAGCGTCACGCGAGCAGACCTCGGACGACGTTGCCGTGCACGTCGGTCAGCCGGAAGTCGCGTCCCTGGAAGCGGTAGGTGAGCTTTGTGTGATCGAAGCCGAGCAGGTGCAGGAGCGTGGCCTGGAGGTCGTGGATATGAACCATGTCGTGGGCGACCTTGAAGCCGAGGTCGTCGCTGGCGCCATGCACGTAGCCCGGCTTCACGCCGCCGCCGGCCATCCACACCGAATAGCAGTCGGGATAGTGATCGCGGCCGAGGATGTCCCCCTTGGCCGTGCGGCCCTCGCGGAAGGGCGTGCGGCCGAATTCACCGGTACAGAGGATGAGCGTGTCTTCGAGCAGTCCGCGTTGTTCGAGATCCTCGATCAACGCCGCGGCCGGCTTGTCGAACGTGGCCGCCTTCGTGGTGAGTCCGTCGCGAATGTCTTCCTTGGGGCCCGTGCCGTGGAAATCCCAGCCCCAATCGAAGAGGTGCACGAATCGCACGCCCTCCTCCACCAGGCGCCGTGCCAAGAGGCAGTTGTTGGCGAGGCTCGCCTGCCCGGGCTTGGCGCCGTAGGCATCGAGCACCGCCTGCGGCTCTTTGGAGATGTCCATCACGTCGGGCACGCTCGCCTGCATCCGGTAGGCCAGTTCGTACTGCGCGATCCGCGTGACGGTCTCGGGATTGCCGAGCTCCCGGGCCTGCAGTTCGTTCAAATCCTTGAGCGCGTCGAGGCTCTTGCGGCGCATGGCCCGATCCATCCCCGGCGGATCCGATACGTAGAGCACCGGGTCGCCCTTCGAGCGGCACTGCACGCCCTGATAGACGCTCGGCAGAAAGCCCGAGCCGAAACTGCTCGTGCCGCCGTTGGGTTGTACGCCCGACGAGATGAGGACGACGAAGCCGGGAAGGTTTTCATTCTCGCTGCCGAGCCCGTAGGTGGCCCAGCTGCCGAGGCTCGGCCGCCCGGCTCGCGGGCTGCCGGTGTAGACCATCAATTCGGCCGGCGCATGGTTGAACTGGTCGGTGAACATGCTCTTCACGAGGCAGAGCTTGTCGGCCACGCGGTGCAGGTTGGGGATCGCATCGGAGAGTTCCATTCCGCTCGCGCCGCACAGCACCCATTTTCGTGGTGAGCCGAGGAGCTTGGGGGTGCCGCTGGTGAAGGCGAATTTCTTACCGGCGATCGTCTCGGCCGGACAATCCTCGCCATCGTGCTTCACGAGTTCCGGCTTGTGGTCGTAGAGATCGAGGTGCGGCGGCGAACCCGTGAGGTGGATCACGATCATCCGCTTCGCCTTGGCCGGCAGCGGCGGCAGTCTCG
>JAIOPD010000006.1 GCA_021414115.1 Planctomycetia bacterium
GATCCCGAACTCACCATGCACGCCCTGTCGCTGAACGCCATGAAGCTGCCGCTTCATCGAATCGCAGAGATGGGTGGCGATCCGCTCAAAGTCGGCGGCTCCCAAGGCGTCGGTGGCCACGCCGCGGCCGTCGTCCTCGACCTCGAGGAACAGGCTGCCCTGGGCACGTCGCCGCGCGATCCGGACGAGCGTCGCCCCGGCGTCGATGGCATTTTCGGTGAGCTCGCAGATCGCCTTCAGCGGATGCGTCTGCGAGTGGGCGATGATCGTGATCGCATTCCACTGGTCGCCGATCGTGAGCGTTCCGGTGGTGGCGGCCGTGTTGGACTTCATGATGGCGAAAGCCTCGTGGCGACGGTCACTCGGGGAGCGTTCGGGGTGCCTGCGGGGCGTCATCGGGCAGCGTGGGCACCGACCAGATTACGTACAGACCGGTCGCCACCGCGGCGAAGAACGCGTAACGGAGGGTCCAGTGGAGACTGTTGAGCAGCAGGCTCAAGGTCACCACCGCCACCACCATCACGATGGCACGATATTTCAGTCCGCGGCGGATACCGTGGTAGTGCTGCCAGTCGTCGAGCGTGGGGCCGAAGACCCTCGAGCGGTGGAGCCAGGCGTGGATCCGGGGCGAACCACGGTAGAAACACCAGCTCGCCAGAAGCACGAACGGCGTCGTGGGAAGCAGCGGCAGCACCGCGCCGAGCACGGCCAGTCCGAGGCAGATCCAGCCGCCGCTCACGTAGAGAAACCCGCGGAGCGGGTCGGTGACGGGGCGGAGGTCCATGAAGCGGGGCTTCCCGAGTTCTGCCAGGCAACTGCGGGGATTCTACCATGGGCATGTTTGCCGTATGATCGTCGCCGTCGACCCCCGACGGCCCCCGCCCCACCCGCCTTTGGAGAGCCTCCGATGCCCCTCGTTCCCCTGCGGATTCTGCTCGACCATGCTGCCGAGAACGGCTACGGCCTCGCCGCCTTCAACGTCAACAACATGGAACAGATCCAGTCGATCATGGAGGCGGCCAAGGAGACCGACTCGCCGGTGATCGTACAGGCCTCGCGGGGCGCCCGGAGCTACAGCCAGGACAACTACCTGCGGCATCTGATGCTCGCCGCCGCCGAACTCTATCCCTCGATCCCGATCGCGATGCATCAGGACCACGGCAACTCGCCGGCCACCTGCGAGAGCGCGATCGACCACGGCTTCACGAGCGTGATGATGGACGGCTCGCTGAAGGAAGACGGCAAGTCGCCGGCCGACTTCGATTACAACGTGCGGGTCACGAAGGATGTCGTGAAACTGGCCCATGCCCGCGGTGTGTCCGTCGAGGGCGAACTCGGCTGCCTCGGGTCGCTCGAGAGCGGCGAGGGCGAGGCCGAGGACGGCCACGGTGCGACGGGCAAACTCTCGCACGATCAGCTGCTCACCGATCCGGACGAAGCAGCCCGGTTCGTCGCGGCGACCGGCGTCGACGCCCTCGCCGTCGCCATCGGCACCAGCCACGGTGCCTACAAGTTCACCCGCAAACCCGACGGCGACGTGCTCGCCATGAAGCGGATCGAGGAGATCCACCGGATGCTCCCCAACTGCCATCTCGTGATGCACGGCTCGTCGAGCGTGCCGCAGGAACTGCAAGACATCATCAACAAGTACGGCGGGAAGATGCCGCAGACCTGGGGTGTGCCGGTCGAGGAGATCCAGAAGGGCATCAAGCACGGCGTGCGGAAGATCAACGTCGACACCGATTGCCGGATGGCGATCACCGGCGCGATCCGCAAGGTGCTCGCGGAGGCGCCTGAGAAGTTTGACCCGCGCGACTACCTCAAGCCCTCTCGCGAGGCCATGAAGAAGGTCTGCGCGGAGCGGATGGTGCAGTTCGGCCAGGCCGGCAACGCCGGCAAGGTGAAGTGCATCACGCTCGAGGCCATGGCGAAGCGGTATGCCGGGGGCTGACGTCCCGGGGCGAAGTGGCTTCAGCTTGTCGGCCAGTCGATGCGACGTCCTGCGTGGCTCGGGGCTGCCCGTACCCCGTTGCCGGACGTTCGCTCCGCCCATCCTGGGCTTCACTCACTCGATGCTGGCTGCGCTCCGGCATCCTGCCTGCGCTGGCCAGCAACGCCGGCAATGGGGCACGGGCAGCCCCGAGCGGAGTTCGACTCCTGCGTTTGTTCCGAGGAAGCTGCAGATGGCCCCTCGCTGGACGAGGCGGAGGGATCGGCGTGAGCGTGACGAGCGTTGAGGATTTCGCTCGCCAGATTTCAAACCCTCATCTCGCGTCATGCGAAATACTCCCGCGAGGAACCTCATGCCGTCCCGCAGCCGGCTGAAGCGCCTGCGTCCCGCAGCCGGCCGGCTCGCGAGGCACGGGCAGCCCCTCGCGGAGTCCGCAGGGAACTATGTTCTGGAAAATGGCCGCAAACCCGCCGTGGAAGGGCCGGAAACAGCGGTTGCGGCCCTTTGCCCAGCCGGCCTATAGTCCCGCCCCGCGCGTGGGTGCGCGCGGTTCCTTTCGCTGGCGGATCGTCATGAACGACGTGACTGACGACGACATTATCGCGCATGGCCGTGAGATTCTCCGCGCCGAGGCCGCGGCCGTGCTGCACGCCGCCGACTCGCTCGACGCCGCGTTCTGCCGCGGCGTGCGACTCATCCAGCACTGCACCGGCAGCGTGGTGGTGACGGGTATCGGCAAGGCCGGGCTCGTGGCGAGAAAGATCTCAGCGACACTCGCCTCGACCGGCACGCCGAGCCACTTCCTACATCCGGCGGAGGCGATGCACGGTGATCTCGGCGCCCTGCGGGCCGACGACGTCGTGCTCGCACTGTCGCAATCAGGCGAGACCGAGGAGATCACCCGGCTCCTGCCGCACCTCGCCGCCCGCCGCGTCGCTCTCGTGGCGCTCACGGGGCGGCCCGACAGCACCCTCGGCCGTGCGGCCCGGGTCGTCGTGCCCACCGGCGCGGTCCGCGAGGCCTGCGATCTGGGGCTCGCGCCCAGCACGAGCACCTCCCTCCTGCTGGCGCTCGGCGATGCGCTCGCGCTCGCGACCAGCAGGCTGCGGCAGTTCACCGCCGAGGACTTCGCCGCCCGGCATCCCGGCGGCAGCCTCGGCCGGCAACTCATGCTCGTCGAAGACGCGATGCGGCCGCTCGCCGAATGCCGGCTGGCCCACCCCGACGACACCGTGCGCAGCGTCTTCGCGCGGCCGCTGCCCGCCCGCCGCACCGGTGCCGTGATGATCATCGACGATGCCAGCGTGGTCGTGGGCATCTTCACCGACAGCGATCTGGCGAGACTCTTCGAGCGACGGCACGACGCGGCGCTCGACGAGCCGATCGGCCGCGTGATGACGAGCCGCCCCACGACGCTCCCGGTGGGCACGCGGCTCCGCGACGCCGTGGCGATCCTTGAATCGCGGCGGCTCAGCGAACTGCCCATCCTCGGCCACGACGGCCGGCCCGCCGGCCTGCTCGACATCGTCGATCTCGTCGGCCTCGTGCCCGCCGAGGTCATCGACGTCGCGCGGCCGTCCGTCGCCGCCTGACGCCGCCGCCTTGCACTTTCCCCGAGAACCGTTCCATGCCCGCCGCCGCCGACCTCGACCGCCGCCTCGCCCGTGTGCAGCTCCTCCTGCTCGACGTGGATGGCGTGCTCACCGACGGCGGCGTCACCTGGAACAACCAGGGCATCGAGTCGAAGACATTCCACATCCGCGACGGGCTCGGCCTGCGGGCCTGGCAGAAGGCCGGCGGACGGACGGGGATCGTCACCGGCCGGTCGAGCCATGTCGTGCAGCTGCGGGCCGAGGAGCTCGGGATCGCCATCGTGCGGCAGGGCGTGGAGGACAAACTCGCGGCGGCCGAGGCGCTGCTCGCCGAGTGCGGCCTCTCCTGGGAGCAGACGGCCTTCGTGGGCGATGACCTGCCCGATCTGCCCGTCGTGTCGCTGTGCGGCGTGGGCGTGGCGGTGGCCGATGCCTGCCCCGAACTCATCGAGGCGGCGGCGCTCGTGACGCGGCTGCCGGGCGGCCGCGGTGCGGTTCGCGAGGTGATCGAGCGGATGCTCAAGGCGCGGGGCAGTTGGGACGCGGTCGTCGCCCGCTATGCGGCCAAGCGGGTCTGACGCACACCCACGCGGTGAGACGGCGATGGAACATCGACTCGGACGCACGCTGCGGGTGTTTCTCGTCGTCTTGGCGGCGGCGGGCTTCTACCGGCTTGCCGCCGTACCGATCATCGAGCCGCGGATCCGCGACACGTCGACCGAGCACGAGATGACGCCCGAGGAGGCGGCGGCGATCCGAGCACGTGCAGACCAGCGGCTGGCGGCGCTGGGCGACGTGTTTCCGCCGGGCTCGTGGGAACGGGAAAATCCCATCATGCTCGAGAGCCGCCAGATGCGGCTGCTCTTCAAGGACTACCACTCGCTGCCCGACGGCCGCGTGAACCTCGTGCCCTGCACGCTGGTCGTGCTTCCCGACAAGAACCGCGTGGCCGCCAACGGCCAACCGGGCCGCACGCTCGTGCTCCGCGCGCCGCAGGGCGCCGTCCTCGAGTTCGACGAGCCGCTCGATCTGCGACAGGGCCGCCTCGCCAAGCTCGTGGGGGGGAGCCTCCGCGGACAAGTGACGATCCGCGGCACTCCCAGCATGCCCGGCGCGGAGGATGACATCGAGATCGTGACCCGCGACATCGAGCTCGATGAACTCGAGGTCAGCACGGGGGAGATGGTGCAGTTTCGCTACGGCCGCTCCAGCGGCAGCGGCCGGGGGCTCGTGGCCCGGCTCAAGCCGCGGCCCGGCGGCTCGGGACCGTCCGCATCCGGTCAGGCCGACAAGGGACCAAACATCGGCGGTGTCGATTCGATCCGCCTCGACCGCGACGTGAAGATGCGAATCGAAGGGATGGCTGGCGGCATGCTCCCCGGGGGGCCGGCTCCAGCCGCCCAGCCACTCGCGGCACAGCCGGCGGGCGACGCGACAGCCGCCACCGCACCGCCCGCACCGCCTCCGGTGCTCGTCAGCTGCCGCGGCGCACTGTGCATGAACGTGTCGTCCAACGTGATCACGCTGGAAGAAAATGTTGACGTGATCCGGGCCGCAGCCGATGGATCGACCGATCAGCTGGCCTGCGACCTGCTCGCGATCGTGCTCGCGCGGAAGCAGAAGACACCCGCCGCCGCCGGCCAGCCTGGTGACGAGGGCCGCGGCAGTCTCGAACCGGTGGAGATTCAGGCCAAGGGCTCGCCCGTCGTCGCCCGTTCGAGCGGCGCGGCGCTCGAAGCCCGGGCGGCCCGGCTCGGCTACGAGATCGCGACGCGAAGGATCCTCCTCGATGGCGAGGAGCCGGTGTCACTCGTGGCGAAGGGGACCGAAATGGAGGCCCGGAAGATCGACTACTGCCCGGGCCCCGCGGGTGATCCCGGGTCGCTGATGGCCGTCGGTCCGGGCTGGCTCCGCGTGCGGTCGGAGAAGTCGCCCCCCGCGCAGGCCCGGTGGCAGCAATGGCTGCGGATGCGTCCTGACGGCGCCGGGCATGTGGTGTCGATCGCCGGCGATGCCGACGTGACGGTCGAAACGCAGGGCCGGCTGAGCGCGGCCGAAATGCACCTCTGGCTCGACGTCGTGAAGCGGCCGCAGGGCGGGAAGGCCGATGCGGCGGCGGGTCCGGATCTTTCGGGCGTGCGGCCGTCGCGGCTCCTCGCCCGCGGCATGGTCGAGGCTGACGCCGCAGAAGTCGCCGCACGGACCGACCGGCTCGAGCTCTGGTTTCGAACCGTCGAGCCGCCGCCGGTCGTGGCCGCGGCCACGGCTCCACCCGCGGCCGCGGCCCAGCCCGGGTCTCCGGCGCCGCAGCCTGCCCTGCCGCCGCCGGCCGCCGCGCCGCAGAAGCCACCGGCCGCCCGCGGCCGGATGATCGCGACGGCGACGCTCGTCCGCGGACAGGTCACGCTCTCGCCCGCTGGAAACGAAGTCGATGAGATGTCGATGGAGGGGCAGGTGCATCTGGTCGAGCAGCCGCGCGATCCACTCGCGCCGGTTCCGGCTGGCGGCCCGCCGCCTGAGCCCGGAATCGAGATTCGAGGCGACCAAATGCAGCTGTCGCGGGCGACACGTCCCGACGCGAAGGCGATCGTCTCGGGTCGACCGGCGGTCGTGAAAGGACGAGGGCTTCATCTCGAAGGGCCGATGGTGGAGTTCGAACGCGGCCAAAACCGGCTCACCGTCGACGGCGCCGGAAGGCTCTCGCTGCCGATGGCCGGCGGGGCGGGAGCGCTCGACTCGTTCGCGTTCACCGGCGGTGCGCCGCGACCCCCGGTCGCTCCAGCCGGACCGCCCGGCACGCTTGACGTCACTTGGAAGGGCCGCCTCGACTTCGACGGCGTCAAGGCGCGGTTCATCGACACCGTCGTCGCCACGGGCGGCTCGGCCGACGTGCGCTCCGGATCGCTCGACGTCATCTTCGACCGGCCGTTCGAGTTTGCGGCCGTAGACTCGAAGCCCGGCGGCAAGCAGCCCGAGGTGGCGCGGGTCGCATGCGGCGCCGGAGTGAAGATCCAGAGCGAGCAGGTCGACGAGGCCGGCGAGAAGTCGACGGAGCAGCTGTTCGTCCGCGACCTCGTCATCGACCGGGCGACCGGCGACGTCAGCGGCACGGGACCGGGACGGCTGACGAGCACCCGGTCGGGGCAGGCCCCCGCGATGTCGATCCCCGCCGGCACGCAGGGGCCCGCCGCCGTGCAGCCCGTGGCCGCCGCCCAGCGGCCGCACGAGCTCACGTATCTCGGCGTCGATTTCCAACGCGGTCTGCGGGGCAACCTCCATCGTCGGACGATGGAGTTTCACCAGCGGGTCGAGGCGATCTGGGGCCCGGTGGCCCGGCGCGGTGACACGCTCGATCCGCACGCGGCCGGCGGCCTGCCCGAGGGCGTCGTGACGATCAACTGCGACGTGCTCGGCGTGGGGCAGGCACCGCCGATGCCAGGCCGACAGCGATCGAGTATCGAACTCGGCGCCGGGGGCAATGTGCTCGTGGAGGGGGAGTCGTTCACGGCGCGGAGCGCACGGCTCACCTGGAGCGAGGGCAAGGATCTGCTCGTCTTCGAAGGGGATGGGCGAAGCGACGCCCAACTCTTCCGACAACTCAAGACCGGCGCCCAGCCCTCGAGCGCGTCGGCCGGCAAGATCCTCTACTGGCGCGGGCTCAACCGCGTCGACATCGAGGACGCCCGCTATCTCGACCTCGACCAGCTTCGGGGCGGTGCCGCGGGCGGGCTGCCGGGAGGGCAGGGACGGCCGGCTGTGTTGACGCCGCCCCGCGTGCCCGGCACGTGAGCGGCGCTACGACGGCACCCGGCGCGACTCCTTGTCGAGGGCCTCGAGCACGAACCGCATCACGTCGGCCGCTGCACGGGCCTCGAAGTCGGCTCCACCGCGGGCCTCGAGCAGCGCGAGGTGCGGGATGCCAAGTGCCACGAGCTTGCCATGGAGGCGGACGGCGCCATCGTGCCAGTGGATGTCGTCCGGATCGCTCACGAAGCACTGGTGCCGTGGCCAGTTGAGCGGGTGCACGTGGAGAATCGCCGTGTCCTGCCGCGCCCGCTCGACGTCGCCGTAGAGCTGCCAGAGCGTGTCGTAGTCCTCGCCGTTGTCGCGATCGGCGGCGTCGCGCATCGCCTGATGAAAATCGATGGCGGGGGCGATCGCGCCGGCCACGGGAAATACCGCCGGGTGTCGGTAGGCGAGCCGCAGCGCCCCCTGCCCGCCCATGCCCGTGCCGACGAGGGCGATTCCCGGCGGCTCCACGCCGAACCGTCGCGCGACATCGCCGCGGATCGTGTCAACCACGTACCGCTCCGGCGTCACGGCCTCGTCGAACGCCGGCACGATGCGGTCGAGCCACCACGAGCGGCCGGTCCGCGGCGCGAGCACGGGCAGGCGGTGCGTCTCGATGACGTCGCGGAGAGCGGGTGTCTCCTGCAGCGACCGTTCACGCAGGCCGTGCAGGAAGATCAACGCCCGATCGGGCAGGGCATCGGGAGGCGCGTGGATCTCGCAGGGATGGCCGGCGACCGCGATCGTGGACCAGTGATCGCGCGGCGGGAGCGGCATGGGCGGAATTGCGAAGCGAGGATGGTCGAGACCCCTATCCTACCCGACTTCTCGGCGGCTATTCTGCCGCAGGTGGAGCATCCGCCAGGGTGACGTGCTCGACATCGGCGAGGAACGGTGACGCGATGGAAGTGCTGCTCACGGCGGATGAACTCGCGGCCGGTATCCGCAGGCTCTCGGAGGAAGTGCGCCGCGAGATCGGAGGACGGCCGCTGACGGTGGTCGGCGTTCTCACGGGCAGCATCGTGCTGGTCGCGGACCTGATCCGTCGGCTCGAGGGCCCGGTGACCGTGAGCATGGTCTGGGCAAGCAGCTACCGCGGGACGGCCACGTCGCCCGGCATGCTCGATCTGCGGCTCGACCTGCTGCCCGATCTCACCGGACAGGAGGTGCTGCTCGTGGACGATATTTTCGACACCGGCCACACGCTCGCGGCCCTGCTGGCGGAGTTTCGCCGCCGCGGCGCGTCGAACGTGCGGTCGCTCGTGCTGCTCCGCAAGACCGGACGGGCGGAGGTGGCGATCCAACCGGACTTCGTCGGATTCGACATTCCCGACAGGTTCGTGGTGGGGTATGGTCTGGACTTCGACGGCGGCCTGCGGCACCTGCCGCACCTTGCGGCCCTCGACGACGAGGACATTGCGGCGGCGCGGGCTGGACAGACACGATGCAGCGAGCAACCCGCAAGCCCGTCCTGATCGCCATCGGCGGGTGTGACCCAGTCGGCACCGGCAGGCAGGTCGAACTGCTCGCCCGTGGTCTCGTCCAGAGCGGGCGGGATGTCCATGTCGCCGTCACGTCGCTGGGCGGCGGCATCGTGGATCGGCTGGAGGCGGCCGGCGTCAGCGTGCAGCGTGTCGGCTGCCGCCCCACGACCGACGTCGGTGCGGGTCTGCGGTTCGTGAGGCTGGCCCGCGAACTGGAGCCGGCGGTAGTGATCTCCTTTGGCCGGCGGCAGGCGGAACTGGCGGCAGTGGCCCGTCTGGCGCTCCCTGCCATGCGGGCCGTCGCCCATCTGGCCGCACCCGTCCGCGGCGGTCGGCTCCGCTGGTCGCTGCGGCGGATGGATCGGGTGATCGCCACGTCGCCGGGCGTGGCCGCGTCGTGCAGCCGGCTTGGCATCTCGGACAGCCGGATCGTCACGATCGCCCCCGGCATCGCCGCGGACGCCGGGCAGGGACTGGGCCGCGAGGCGGTCGCCGCACGGCTCGGACTCGATCCCGCGGCCGAGTGGACGCTCTGCGTGGCGCCGCTCGTGGCGGCCTCGCGGCTCGAGCGTCTGCTCTGGGGCGTCGATCAGCTCGGCGTCGTCCGCAAGGGGATGCAGCACGTGCTCGTCGGTACGGGTCCACTTCTCTCCCGCGTGCGCCGGCGGGCGCTGGTGCAGGAACTTGCCGAGCGGCTCTTCGTGTTTCGCGACTGCAACATCCTCCCCGATCTGCTCGGCGAGGTCCGATACGTCTGGCAACCGGGGAGCGTCGCCTTCGGCGGCGCGATCCTCGACGCCATGGCACGCGGCGTGCCGGCCGTCGCGGTCGATGGCGACGCCGCGCGGCAACTCATCGCCGATGGCCGCACGGGCTGGATCGTGCCGCCCCTGCCCGAGAGCGAGTTTCCACGGCGGGCCTTCAATCTGCTCGAGGATGACGCGCTGCGGGCGCGATTCGGCGCGGCCGCGGCCGCCCGAGCCGCCGAGGAGTTTCCGGTCGAACGAATGGTCGCGGCATTCGCCGCGCTGCTCGAACGGCTCTCGTGATCAGCTGACGAAGAGCGTGCGGCCGGCGGGCGCCGCGCGGACGTGGCCGTCTTCGGCGACGAGGACCCCCGCCTTGAACACCTTGGCGGGCATGGCAAACATCCGCGCGAGGTCGCGATCGGGGCGGTAGACGGTGATGTCGGCATCGGCGCCAGGACCGAGGTGGCCCTTGTGAGGGAGACCGGCGATCCGCGCGGGGGCGGCGCGGGTCACGATGCAGAGCTCCTGGAGCGAGTATTCCCGGTCGAGATGCAGGAGCGGGCTCCGCTTCCGCACGGCCGGATGAATCCGCTCGAAGGCCGCGCGGCGGAAGGCGGCGTCGCCGAGCAGTTGCATGAGATGCGGGTAGGCCGTGAAGTGCGCGCCGTTGGGATGGTCGGTCGAAAGCGCCACCCGCCACGGATCGGCCGCCGAGAGAAACCACTCGAGGCCGATCGCCCACTGCCAGGCATGCACCAGGCTCTTTTCCTTGTAGGCGATTGGCAACACGCCGCAGCCTCCTTCGAGATGCAGGTCGTGCGACATCCAGGGCACGCCCGTCGCATGGGCCAGATGCTCGGCCGCCGCCGAATCGCCCGTCATGGCCACCGTGTCGCCGAACAAGATCTGGCCGACGTCGAGCGTGAGCGAGTCGTGCGCGTTGAAGAACTCGACGAGCGGGGCCACGCCCGAGCCGAATGAGCCCTCGTCGAGATCGCCGCCGGTGTAGCTGTGAAACTGGACGTGGGCGAGATGGGCACGCCGGCCGGCGAGCGACCGCATCGTCTCGAGCAGCGTCCGCCAGTTGCCCGGGAGACCGAGGTTGGCGGTGTGGACGTGAAGCGGATGGGGCAGGCCGATCGCCTGCACCGCTTCGGCGAGTCGCTCGAGCAGGATGCGCGGCGTGAGTGACCGACCGGGAAGCGGCGAATCGAGGTCGTGGTGGTCGCCGCGGGCCTGCTTCCAAAACGCGGGACCTCCCGGGTTGGCCACCTTCACGCCCCAGCCACGCCCTGCCGCGATGGCGGCGGCGAGCAGCCGTCGGGTTTCCTGCGCGTCATCTCGGGCCACGGCGGTGAGCACGGCGGCGTCGTCGGCCGCGAGCAGATACATCCCCTTGTCGAGGATCGGCAGGTCGGCGAGTTCCAGATGGGCGATGTCGGCGGCGGCGGTGGCGATCGCCGCGTCGAACACCGTGGTGTAGCCGAGCGCGGCGTAGAGGCTGCCGGTGGCGTGAATCGTGGGCACGGCCGCGGGGCCGTCGCGCCGCGCGAGGTGTGGCGCGATCCGTCTGCCGGCCGCGACCTTGGGCCCCGCCACGTGGCTGTGGAGATCGACACCGCCCGGCATCACCACCAGGCCGCGGACGTCGATCCGCCGGAAACTCGTCGGATCAGTCGGCGGCTCGATGATCCGGCCGCCGTCGATCCAGAGGTCGCCGACGGCACCATCACGGCCGTGAGTGGGGTCGTGAATCGTGCCCTGCAGAAGGACGAGCCGATCGGTCGCTGTCGAGGCCGCCGTGATCATGTCGGACCTCGGCGTGTCTGGAGGCAGGCCTGCACGCGAGCGACGAGGTCCGCGAGCACCGCCGCCATGGAGTCGTCATCGGCGGCCAAGCCGGGGCCGAGAACGATGCGTCGGCCGTCACCGCGCAGCAGCGTGCCCGACCGCGACGCCAGGAGCGACCGGCAGCCGAGCCGGATCGACGGCCGGGCCGGGTCGGCGGAGGCGGCGTCGCCGGAGGCGATGCGCACGAGGCCGATCGTCGCCGCGCGACGGGCGACCGCAGCCTCAACGAAGGGCGACAAGCGGCCCACGGCCACGACGCAGTCGACCTCGCCGCGGTCGATGAGGCGGACGGCATCGCACTCCGCGGGCAGGAACGGCCCGCCGCCGCGATCCGCCCGTGCGATCCCACCGGCCGCACCGTAGCGCCACGTGCAGATCGCCGCGGCCCCCGCGAGATTCGCCCCGCCGTCGATTCCCCCGGCGAGCGGGATTTCGAACGCCGGCTTCGCATGCGTGATCGCGCGGACGAGCAGGGCCGTGCTCCACGGACCGAGACCGATCGGGTCGGCTCCCCGCGTGGTCACGATCGCCACGCACTCGGCCGCCGCGATTGCGTCCGCCACGACTTCGGCCCCGGCCGCGATGGCCTCGTCGTCCGCTCGCAGCGGACCGCCCCGGATCCCGGCCACCGCGGCCTCGATCAGCCGCGCGGCGTCGATGGCGGCCGCAAGCGGGAGCACGGCATGACGGTGCGTCGACGATGCGGGCAGCACCGGCTCGACGCCGATGGCGATCGTACGCCGGGGCATTTTCCCGGGCGTTGGCGGCGTGACGAATCGTTCGATGAACCGCGGGTGCGTCGCGGACGGATCGCAGAACCAAAAGACAACGAGGTCGGCACGGTCGCGAAGTTCCTCCCACTCGGCCGTCACCTCACCCGCCCTTGCGATCGTCGGGCCGCTGACCTGCGACGTCTCCGAGCCGCCGATGTCGACGGCCGCGCCGACGGCCTCCGCCAGGTCGAGAGCGGTCGTGATGCCCTCCAAGGTGGCATCGGCCAGGCCCGTGACGAGCACCCGCCGGGCGGCCGTGATCAGGGCCGCGGCCCGGTCGATCGCGGTGTCGCGAGCGGCGCCGGCGCCGGTGGCTGCAGTCGCGGCCTCGCTGCCCAATCTGCCAAACGCGGCCGCCCCGGCCGCGCACGCCCGGATCACGCCGCCGGCGGTCACGACCACGTCTTCGCAGAGCAGCGGGCAGACGGTGCAGACCCGTGATTCCGGAGCGACCGCGGCGGTGGAGCGAGAGGAGGTCACGGCTGCGGCAGGGCTCAGGCCGAGTGGCTCAACGGACGGGCGAAGACGAGCCGGCCCGCCGAGGTTTGCAGCGTGCTGGTGACGCTGGCCTGTACCGTGCGACCGATCTGCTCGCGGGCGTTCTCGACGACGACCATCGTGCCGTCGTCGAGATAGCCCACGCCCTGATCGGGCTCCTCTCCCTGCTTCACGAGCCTCACGTTCAAGGCGTCGCCGGGCACGAAGGTCGGCTTGAGGGCCAGCGAGACGTCGTTGATGTTGATCGTCGGCACCGTCTGCACACCCGCGAGCTTGGCGAGGCCCGAGTCGATCGTGACGATGCGTCCCCCCAGTTGACGGGCGAGGTCGACGACGCGGCTCTCCAGCGACAGGTCCTCGGTTGTGTCTCGGGGGGCGATGACGTCGATGTCAATCGTCTCGTTCGATCGCAGGCGGGCCAGCACGTCGAGGCCGCGGCGGCCCCGAGT
This sequence comes from Planctomycetia bacterium, assembly GCA_021414115.1. Taxonomy (GTDB): domain Bacteria; phylum Planctomycetota; class Planctomycetia; order Pirellulales; family UBA1268; genus QWPN01. Next base: position 13,137 of record JAIOPD010000006.1, read on the forward strand.
GCGATGCTGTTTATCGGCAGAAGAGGCGGCCGTCTGCAGCTCGTCGAGCACGAACGACGGCACGACGAACCGGCTCTCGAACACGCCGGCCTCCGCGAGGTCGGCGATCCGGCCGTCGATGATCGTCGTCATGTCGAGCACGTTGGGACGCAGTCCGCGGACGTCACGAGCGAACTCCACGAACGGGATCAAAAATCGGAAATCGTCCCGTGTCTGCAGCAGCAGGCTCGTGCAGACATAGCAGAGCACGCACCCCAGGATGAGCGGCAGCCAGGTCCGCAGGGGATCGCTCGACCGCATCGGGAGAATCGGCGTCAGGGCCAGCATGGCCACGTAGGCGAGGAACACGCCGATGAGGAGCCCGAAATAGACGGCCGTGATCGTCGTGAGGTCCTTGCGGCGAATCAAGCCATCGATGCCGATCACCGTGAGCGGCAGCGCCACCATCGCGGCGAGCACGGCCCAGGGCACCCAGATATCGGCGGACTGCATGGCCCCCGAGTTGAAGATGAGCACGGCGATGCCCACCGACACCATCACGAAGATCGCGCGGAGGATGAGCAGCGCCATGGGGTGTCCGGGAGCAGGGGCATGGTGGGCGAGGGCTCGATTCTATCACCGGTCCAAGGGGAATCCCATCGAGGCCCCCGGCTGCTCAGGTCTCGCACAGCCTTCGACGGTGGTCGATCTCGAGGTAGCGGTCGGTCATTCCGGCGATGTAGTCGGCGACGCTGCGTCGGACGCCGAAGACCGTCGCCCGCTGCCGATATCCGGGGGGCATCTCGTCCGGGTGGTTTGCATACCACCAGAAGAGTTCGGTCAGACTTCGCTGTGCGGGCACCCGGACGGCCAGCACCCGGTCGCAGCGGTAGACCCGTTCGAACAGAAACCGTTCCAGTTCCCTCTTGCCGGCCGCGATGCCCGGTGCGGGGGCCACGATCCTCCGGCCGGCGGTCGATCCAGCGCCGCGAAACACCTCCCGCACACGGGCGACCGAGTCGATGTTCATCGAGTTGATCGTGGCCCTTGCCTGACGGACCAGTTCCGCCACCTGAAAATCGACCAGTTCATGAAGGATCGCCCGACGTGCCTCGACGCCCTCGAGCCGTCCCTGGCGGACGGTCACGCGGGCCGCGGCGTCGGCCACCAGCGGCAGCTCCAGGAGTTCGTCGAGCGTCACGAGCCCCAACTCGACGGCGTCGTCGGCGTCGTGGGTGTCGTAGGCGATCGAGTCGGCGGCATCAACGACCTGCGCCTCCAGTAACGGGGCCGGAGCGGTGCCGTCCTTCTTGCGGGTTGCCTGAGCGTCGAGCACCTCGCGGGAGAGGTTGAGGCCGGGGAAGTCGGCATAACGGGTCTCGAGCAGCTCCATGATCCGCAGCGCCTGCGCGTTGTGGTTGAAGCCTCCTTCGTCGCGAAGCAGGTCCGCGAGCGTGTCTTCGCCGGCGTGGCCGAGCGGTGGGTGGCCGATGTCGTGGGCGAGCGCGAGTGTCTCGACCAGGTCCTCGTTGAGGGCCAGCGCCCTGGCCAGCGTCCGCGCGATGCTCGTCACCTCGAGCGTGTGCGTGAGCCGGCTGCGATGGTAGTCGCCGTGGTAGCCGGTGAAGACCTGCGTCTTGTGCGCGAGCCGCCGGAACGCGGCGGAGTGCACGATGCGGTCACGGTCGCGTTGGTAGGGGCTGCGAAAAGGGTGCGGTTCCTCGTGATGCACCCGGCCGGCGGAGTCGACCGCGTGCATCGCCCACGGGGCGAGCATCATGTCTTCGCGGGCCCGCCAATCGGGCTGGCTCCAGTCGGCGGCGGTCATGGCGTGACCTCCCCGGCGGCCTGTGTCAGCTGTTCCCAGAGCGCGTCGAGCGACTGCGGCAGCACCCGCACGCCCGCCACCGTCGGCATGAAGTTCACGTCGCCGTTCCACCGCGGCACGATGTGCCAGTGGAGATGGCCCGGCACCCCCGCCCCGGCAACATGGCCGAGGTTGAGCCCCACGTTGAAGCCCTGCGCCTGCATCGACCGCTCGATCGTGCCGCACCAGGCGGTGATCCGTCGCTGCAGATCGAGGTGTTCTTCCGCCGCGAGGACCGCCAGGGTCGCGCGATGATCGAGCGGCGCCACGAGGAGGTGGCCGTTGGCATAGGGGTATCGGTTGACGACGACCACGCTGAGCGGTGTCCGCTCGAGCACGCCGAGTGCGCGATCATGCTCCGCCGCAGCCGCGGCCGCGCGGCAGAGAAAGCACGACTGGTCGGCGCCGGGCCGCCAGCGGGTCACGGCGACGACGGGCTCTGCGGCCGTGTCGCCCTGCACGTACCCCAGCCGCCACGGGGCCCAGAGACGATCGATGTTCATGGGGGGTAGCGTAGCCGAAATGTCGGCCTGCAGGGGGGAGGCGAGGCGGGGCGTGCGGCAAATTCCGCCGTGCGGCATCCCGGTGGGCTTCTCTATGATTGCGACGGTGACGGGTGTTCTGTGTGAGTTGGAACGTGCGGCGAGGTCTGCGTGGAATTCAAGGTCGCCCTCGACGTGTTCTCCGGGCCGATGGACCTCCTGCTCTACCTCGTCAAGAAGCACGAGGTCGACGTGACGGAGGTGCCGATCGCGGCGATCGCCAGCGAGTTCGTCGCCTACCTCGACGTGCTCGAGGATCTCGCCATTGACCAGGTGGGGGAGTTCGTCGAACTGGCGAGCGTGTTGCTCGAGATCAAGGCACGGGCGCTGGTGCCGCGGCCCGAGGAGACCGAGGAACCGGTCGAACTCGTCCGCGAGGATCTCGTGCAGCGGCTGTTGGAATACAAACAATACCGGGACGCGGCCACGATGCTCGAGGACCGGGCGAGGCAATGGGAACTACGTTTCGCCCGGCATTCCGCCGACGAGCCGGCGGCCCGCACGGCGCCGGCCGAGGTGACGATCGGCGACGTCCACGTGTGGGACCTCGTGGGGGCGATGTCGCGGGTCATGGCCAAGCGGGAGAAGCGCCGGCCGCGGCAGATCGTCCACGACGACACGCCCATCGAGACGCACGCCGCCCGGATCGAGGCGCTCGTGGCGGAGCAGGGGAGGGTGGCATTCACGCAGCTCTTCGATGACGATATGCCGCGTTCGCGAATCGTGGGTATCTTCCTGGCGGCGCTCGAACTCGTGCGGCGAGGAAAAATCGCCACCCGCCAGGATGCCCTCTTCGACGAGATCTGGCTCGAGCCAGCGCCGCCGCGGCATCCCCTCCCATCACCGGTTTCGCCAGAACTTCCCGCATGATCGACAACTCGCCGTACCGCACGCTCGTGCACAAGGGGCTCACCGTCGAGGGGTATTCCCGCGCCGCCGTCCAGAGCTGCTGGAGGATCCCCGAGCTCAAGCTCGGCTTCGACCTCGGCTCGCAGCCCTGGGGCTTCATGGCCACGGCCACGTGGTTCATCACGCATACGCACCTCGACCACATCGCGGCCCTGCCGGTCTACGTGGCCCGGCGGCGGATGATGAAGATGGAGCCGCCGACGATCTATCTGCCGGAGACGGCGATCGAGCCGATCGAGAAACTGCTCAAGGCTGTGTCGCGGCTCGACCGGGGCCGGCTCCCCTGCACGCTCCTGCCGGCGCGGCCCGGCGACGAGATCGAACTCTCGCGGGAACACGTCGTCACGGTGTCGAGCACCTGCCACACAATCCCGAGCGTCGGCTACGTGGTCTGGGACCGCCGGCGGAAGCTGAAGCACGAATACCAGGGCCTGCCCGGCGACAAGATCCGGGATCTGCGGCTCTCCGGCGTCGACGTCACGCACGAAATCCGTGCGCCGCTGGTGGCCTACCTCGGCGACAGCTCGCCCGAGGGGCTCGACCGCTGCCCGGCGATGTTCGAGGCGATGATCCTGATCACCGAGCTCACGTTCGTGGCGCACTCGCATCGCAAGGAAAAGATCCACAAGTTCGGCCACATGCACCTCGACGACCTGCTCGCCCGTCGCGAGCGGTTTCGTAATGAGCTCGTGATCGCCACGCACTTTTCAACCCGCTACGCCGACGACCGTATCCGGCGGATCCTCGCCAAGAAGATCCCCGACATGCTCGACGGCCGCCTGCAGATCTGGCTCTGATCCGGAAAGCTCGGCGGGGCGCTCAGCGAGCCATGGCATCAGGCTCGGGAAGCCCGGGGCGCGAGCGACGGGTATCCGGGTGGCATGCCGTGAGGGAGCCGCGGAACGAGACGGGGTGGAGGGCGTATTCCCCGCGCTGGCGCTTGGGGCTTCCTGATGTGGGCAGCATGCCACCCCGGGCCAAGCAATCCGTCATACTTGAGATGTTCTGTCGCACCGATCATCGAGATGCATCCATCGTGGGACCGCCCCGCCACGCCTACATCCACGTGCCCTTCTGCCGGCATCGCTGCGGCTACTGCGACTTCACGCTCGTGGCAGGCCGCGACGACCTCGTCGACCGCTACTTCGCGGCATTGGCGCGGGAACTGGAACGGGTGTCGCGACTGCCCGCTGTCGCGGCAGGTGATGTGGGGCTCGACCTCGACACGCTCTACCTTGGCGGCGGCACGCCCTCGCATCTCGGTCCTGCAGGGCTGCGGCGGCTCTTCAGCCTCCTGCACCAGAGGCTCCATCCTGTCGTCGGCGCCGAGGTAACGGTGGAGGCGAATCCGCTCGATGTGACGCCCGACTTCGTGGCAGCCGCGGCTGACTGCGGCGTGACGCGGGTCAGCCTCGGTGGCCAGTCGCTCGACGCGACGACGCTTCGTGCGCTCGATCGTGACCACGCTCCCGATGACGTGCGCCGCGCGGCGGGGTTGCTGCTCGCTGATGGCTTCGGCGTGAGCCTCGATCTGATGACGGCGGCTCCGGGGCAATCGCTTGCCGACGTGGAGCGAGATCTCGAGACCGCCGTGAGCTTGGGGCCGCAGCATGTGTCGGTCTACTGTCTCACGTGGGAGAAGGGCACGTCCTTCGAGTCGCAGCGGCGCAAAGGCCTGCGCCAACCCGCCGAGGAAGCGCTCGAGGGGCGGATGTTCGAGGCGGCGATCGAGCGGCTCGAGGCCGGCGGCTACGAGCACTACGAAGTCTCGAACTTCGCGAAGCCCGGCGCTCGCTGCCGCCACAACGAGGCCTACTGGGACTGCCGCCCGTGGGAGGCGTTCGGTCCGGGCGCCGCGCGGTTCGACGGGCGGACACGGATCACGAACCACCGGGCGACCACGACCTGGATGAACAAGATTCTGGCGGGCGACGACTTCTCGGGCGACGTCGATGCGATGACGCCGGAGAATGCCGCCCGGGAGCGGGTGGTCGTCGGCCTCCGCCGCCGCGACGGCATCGATCGCGAGGCGTTCGCGACCGCGAGCGGCTTCGCACTCGATGCCCTCGCCGGCGGGGCGATCGCTCGCTGGACGAGCCAGGGCCTCGCGATCGACGACGGCCGCCTCGTGCGGCTCACCCGCGCGGGCCTCCTGGTCTCCGACGGCCTCTGGGCCGAGATCCTGAAGGCGGACAGAATGCCGTCCACGCGGCCCGTCGCGTGAACCACGGGCTGGCGGTTTTTTCGTGACGCTGCCGTGAACGATGCCCATGCGACAACTCACCACCGCCGCCCACGGACACGTGCTGACCAACTGCGGGGTCTGGTCGCCCGATTCCCGCTGGATCGCCTACGACATTCGCTCGGCGGCGGACGGCGGGGCGTTCGATGGCACGCGGATCGAGCGGGTCGAGGTCGATACCGGCCGCGTCGAGGTGCTCCACGAGTCGCGGCAAGGGGCCTGCTGCGGCGTGGTCACCTGCAGTCCGGTCGACGACCGGGTGGCGTTCATCCTCGGCCCGGAGCATCCCTCCTCCGATTGGTCGTACGGTCCCGCGCGGCGGCAGGGAGTGCTCGTGCGGGCGTCCTGTCCGGGCGTTGTGGAAAACCTCGATGCGCGGGATCTCGTGCCGCCATTCACGTCCGGTGCCCTTCGCGGCGGGAGCCACGTGCACGTGTTTTCGCCTGACGGCGCGGTCGTGAGTTTCACGTACGAAGATGCTGTGCTCGTCGCGGCGAATCGTGCCGGCCTTCCCGGCGAACACAATCGCCGTGGGATCGCCGTGAGCGTGTGCGGCCGTCCCGTCATCGTGCCGCGGACGCATCCGCGCAATCACGATGGATCGGCTTTCAGCGTGATGGTGTCGCGACTCCACGACGATCCCCGGGCGGGAACCGACGACATCGCCCGCGGCTGCGAGGAGGCATGGATTGGCGTCAACGGCTATCGGCGGCACGACGGCTCATGGCAGCGACGGGCCCTCGCCTTTCAGGGTGACGTCAGCATCGGCTCCGGGGAGACGATCAGCGAAGTCTTCGTCGTCGATCTGCCTGACAAGATCCACGATCTCGAGAAGGCCGGCGAGGGGCCGCTGACAGGCACTGCAACCACGCGGCCGCTGCCGCCGCTCGGCGTCCGCCAGCGCCGGCTCACGTTTTCAGCCGGCCGCCTCCATCCCGGCATCCAGGGACCGCGGCATTGGCTGCGATCGAGTCCCGATGGCGAGCGGATCGGGTTTCTGATGCGTGACGAAGCAGGAATCGCCCAAATCCACACGGTCAGCCCGCGTGGGGGCCAACCGGTGCAGGTCACCCGTGGGCCGCACGGCATCGCCAGCGCCTTCACGTGGAGTCCGTGCGGCGGCTGGATCGCCTGCGTGATCGACGGCAGCGTGTGTCTCGTCGATGCGGCCTCGGGAACGATTCAGCGACTCACCCCACCCGTCCGCGACGCATCCGGACCGCGGTCGGAAGCGTGCGTTTTCTCGCCAAATGGCCGCCGGGTGGCCTTCGTGCGGAATCTGCTCGGAGACCGCGAGACAGCCTGGAATCAGATTTTTACGGTCGACGTTCACGGCCGGTCCTGATCGGCAGCGAGCGGCTGCGGACCCGTTTTTCCCGGGGCCGGGCCGGCACCGCTTGCTCGCGTGCGGGGCCATTGTTAGTCTCCGGGGCTCTTTCCCGCCCCTCGGCGGACAACTCGCACCAGAAGAATTACGGTTGATCGACAGATGAAGACGTACATGGCCAAGCCCGGTGAGGTCGAGCAGCGGTGGTGGGTGGTCGATGCCAGCGGCCTCAGGGTCGGCCGGCTCGCCAGCGACCTGGCAACGGTGCTGATGGGCAAGCACCGCCCGACCTACACCCCGCACGTCGACACCGGCGACCACGTGGTTGTGATCAACGCCGAGAAGATCGAGTTCAGCGGAAAGAAGTGGCAGCAAAAGCTCTACCGCTGGTACACGGGCTACAACGGCCTGAAGAGCGAAACCGCCGAGCATCGTCGGGATCGCCGTCCGGAACTGATCATCGAAGAGGCGGTTCGCCGCATGCTTCCCAAGAGCCGGCTCGGCCGGAAGATGCTCGACAAACTGAAGGTCTACGCTGGCAGCGAACACCCCCATCAGCCGCAGCAGCCTCAGCCGATCGAACTCGGCGCCTGAGCGGCCCCGACGAACCAACCATCATCAGACACGAACGCGACTTAAAAGAGGACGACGATGACGGCAGAGCAGGGAGTGAAGAACGCACGGCGTGGAGAAGAGATCATCGCGACCGGTCGCCGCAAAACGGCCGTGGCGCGGGTCCGACTGCGTCCGGGCGCCGGTGAGATCACCGTAAACGGCCGGGACCTCGAGGCCTACTTTCCCTCGATCAAGGACCGGGTTCTTGTTGCCGGGGCGCTCGAGCACGTCGGCAAGAGATCGGCCGTGAAGGTGACGATCACCGTCGACGGCGGTGGGCCCACGGGCCAGGCGGGTGCCTGCCGACTGGGCATCGCCCGGGCGCTCAAGGTGTTCGACGTGGAACTCGCCGAACCGCTTCGTCAGGGTGGCTTGCTCACTCGCGACGGACGCATGAAGGAGCGGAAGAAGTACGGCCTTCGCGGTGCGCGTCGCGGAACGCAGTTCTCGAAGCGTTAAGAGCGGCTTGACGCCCTGTTTGGAGCGGCGGGATTTGTCCGTCGCTACGATCGGCCTAATCCCTACAGCCCTGTCTGGTCGGGCTGGAGGGGCATTTTGGGCTGCCGCAAACCGAAGGCATACTTGGGCAGGGCCGCCGGTCGCGTGGCCTTCCTGCGCCGCCCGGGCCTCGACGGTCCCGCATCGAAAGGCTCGTTCATGAACAGGCTCCCGCTTCTGGCCGCTCTCGCGTTGCTCTCCTCGGCCGTCGTCGTGGTCGAAACCCAGGGCCGCGAACCGCGGGCTTCCCAGTCGGCCGCCGCGCCGCAGGATCTGCTCGAGGCCCAGGCATCCGGGCTGGTTGACGTCAAATTCATTCCCAACGATTCCCGCTCGGCGCAGGTCGTCGTCACGAACCGTTCGAATCGGCCGCTGACGCTGCGACTGCCCGCGGGATTCGCGGGTGTGCCCGTGCTCGCCCAGTTCATGAATCAGCAGCAGGGCGGTGCCGGCTTCGGCGCCGGCGGCATCGGCGGCGTGCCCCAGAATGTCGGTGGCGGTGGTGGCCAAAACGCCGGCATGAACATCGGTGGCCAGGGTGGCGGTGGACCGTTTTCGCTGCCTCCCGAGCGAACCAAGACCCTTCGCATCGCGACGGTCTGCCTCGAGCATGGCAAACGCGAGCCGTCGCCCCGCATCGAATATCGCATGGAGTCGCTCGCGACGACCTCGAGTGACCCACGACTGCAGGACGTCGTCTCGGCGCTCGCCGATGGCCGGATCTCGCAGAAGGTCGCCCAGGCTGCTGCATGGCACATCTCGAGCGGCCGCTCGTGGGAGCAACTCGAGGCAGAGATGATCGTGATGGCAGGCGGCGATCCGGATGTGCCGTTCTTCTTGCCGGCCGAGCTGGCCGCGGCCCGCCGCCTGGTCGATGTGACGACGTCGCGACATCCCGCGGCCCCGCCGGCGGTGAGCGACTCAGCGGCCCGCTGACCCAGACGGGGCTGCCCGTGCCCTCTCGTCCGGACGTTCGCTGCGGGCATCCATGCCCTCCGCTCACTCGGAGGTGCCTGCGCTTTCGCCCTCCGGGCTGCGCTGGCCACCTACGCCGGCTCGAGGGCACGGGCAGACCCTCGCTGAGTTCGTGTCTTGGGAAGCCCCAAGCGCGAGCGCGGGGTATACGGATGGCCTCGAAGCCGGCATGTGCGGAGCCCCGTGACGTTGCCTCGAGGCAACGCGGTTACCCGTCGCTCGCGCTCCGGGCTTCCTCGGCATCCGATGGCATGACGCGCGGATCGCCGCTCCGCATTCCACACGCACGGCTTCCCGGCGCACGGGCGACCTCTTCCATGATCCGGGAGTCGGGGATGCAGATCGAGTCGAATGCGATCTATGGTGCCGACACCGTTTCGCCGCCCGCTCGTGAGCCGAGGCCCCGCCAGACGGTCAGGTCGATGTCGGACGTGATCGATCGCACGGAGCCGTCCAGGAACGATGCGTTCACAAGGTCACCGTGATGGCTGCGGGACGTGACCGCCGCACGGGTCGCGCTTGTGGTGTCGACGCCCTCGCGGCTGCTCGAGATGTCGACGTCATAGGTCGTGCCGCCGGCGACGTGCGGCACACGGGTGCCGGGGGTGAAGGTCGTCGTGAAGCCGATGTGGAGCGTGCGGCCGCAAACCCATTCGGTGTGGCCTCCATCGACGGACCAGCCGTTCGTCATCGCGGCCGTCACTTCGGTGGGCGAGGCGAATGCCGCCGCCGGCAGTCCGGTGACGTCCTGGCAGCGGGGCGTGTAGGCCTTCACCTCGGCCATCGCCAGCGTCTTGCTCAAGCCGTCGGCATAACTGGCGGCTCTCAACTTTGAAAACGGGGCAAAGCCGCCGCTACCGGTGGCCTTCGTGGCGGGGTCGTAGACGAGATACTCGCCGGTGTTGAGGCCGTAGTTGAGGGGGTAGTGCTTGGGGAGGCCGTCCGTGTCGGGTACGGGCCGCGCGTTGGGCTCGCTCGGGCAGACAAGCGCATCGATTCGCATCGCCGCCACGCCTTTCGGCGGCCAGAGGTCCTTGTTAACTGGATCATTATAGGGCTTCGTGAAATCGATCCGACGGAACAAATTGTCGCCTTCCATAAACGGCAGCATGGCGGCCTGGCCTGACCAGGGCGCTTTGCCGGCTTCTGTCACGGCGATGGCGGAAGGCGGAAAATGCTTCTTGGCGTTTTCGTGATTGAGCGTTGCCAGCCCGAGCTGCCGGAGGTTGTTTTGGCAGGCCGAGCGACGGGCGGCTTCTCGGGCCGACTGCACCGCGGGCAGGAGCATGCCAATGAGCGTGGCAACGATCGCGATCACCACCAGCAGTTCAACAAGCGTAAAACCATGGAGGGGCCGGAGACTTCGGGGACGGATCCCTTTTTGAAACCTTGAAACGCGAGCGAAAAGCATTTCAGCACCTTTGACTGCGAAAAATCATCACAACTGTCGATTTTGAGAATCAGTCTCGTTTGTGGCATCGTAGTTATTGTTCAAGATTGGTCAAGAGCAGGACCGGGGCTTCTGTGTTTATTTGATGAAGACGCCTTTTTTTCGGGACTTTTTGCGGAGTTCCGTCCCCTCCTCTCCACATCCGTTGGCGATGCGATACAACCCATTGAATGCCGTGTGGGCAACGGGTCCGCCGGCGAGCGGAGCGACGAGCGAAGGGACGACACCGTGATCCAAGAAGCCGCAGCCTCCAGCCAGACAATGCGACGCAGCGAATCGGCGGAGGTTGTGGTCGAGGCCCGCAATCTTTCCAAGGTCTATCGCGACTTCTGGGGTCGCAGCAAAAAGACGGCGCTCAAACCGCTCGACCTCGACATTCGGCGCGGCGAGATCTTCGGACTGCTCGGCCCCAACGGAGCGGGCAAGACGACCACGCTCAAGCTGCTTCTCGGACTGATCTTTCCGACCTCGGGCGAGGCGCTCGTGTTCGGCCGTCCGGCAACCGACGTCTCGAAGAACGAGCGTATCGGATACCTGCCCGAGGAGTCGTATCTCTACAAGTTTCTCGACGCCGAAGAAACGCTCGACTTTTACGGTCGCCTCTTCGGCATGTCTCCCGAGGAACGCCGCCGGCGGGCCGCGGCCCTGATCGAGATGGTGGGGCTGTCGCGAGATCGCAAGCGGCAGTTGCGGGAGTATTCGAAGGGCATGACCCGTCGCATCGGCGTGGCCCAGGCGCTCATCAACGATCCCGAACTGGTGATCCTCGACGAGCCGACCAGCGGCCTCGATCCGATCGGCACCCGCGAGATGAAGGATCTGATCATCGACCTCAAGTCGCGCGGCAAGACGGTCATCATGTGTTCCCATCTGCTGGCCGACGTCGAGGACGTCTGCGACCGGATCGCCGTGCTCCACCAGGGCGAACTGAAGGAGCTCGGTCGCGTCGAGGAATTGCTGCGGGTCACGGGAGTGACGCAGATCAGGGCCACGGGCCTGTCGCCGGCCGCGACGGCGGAGCTGAAGGCCGTGCTCGAACGTCATGGCGCGGCAGACATCGAGATCGGTAACCCACGATCGACGCTGGAGGATCTGTTCCTCGAGGTCGTGAGAGACACCGAGGCCCGTCCCGGACGCCGCGCCCGCCGTCCCGCCGGCGCCTCCGACGCCACGCGAACAGGGTGACCGCCGTCCATGGTCCTCGAAGAACAAATACCGCAGTTCACCGCGTGGATTGGTCCGGCATTGCTCCGCTACGCGGCGGCAGCCAGCATCTCGCTGCTGATCGCGGCCATTCTGGCCTGGCTCGTGCAGGCGATCGCGAATGGGCCGCTCGCCGCCGGAGATCGGGTCTACCGCGGGCTGCTCGCGGGCCTGGCTGACGTGTCGCTGCCGTCGCCGCGGCGGGTGTGGGCGCTGGCGCGGCTGGCGATCCAGGAGTCGCTGCGGCGCAACGTGCTCGTCGTGCTCGCGCTCTTTGCGCTGATCATCCTGTTCGCCGGCTGGTTTCTCGATCCGGCGAGCGTCGATCCGGGGCGGCTCTACATCGGCTTCATTCTCAGCGCCACCAACCTCCTCGTCTGCCTGGTGACGCTCGTGCTGTCGGTCTTCAGCCTGCCCGCGGACATCAAGTCGCGGACCATTCAGACGGTCACGACCAAGCCGGTGCGGACATCCGAGATCGTCCTGGGACGCATGCTCGGATTCGCTGCGGTGGGCACCTGCCTGCTGGCACTCATGGGGCTGGCGGGCTGGGCCTTCGTGGTCCGGAGCGTGAGCCACGGCCACACGCTCGAGGCGGAAGACGTGTTCGAGGCGACCGATGGCGACGGTGCACCGGCCGGAGCCGAAGGGCGGACGAGCCGCGACCGGGGACATCGTCATCGCGTCATACTCGATGCGGGGGGCAGCGGAATCGCCGAAACCACCCAGGGGCATCGGCACCAGGTCAGCGTGTCGGGAACGACGGCCACCGGAGAAAAGACCTTCGCTGTCGGCCCGGCGATCGGCCTGCTCGAGGCCCGCCGGCCGCTCCGAGGCACGCTCCGCTTCCTTGACCGCGACGGCCGTCCGGCCACAAAGGGTATCAGCGTGGGATCGGAGTGGGCCTACCGGCAGTACATCGAAGGAGGCAGCGCCGCAGCCGCGATCTGGACGTTCGAGGGGGTGTCGCCGGGAGATTTTTCCGAGGGCCTCCCGCTGGAAATGACCGTGCGGGTGTTCCGCACCTACAAGGGCGACATCGAGGAGGGGATCCACGGCACCGTGCAGATCCGCAATCCCACGAGCGGCCTGCGCAGTGAATCGCTGCCGATCGTCGCCCGCGAGTTCACGATCGACTCGCTGCTCATCCCCCGGCGGATCAACACCGTGCTGGCCAACGGCGAGTTGCAGGAGGTCGATCTCTTCGACGATCTGGCCTCCGACGGCCGCATCGAGGTCTGGCTGCAGTGCCTCGAACCGGCCCAGTACTACGGCGTGGCACAGGCCGATTTCTACCTGCGGGCGGGGGACGGATCGTTCGCTCTCAACTACGCCAAGAGTTGTGTCGGCATCTGGTTCTGCATGCTGCTCGTCACGGCGCTCGGGGTGATGTTCAGCACGTTCCTGTCCGGCCCGGTCGCCCTCCTGGCCACGATCGCGACCCTCATGATCGGTCAGTTCCGCGAGTTCATCGCCCGGCTCTTCGAGAGCCAGGTGACCGGCGACGCCACGATCGTGCCCGGTGGGGGGCCGATCGAGTCGCTCTATCGGATCGTGACCCAGACCAGCATCACCATGGAGCTCGACCCGACGCCGGCCGTGTCGGCGATGAAACTGGTCGACACGATCCTCCTGGCGCCGATGCGGATCGCCGCCGGAATCTTCCCGTCGCTGTCATCCCTCGGCACGAGCGACTTCGTGGCCGGAGGCTTCGACATCCCCGGCGATCTGCTGGGGGCCCATGCCTGCGAGACGTTGGGCTACGTGCTGGCATTCTTCGTGGCCGGCGTGTTCTGCCTCAAGGCCCGGGAGGTGGCGTCATGAACGCATCACGCGGAGAGCCGCGTCGTCCGGCGGGACCGTCGTGGCTGGGACTGAGGCCGGGCACGCTTCTGGCGCTGGTCGCGATCGCCATCCTGCTGGTGCCACTGTCGGCGCTCAGTCAGCCGGCCGACTCGTCGAGTCCGGGTGGCCTTCTGGCCCGCCTGCGGGCCCGGTTCGGGCTCTCGCAGGCGAACCTCGGTGAGGTCGATCCTACGAGCGAGACGATGCGGTTCGCCACGCTCGGACTGAAGAACATCGCCGTGACGCTCCTCTGGGATCGGGCCAACCACTACAAGAAGGTCGAGGACTGGGCTAACCTGTCGGCGACGCTGGAGCAGATGACGAAACTGCAGCCCAACTTCTACTCCGTCTGGGACTTTCAGGCGCACAACCTCTCCTACAACATCTCGGTCGAGTTCGACGATTATCGTGACCGGTACGCGTGGGTGATGAAGGGGATCGAGTTTCTTCGTCAGGGCATCTCCCACAACACCCGCGAGCCACGGCTGCTCGGCCGCATGGGCTGGTTCATCGGCCAGAAGATCGGCAAGTCGGACGAGAAGGCGCAGTTCCGCAGGCTGTTCAAGGCCGACGACGACTTTCACGACCGCGACGACCCCGATCGCACGCTCCCGGAGCGTGACAACTGGCTGGTGGCCCGAGGCAAGTATCGGGCCGGGCAGCGGCTCGCCGATTCCGGGGCGACGCTCAAAACCACGCCGCTGATCTTCCACAGTGAGCCGATGATGACGGCGATCAATTACGCGCGGGCCCTGGAGGAGGACGGGGAGTTCGGTCCTGCCGCCAAGGACGCCTGGAAACTGGCCAACGAGGAGCTCGGGCGGTTTGCCGAGCGGGACATCCCGACGAGCTGGGGCGTGCCAATCCAGTTGCGGCTGCGCGAGGCCGAGGAAAAACGGGCCGGCCAGTTGGCCGAGGAACTGGAGCAACTTCTGCCAGGCCAGTTCGCGGCGGTCGTCGAGTCGCGGCGTCAGGCGCTGACTGCGGAGCAGCGGACGGCGCTCGACGTGCCGCCGCTGGAACGAACCGAGGCCCAGCACCAGCTCGCCGCGGCGGCGACGAGCCAACTGGCCGTCACCTGGAAGAACGTCGCTCGCCAGGCCCCGGCCGACGTCCGCGAGCGGGCGGAGAAGCTGGTGCGGGAACACACTGAGGCCCAGGAGCGGGCGACCATGATTGACCGCTACCGCGACATCGTGAATTTCGACTTCTGGAAGGCTTCCTGCGAGGCGGAGATCACCGACGCCGCCCTGCGGGCGCGGGCGGCTGTCTGGCGTGCCGACCGGGAGTTTGACGGCGCCCGGCTGCAGGCCGCCAAGCAGGCGTACGAGGAGGCGTTCAAGGCCTGGCGGGAGGTGCTCGACGAATCGAAGGTACTCCGCGAGGACCAACTCACCGCCGACGACATCGCGGAGGTGGTCGATCGCTATCGAAAGGTGCTCGAGCAACTCGACGAGTCGTTCCCGTCGGCGTTCGTCCTCCAGGACGTGCTCGACCGCGCCGGCCCTCGGCAGTAGGAGTCGCTGGTCGACTCGGCGGCCGGTCACGTCGGCTTTGATACGAGCAGCTTGTCGATGCGGCGGCCATCCATGTCGACCACCTCAATCTCGAGGCCCCTCCACTGGAGCCTGTCGCCCGCCGACGGGATCCGTTCGAGTTCCGCCAGCACCAGGCCCGACACCGTGGAATACTCCCGGGGCAGCGGCTCGACCTTGATGTCGAGCCGCTTCACGAGGTCCTCGATGCCGGCACTTCCATCGACGAGCCACGAGCCATCCTCGCGTCTGACGAAGATCTCAGTGTCGCCCCTCCGGTGTTCGTCGTGGATCTCGCCGACGAGTTCCTCCATTACGTCCTCGAGTGTGACCAGGCCCTCGGTGCCGCCGTATTCATCGAGCACGATGGCGAGCTGGTTTCGCTCCTTCTGGAACAGCTCGAGCAGACGGTTGAGGGGCATGGTCTCGGGCACGAAGATCGGGCGGTGGAGCATCTTGCGGAGCTCGATCGGCCAGCCCATCCACGTGGTGCGGAGCACGTCTTTGATCGAGACGTAGCCGATGATGTGGTCGAGCGACCCCTCGTAGACGGGCAGTCGGGAGCACCCCGCCATCGCAATCGCCCCGAGGATCTCTGCCTGAGGCGTGTCGATGTCGAGCGCATCGAGGTCGATGCGGGGCCGCATGATGTCGCGCACGTTCCGCTCGCCGAGCCTCAGGGCCTCGCTGGCGACCGATTGCTCAACCGCCTCGAGCAGCCCCTCGGCGCGACCGGTCTCGAGAAGGTGTTCGATGTCGTCGACCGAGACGCTGGGCTCCGTTTGCTTGCCGGCACCGAGCAGGTATAGCACCGCCGACGACGCCAGGCTCATGCCCCACACAAGCGGCCTGGCCACCCAGGCGAAGAGCTGCATCGTGGGGGCTGCGAGCCTGGCGAACGACTCGGCTCTGCGGAGCGCAAGCCGTTTCGGCACGAGTTCGCCGAAGAGCAGGGTCACGAACGACAGGAGCATCACGAACACGGTCAGCGCGATCGGTCGGGCTGCGGTCGCCAGCGCCGGAGGCCCCTTCTCGGCGATCCAGGTCGTCACATCGCTCACCAGCCGATCGCCGCCGTACGCCGCGGCGAGCGTGCCGACGAGCGTGATGCCGATCTGCACCGTCGGCAGAAAGCGATCGGGACTGGACGCAAGTTCGAGGGCGGCTTTCGCCCGCCGGTCACCCTGATCGGCCATGGCCCGCAGGCGGCCGCGGCGGCTGGCCACGATCGCCATCTCGGCACCGGAAAAGAATCCGTTGGCAAGAATCAGCGCGAGGACAATCAGGATTTCCGTGAGCATGGTCGGCCGGCAGGGGGGCGTGGGGCGGCGGGGAGTCCGCAGTTAGCGCGTGGTGGCCTCGTCGCGATTGATCACCGCGAGGTTGTCTCGATGAACGACCTCCTCGTAGGGAATGGAACCGAGCATCTCCGCGATCCGTTCCGTCCGCAGTCCGGCGATCCGGCGGAGATCGTCGGCGGCGTAATTGACGAGGCCCCGCGCGAAGACGCGGCCGTCCGCGGCGGCCAGGGCGACCACGTCGCCGGTCGTGAAGTCGCCTTCGAGACTGCGAATGCCCGCGGCGAGCAGGCTGCGGCCCCCCGTCACCACCGCGTCGCGGGCGCCGGCGTCGACCACCACCGTGCCCCGGGCGTCCGCCGACCAGCCGAGCCACCGCTTCCACGCCGGCATCGTTTCCGTCCGACCGGTGAACAGGGTGCCGATCGGATCGCCACGGCAGATTCGCTCGAGGACGTTGTCATCACGGCCCGAGGCCACGATGCAGCTGCCCCCGGCCTCGGTGATCATCCTGGCGGCGGCGATCTTGCTGGCCATGCCCCCCTTGGAGAGTCCTCCCAGCCGGTCCTGGGCGAGGCCGGCGATGCTCGCGTCGATACGGGGCACATGCTGCAGGATCACGGCACCGGCCTCCGAGGGATGACGGTCGAAGAGGCCTTCGACGTCGGAGAGCAGCACGAGCAGCGGGGCCCCGAGCAGCGTGGCCACGAGGGCTGCCAGCCGGTCGTTGTCGCCGAAGGACGTGCGGAGCTCCTCGACGCTCACCGTGTCGTTCTCGTTGATCACCGGCACCGCGCCGAGGTCGAGCAGGGTCAGGAGCGTGTTGCGAATATTGAGGTAGCGGGCCCGGTCCTGGAGGTCGTCGGCCACGAGCAGGACCTGTGCCACGTGCCGGCCGCGGCCGCGAAGCGCCCGTTCGTAGGCCTCGATCAGGCAGCTCTGGCCAATGGCAGCCACGGCCTGGAGCCGGGCCAGCTCGGAGGGCCGGCGGGTCAGTCCGATGCGGCCCATGCCGGCGCCAACGGCGCCCGAACTGACGAGCACGACCCGGCGGCCATTCGCCGTGATGGCGTCGATCTGGCGGCCCAGCGATTCGATGCGGGCGGTGTCGAGCAGACCATCGGGCCCCGTGAGCACGCGCGTACCGACCTTGACGACGACGAGTTCCGCGGCGGAGATGATCTGCTGACGGATCGGATCGATCATGGCGGCGAGGGGGGTGGGCGTCCGTTCGTGGGAGCGGCGCAAAACGGCGTATCGTACCCTCGCGGAGGGATGCGGGGCCACCCGGCGATGCCGGCCTCGACCACGGCCTGCTATGCTTTTGTTTCGTGGACGAATCCCAGCCGCGATCGCATCCTCCGCCCCATCGTCTGGGGGCGGCGCGGCAGCCCGCCGAGGCCAACCTTCGATGAGTGATCTGCATCACGAGTGCGGCCTGGCCGCGATCTACCACCTGGTGAGTGACGAGCCGAGTCCCCTCTGTCCGGCGCAGGGGCCCGAGGAGGTGTCGCGGCTCGTGCCCCGGATGCTTCTCGACATCCAAAACCGCGGTCAGCTCTCCGCGGGGATGACGGTCTGGAATCCCGATCGCAGCCAGCTCCTCGCCACCTACAAGGAAGTGGGGAGCGTCAGCGAGGTATTTCGGATGAGCCACCGGGGCAAGTACGAGAGCCTGATGGAGCAGCACACCGGGCGGGCCGCCATCGGCCACGTTCGGTATGCCACCTGCGGCGCCGAGGACCGCGGCTACGCCCAGCCGCTCGAACGGCCACATATCCAGAAGCGGAAGTGGTTTGCCTTCGGCTTTAACGGCCAACTGGCCAACTACCCTGAACTGCGGGCCGAGATTCTGGCCACGGACGACAGCCATCTCGCCCGGGACAACGACACCGAAGTGATCATGCACGCGATCGGCCAGGAACTGTCGGGCGACGCTGATCCCGATCCGATCGAGTTGCTCGCCGCGATCTCGGCCCGCTTCGACGGCGCCTGGAACATCGCCCTGCTCGACGCCTGCGGCAGGCTCATCGTGGCCCGCGACCCGAGAGGCATCCGGCCAATGGAGTATGCGCGGCTCGGACCGCTCGTCGCGGCGGCGAGCGAGAGCGTGGCCCTGCTCAACCTCGGCTTCCCGGCCGAGTCGATCCGCTCCCTCGAACCCGGCACGGCGCTGATCGTCGATGGCACGAACGTGCGGGTGGAGCGGTTCGCCGAAACGCCTCGCAAGGCCCACTGCTTCTTCGAGTGGATCTACTTCGCGAATGTCGCCAGCACGATGGACGAGCGGAGCGTCTACCTCTCGCGAAAGCGACTCGGCGAGGAACTCGCGCGGCTCGAGACGGTGCCGATCGACTCCGACACCGTCGTCGTCCCCGTGCCCGACACGAGTAAGGCGGCCGCCGATTCGATGGCCTACCGCCTCTCGATTCCCTGCGTCGAGGGGCTGATTCGCAACCGCTACACCGGCCGCACCTTCATCGACGCCGCCGCGAGCCGCCGCCAGAAGGCCGAGACGAAATACACGCCCCTCCGCGAGGTGCTCGAGGGCCGGCGGGTGATTCTCGTCGAGGATTCGATCGTCCGCAGCACGACGATGAAGGTGCTCGTCGGCCGGATGCGGTCGCTGGGACTCGCCCGGGAGATCCACGTCCGCGTGGCCTGTCCGCCGATCGTGGCACCGTGTTTCTACGGCATCGACATGTCGACGATCGACGAACTGTTCGCCCCCGAGTTCCTTCCCGATGGGAAACTCACCGAGGCCGCTCAGAGAGAGATGGCGGCCCGGCTGGGGGCCGATTCCCTCCGCTATCTGCCGATCGAGGCGGTGGCCCGGTCGATCGGCTTCGATGAGGCCGACCTCTGCCAGGCCTGTCTCACGGGGAACTACCCGACACCGGCCGGTGAGCGTCTCTACAAGGTCGCCCTCGCGCAGACCTCCCGCGGCGGCGTGGGCCGGACCTACGAAACCGCCCGGTAGGTTGCATGCGACGTCGGTGAATCACCGTTCGGGCCCGCCGTCGCCGACGTTCGCTGTGGGCATCCTGCCAATCCTGTTCGGCACGGCAGATGCAGGACGGGGCGAACCGCGTCTGGCCTGGCTCGGGGCTCCCCACGCCCTCTCGCCGGACGTTCGTCTCGGCCCTCCAGGCCTCGACTCGCTGCATGTCCGCTGCGCTTCGCCATCCTGGCTGCGCTTGCTCCCACAGCCCGCTCGAGGGCATGGGCAGCCCCTCGCTGAGTTCCTACCTCGACTGCGCAGCATCGAACCCCGCGTGCCGATAAGGCCGTGGCTTCGCCGACGCGGGCTACCTTCGTGATGTGATGAAGGCATCGAATCGCCGGGCTGACCAGCGATATCAGGATCGGTGCGCAGTGCTGATCCATGAACAGCCGGCGATTGCCGGCCCTGTTGCGCTCGGTGCCCACCTTGCGGAGCCGCCACAGCAGCGGACGAATCCTCCGCAGGCACTTCAGTCCCTGCACATCCTTGTCACGGATCTCGCGCTTCCTGCTTGTGGCCATGCCGGGCACGATACCGCCGCGAGAGCGAGGGCGCAACTCGCCGCAGCCTGCCCGGACCATCGGTCCTCTGAAGCGCAAACCCCGTGCCGAACAGGATTGGCATCCTGCCCTCCGCTCACTCGATGCTGGCCACGCTTCGGCATCCATGCCTGTGCCGGCCAGCAACGCCGGCTCCCGGCGTGTGGGCGGGCCCGAACCTCCCGAACTCGTGGGAGGCCAGGTTCACGTCGGCGGAATGACCCGCTCGCAGCCCGCGGGCCGGTCGTTGCGGTCGAGGGCGGCCCTCCAGACCGGGGCGCCGGCGATCCGGGTGCGGCGCTCGAAGTGGGTGCGGTAGTCGAGGTCGTGTTCCGGCGTCGGGGCCTCTTCGTCCCGCGGATCGGCGAACAGGCCGGTGGCCTTCGCGAAGGCCATCGACTCGAGGAAGTATTCCTCGACGTCGGTCCAGACGTGCAGGATGGCACCCGGGGGAAGCACGCGGCCGGCATGCTGCAGGAAGAGTTCCGAGAGCACCCGCCGCTTGCGGTGGCGGGCCTTCCACCACGGATCGGGAAAGTAGACGTGCATCCCGCCGAGGCAGGCATCGGGAAGCATGCTGCGGACGAGAAATGTCGCGTCGCCGTGGATGATGCGGGCATTGGTGCGGCCGGCTGCCGCGAGCCTCCCCGCGCAGAGGCGTGCATAGCCCCCGGCGATCTCGGCTCCGAGAAAGTTGCGGTCGGCCGCGTGTGCCGAGGCCGTGGCCAGAAACAACCCCTTGCCACTGCCCACCTCGAGTTCGACGGGCGCCGCGGCCGGGAAGACGGAGCCGGGGGCAAAGGGGACGGGCAGCGAATCGAGCGCGAGCAGGTGCGCCGACAGATCGAGCGACGGGTCAGGCTTTCTCGGTGGACGACGAGGCATCAGGAGACCGGGCCGATCACGTCGCGGAGGCCCGGGCCGCGGCCAGCTTGCCGGCCGACTCGAGCATGTCGATCGGGAGCGGCACGCCTTTGATGATCCCGTCCACGACGATGTTTTCGCGGACGAGGCCCTGGAAGCGGCAGACGATCATGGCCCTGGGACGGACTCGGATCCGTTCGACAGCGATCACGAGGCGGTCTCCCGGCACCACGGGCTCGCGAAACCGAACCTCTTCAAGGCCGCCGAAGCCGACGACCTGGGCGTCGAGCAGGTTGTACCGCTGGGAGTAATAGCTGGAGAGTTGGGCCGCCGCCTCGCACATCATCACGCCCGGCATGAGCGGCACGCCGGGGAAATGGCCACGAACCCAGAACTCGTCGGGCGTGAGGTCCTTGTAGCCCACACACAGGCCACGCGAGAGATCCTCGTGGACGATCGCCGTGAGCTGCTCCATCTCGAACCGCTGCCTGTTCCAGCGACGGATCTCATGGATGTCGGCGACGACGCGGTCGAGGTCGTACTCGCTGGGATGGATGATGTAGTCGCGCGGAGCCACTGCGGATGTTTCCTCAGGCTGCTGCGGGGGAGCGGTATGGGGCGAGAAGGACGAATGCGACCAGACTACGTGCGGATATGCTTCCGCTTCGCCTTACGGGCCTTGCTGCTGGCGGGCCTGGCGCCGTGGTTCGCCTTCTTGAGCTTGCGATGGGGCTTGGCCATGGTGGACTCCGGGAACGTGGACGGGTTGCCCACGGGTGTGGGAGACCGAGGTTGTACCACGCGCCGCGGCCCGCTTCCACCGTCCGCCGCGGCTACCGCTCGGCAGCCGCCGACGAGCGTTCCGCGGCAATCGCGTCGCGGAGGCTGGTCCGTACGATTTCCACGAAACTCGCCCCCAGAAAGCCGATCAGCCCGCCGATCACGGCCGATGAGACGCCGCCGAGGGTCGCCCCGGCGAGTGAACTCGATGTCAGCGCGACCAATGCCGTGGCGCCCGTGATGCCGCCGCACACAGCGCCGATCCCCGCCGACACCGGCACCAGTCTGCCGAGGCTCTCCCGCTGTTCGAGGCGGCTTGGACGTGGCTGAGGGAGCAGGGGAGCAGATCCGTCCGGCCGGTGCACCCGCGAGAGATCGCGGTCCGTCGTTTCTCGCAGCCGCGTGCCGATCGCGTTGCCCGCGACATGCATCGCGACGCTCGCGATCAGCACGGCCGCGGCGATCCAACCCGCCACTCCGAGCCAGCCGATCGCCCCCCCGGCAACGCCGAGGACCACTGCCAACCATGAATACGTGACCGGCCGCATGTACTGTCTCCGGCCAGATTATAGGCGGGCCGAACTGGCAGCCTACCAGCCGGCGGTCACCGCCTCGGGGCGGTAGATGGGCAGCAGGCGGTAGTAGACCTCGAGGGTCAGCACCGCCAGGGCGGTGTGGGCCACTCGGCCGCCGGGAGCGGTGTCGGGATCGGCGAAGAACCAACTGCCCGCCTCGTGGCCGATCGACGCCTGACGGGCCACCAGCTGGTCACGATTGCGGGTGTTCCACTTCGGCCAGGCGGGATGGTCGCGCTGCAGGAGTGCCTGGGAAAGATAGAAGTTGAGATACACCGCATCGGAGGCGGGGCCCGTCTTGGCCAGCGCCGCGAGCCCTCGATCGATCGCCGCCTCGTCGGGCCATCCCGTATAGAGCCGGCAGAGCAAGCCGATCGCGGACGTGCAGGGTCGGGATTGGGGCGACTGGTAGCCGTAGGCCTCGCCGCGGCGGACCTGCACCCGGTCAAGGAACCGGCAGACGCCGTCGATCGTCGGCGAGGGCACCGGGATGCCCGCCAGTCCGGCACTCTTCACCGCGGCAAGTTGCCAGCCTGTCACCGTCGTGTCGCCCGGCTGGCCGGGAAGATAGCGCCAGCCGCCGCCGTGCAGGTCTTGGGCGGTCTCGATGAATCGCACCGCGTCGCGGACGTAGCGAACGAGTGCCTGGTCCCTTGTCATCCCGAGCGTCTCGGCGAGCGCGAGGGTGGCGACGCCATGGCCATACATCGTTCCTTCACTGAGGTCACCGCCACGGGGCGTCGGCTGCATGCGGCTCATGAGGTAGTAGATGCCCCGCGTCACCGTCTCACGGTAAGCGCCCTCCACGTGCGTGTGTCCAGCGCCGAGGAAGGGCAGCAGCGCGATGCCGGTCGCGGCCGTCGTGCTCGAGACCGTGCCTGGATCGCGGCATGCCCCATCGCATTGGCAGCCGCTGAGGTCGAACCGCCACGAGCCGTCGGCGGCCTGGTGGCGTGCCAGCCACGCGAGGCCGCGCTCGACCGCCGCCTCGCTGGCCGCGGAGCCGCCGTGGCTCGCAAGGCTGCTGCCCCGCTCCGGGCCGCGTCGGCCTGCGAAAGCGCGAAGGATGCGGTCGGCCTCGCCGGAAGACGCTCCAGGGGGTGCGTGCGATGCGGTCTGCGCGGGGACGGCGGCCGCCGGCCGCGATGCGACGCGAATGGTGGCGGCGTGGTCATCCAGAGGCAGGGAAACGGCAGGGGCGTCGTTGGCCACCGGCACCATGGGAGGGTCCGGTTGGACGAGCGTCACTTCCGGAGCCGGCACCGGCGGGCCGATGGCGGCCTGGTTCGCCGCGGCGGCGATGTCCACGGCAGCCAAATCCGCTGTGGCATCGCCGGCCGCCGAGCCGGGGTCACGATCGGCGACGTCGGCCATGGTGATCAGGATGGGTCGCGGGCGGTCCTGGATCTCGCCGGGGATCATCGCCAGTGCCAGCGCGATCAAGAGGGCCACGTGGGCGACCAGGCTCGCGTACCCCGAGCGAATACCGGGATGGCCGAGGAGCCGCTCGATAAAGGTGTCGCGTTCAGTGCCGTCCCGCATCACGGCCGCTCCGCCTTGCCGGAAACCACGCAGACTCTGCCGGCTACGTCGTGTGGAGTGTCTTGGCGCGGCCCTCGCGGCGCGCACTGCGATCCCCTGCAGGGATCATCGGCGTCGTGCGGCAGGCGGCTGAAGAAAGACCCGTGGCGGCCTCACGGATCGCCGCGGCTCGCTCAGGCGAAAAAATCCGGAGGGATCGTCGCGTTATTCCTTGAACTCTTCGTCCACCGACTGGTTGCGGTAGATCGGCAGATGGCGGTAGTAGACCTCGAGGATCATCGTCGACAGCGCCGTGCAGTAGATGCGGCCGGCCGCTTCGGCACCGTGGCCACCGTTGACTCCCTCGTGCCAACTGCCCGCCTCGTGACCGCTCGAAGCCTGGTTCTTGAGGAGCAGTTCCTTCATCTTCTTGTTCCACGAGATCCACACCTCGCCTTCCATGTGGTGCATGATCTGCGTGGCGTAGTAGTCGAAGTAGAGATCTTTCGTGGGACCGAGCTTCGCCAGATAGGCGACGCCCCGCTGCAGCGCCGGGTTGTCCTTCTTCCAGCCCAGGTACATGCGGCACAGCAGCCCGACGGCCGTCGTGCCGGGGCCCCGCGCAGGCCCGGTATAGCCGTAGAACGCTCCGTCGTCGTCCTGCACGGCGTTGAGGAAATCAACGGCCTTCTTGACCGTCAGCGGGTTGACCTGCAGGTAGGCCATGTTGCCGCTCTTGAGGGCCATGATCTGCCAGCCCACGGCCGACGTGTCGCCCGGCTGCCTTGGGGAATAACGCCAGCCGCCACCTACCGGATCCTGGGCCTGCATGATGAAGTTGAGCGCGAGCTGCGTCGGCCCGGCGAGCCGGTTGTCCTGCGACATCGCATAGCATTCCGAGAGCGCGATCCCCGCAAGGCCCTGTGAATACAGGCTTCCGCCGGCGCCATACGCCTTGCCATTGCCCTTGACCGCCATCTGGGCCAGGAAGGAAATGCCGCGCTCGACCGTGGGCTTGAACGGTCCTTCACGGTGCGTGTAGCCGCGACCCAGGAACGGCAGGATGGCCATCGCCGTGGCGCCGCACCGGTCGGCCGCCTTGCTCTTGCCCGATGCCGAACAGTTGCAGCCCTGGCAGTTGGCGAGATCGAACGACCAACCCCCGTCAGGAAGTTGATGCTGCGCGAGCCATTTCAGCGCCCGGTCAACGGCCTGCTCCGTGTCGCCGCCGCCGCCGCCGGCCGCGGCGAGTTTCGCGGCCTGGGCTCGGCCGCCGATGCCTCCCCCCTTGCCGCCGATCGCGCCCATC
This sequence comes from Planctomycetia bacterium, assembly GCA_021414115.1. Lineage (GTDB taxonomy): Bacteria > Planctomycetota > Planctomycetia > Pirellulales > UBA1268 > QWPN01. The sequence continues at coordinate 38,014 of JAIOPD010000006.1, forward strand.
TGCGCCATCATGTCGGACGCGGGCGCCGTCTCGGTGCCGAAGTCGGTGAACTCGACGGCGAGCGGGGCCGCATCCACGTCGGTCGCATTTGACACGACCTCGACCGGCGTCACCGCCACCTCGGTCGTCACCGTGACGTCGGCCGTGGCATCGGCCGTCTGGACCGTTTCCTGCTGAGGCAGGTCGTCCTCGAACTCGTTGAACTCGTCCTCGACCTCGGGCGCGTTGGACGTGATGACCCGCGGCGTCTCCTTCTTAGGCGGCTCGTTGACGATCAGCGCCATGCCGAGCAGCGCGACGACATGCACGAGCATGCTGATGGCCCAGGCCGGCGCCTGCCTGACGGCCGCGCGGCCCAGCGACTCCTCGCCGTCTTCCTGGTCGGGAGGGGCGGCCTCCTGGGGCGGTGCAGCCTTCTGGGGCTCCGGTCGCCTCGCGGGCGGCGCGGCCGCCGCGGCAGCGGCCGGCTTCGGCGGTGTCGCCGCAGCTTTGGCGGGGGGCTTGGCGGCAGGAGGCTGGGCCGCTGGCGGACGGGTGGCCTTCTTCACCGGATCGGGATCGATTTGGCTCGACATTGGATGGCCCCCGTCAGCATTGCCTCTTGAGTGATGCTCAGCACGACTGCCTGGGCAGTCGGTATGACTCATGGAATCGCTGGCTCTAGAACCGGCGAAAACTCTTCTTCAACTATAACACGATTTGTGCAGAGAACATCATTTTTTCGCGCATGAATCGGCCGCATGCGGCAACCCCGGAAAGAGAGTTTCGGGCGGCGTCGGGCGAACTATTCCTGAGCCTCGGGCCGGGAGAATCATCCTGAATAACCTGCCGTGGAGAGCCCCGCTGGCCTTCGGGGCTCTGGCCGGGTAGGTTTTGCGGGTTTCCGCGGCGCCATGTGGCAGCCGTGGCACCAAGGTCTGCCGGCCGCCGGCGGACCAGACGACTCTGGAAGGACTGCGGCCACCGCAGACGGCACGACCATGGCGAAGGGCAAGAAAAAGCTCGAGATCATCCACCTCGTGTGCGAGGAGACCGGCGATCAAAACTACACGCTGCGACGGAAGAGCGGCGGCGAAAAGTTGAAGATCAAGAAGTATTCGCCGCGGCTGCGGAAGCACACGTTGCACAACGAGAAGAAGAAGTAGCTTCCCGGGCGCGGAGCGGGCCGCCCGGCGTGAGGGATTCGCGGAGCGAGCCGAGGTGGAGAACGTATACCCCGCGCTCGCGCTTGGGGCTTCCTGACGAAGAGGCGTGACCGAACCGCGGGGCGTGGCGCATCCGTTGCCGGGGAAGCCCGGAGCGCGAGCGACGGGTAAACGTGTGGCGAGGCGTGCCGGCGACGGGGAGCCGGTTGAGGTTGAGGATCGGTCGGAATTGAAAGCGGGACGGCCGACCACTCCCACTCCACATCGTCCGGCACGTCAGCCTGCCGAGTCGAGTGCCCTCTCGAGCGATTGATCGTCTGTGACCTCGACGACCTGATCGGCGTCGCGGTGCAGGCGAGGATCGGTCGCCGTGCCCGCTGCCACGAGGGCGAGCCGGCATTCCGCCGCGCGGGTAAACACCTCGGTGCCCGGCCTCACGACCAGGTCGATCTCGCACCGCGCGGCTGGAGGGGCGAGAGGCGCATCCCGGAGCCGCGCCGCGACCGCGCGGCCCAGGGGCGTGGCCGCGATGTCGGCAGGCAGGCCCCACGTGACCGCCGACGCCGGCCGCGCGAGGAGTCCGTGTCGGCACGAGGCCAGCCGGCCGCGGCGCTCGAAATACGACACGTTGGGGCCG
>JAIOPD010000007.1 GCA_021414115.1 Planctomycetia bacterium
CCGCGAGTTTACCGCGGCGGATCAGCGAGCGACGCAGCAGCTGCTCGAGCCATTCGCCATCGCCGTCGATAACAACACCCGACTCCACGAGCTTCGCGCGCTCCGCGAAGCAGCGGAAGCCGATCGAGCGACGCTCCTCACTCGCCTAGGCCGGCAGGACGTCAACGAGGATGTCATCGGCGCCCGCACCGGGCTCCGCCATGTCATGGAGCGTGTCGAACTCGTCGCTCACTCCGACGTGCCCGTGCTGATCCTTGGCGAGACGGGCACCGGCAAGGAGGTCGTGTCTCGCGGCATCCACACACGCTCGAAGCGGAGCGATGGTCCCTCCATTCGGGTGAACTGCGGCGCGATCCCGCCCGAGCTCGTCGATTCGCAGCTCTTCGGCCATGAAAAAGGCAGCTTTACCGGCGCCTCCGACCAGCATCAGGGATGGTTCGAGCGGGCCGATCGCGGCACCCTGTTTCTCGACGAGATCGGCGAACTGCCACTGCCGGCGCAGGTCCGTCTGCTCCGGGTGCTTCAGGATCACCAGATCGAACGCGTCGGCGGAAAATCGCCGCTGCGAGTCGACGTCCGCATCGTCGCCGCGACGCATCGAGACCTGTCCGCGATGGTCAAGGACCGCACGTTTCGGGAGGACCTGTGGTATCGGATCAACGTGTTTCCGATCCTGCTGCCGACGCTCCGTGAGCGGCTCGAGGACATTCCCTCGCTTGTGCGGCATTTCGCCCAGCGGGCCGCGGTTCGGTTTGGACTTCCCGCGGCCGAGCCGACCGCGGCCGACCTGCGGCAACTCGCCGAATACCCGTGGCCGGGCAACATCCGAGAACTCGGCGCGGTCATCGACCGTGCGGTGATTCTGGGGGGTGGCCGGACGATCGACGTCGCGACCGCGCTCGGACTGAGCCGCCAGCAGACCATCGTGCCGGCGATTCAATCAGACGCGACGATGTACGAAGTAATTCCGGAAACCATCCCGCTCAGGGAGGCAAGCCCGCCTATCACCGGCGACATCGTCCCCCTGGCGACGGCGATGCGGCAGCACATCGAGCGGGCACTGGGTGCGACCCGCGGACGGATCGAGGGCCGCCGCGGGGCGGCCGCGATCCTGCAGATCAATCCGCACACGCTTCGGGCCCGGATGCGGAAACTCGGGATCGACGCGTCGCGGTATCGCGACTGACGCGCGGTATCAGTGGCAACACAAGCACTCCAGCCGCTGGCAAGGGCGCATCGCGTGGACCCGAGCCGCCCGCCGAGGAAACCGTCTCGACAGGCACCCTCCGCGGGCTGCAGTGGTACAATCCAGACGATAAACCCTTATTGGAGCCGGCCGCGATGGCGACGCTGCAATCCCTCTCTTTGCTCGCTGACGTCGATCGGCAGACGATCGAGGAGATCGCAGCTGCCTTGACGGGCGGCTGGCCTGTTGAGTCGATCGTGCTCTACGGCTCCAAGGCGCGAGGGGATGACACACCTGAGTCGGACATCGACCTCCTGGTGCTCACCGGCCGCCCACTCACGCCTGATGAGATAAGCGGGATGCGCACGGCTGCGCGGCAGATCGGCCTGCGGCTGGGCACGTGGCCCGAGCTCTACATCCGCACGAGCGACGAATGGTGGCGCGGCGTGTATCAGGCCGCACCGATCCGCAAGGAAATCGATGCGGAAGGAATCGATGTCGTGCGCGATGCGTCGCGAGGGCCCGCATGACCGAGAAGGAATCACGGGATCGGATCGTCGCCCAGCAGATGCGGCTGGCCCGCGAGTGCCTCGACGACGCCCACGAGGCGGCGGGCCGCGGTAGCGCCCGGCTGGCATGGAACCGGGCCTATTACGCGTGCTTCCATGCAGCCACGGCGGTGTTCGTGGCCCGTGATCGTCGGTTCCGCAAGCATCGCGGCATCATCAAAGCCGTTCACGAAGAGCTGGTGCCCGAGGGCGTGCTGGCGCCCGAGCAGGCCGTCGCCTTTGATGGCCTCTATTCACAACGACTCGATGCTGACTACGGCGACTTCGTCGACATTCCGCGGGAGCAGGTGCTCAACACGCTCGAAACGGCAAGGCGTTTCGTCGCGGCACTGCAGGCAGCCCTCAATCGGAAATGAGCGCAAGCATGATTGACCACCGTTTCACCAAATTCAGCCGCGTGTTGCTGATCGTCGGCGGGCTCGCCGTTTGCGGGCTCTGGCTCGCACCGCTGGCTGTGGCGGAGGAGCGTTCGCGGCCGAACATCGCGTGGTTCGTCGTCGATGATATGTCGGCAGACCTGTCGTGTTACCGGCCCTTGCCGATCACCACGCCGCATCTCGACCGGCTCGCCCGTGAGGGCACGCGGTTCACCCACGCCTTCACGACGGCCCCGGTCTGTTCTCCCAGCCGCTCGGCGATGATCACCGGCATGTACCAGACCGCGATCGGCGGCCACCACCACCGCAGCGGCCGTGGCGTTCGGAAGATTCATCTCCCGGATGGCGTCCGCCCCGTGCCCGTCCTCTTTCAGCAGGCAGGCTATTACACCTGCGTGGGCGACGGCCTGACAAATGACGACTCGCGGACCGACGACAAGAAGCGGCAGGGGCTCGGCAAAACCGACTACAACTTCGAGTGGGATCCGCAGATGTACGACGGCGAAGACTGGGCCGGCCGGTCCGATGGCCAGCCGTTCTTCATGCAGGTGATGCTGCCCGGCGGCAAGATCCGGGCCGAGCGACCCGAGACGTACGCCGCGGCCGCCGCGCTCGCAGCCCGGACGCTCGGCAGTTCGGTGCGGCCCGAGGACGTGGTGCTGCCCCCCTACCTGCCGCGGGATCCGGTGCTCCTCGCCGACTGGGCCGCCTACCTCGATGCCGTGCGGCTCACCGACCACCACGTGGGCCAGGTGCTCGCCCGACTCGAAAAGGAAGGCGTGCTCGACGACACGCTCGTGATCTTCATGACTGACCACGGCATCAGCCACGCGCGGGCCAAGCAGTTTCTCTATGACGAAGGCACCCACATTCCCTTCATCGTGCGCGGACCGGGCGTTCCCCGGGGCGCCGTCCGCGACGATTTCATGGAGCACATCGACATGTCGCCGACGTCGCTGGCCGCAGCCGGCATCCCAATCCCGGCGAGCATGCAGGGCCGCGACCTCTTCGCGGCGGATGCCAAGCCCCGCGACACCGTGTTTGCCGCGCGGGACCGTTGCGATGAAACCGTGGACAAGATCCGCAGCGTGCGGACCGATCGCTTCCTCTATATCCGCAACTTCTATCCCGGCCGCCCGCTGCTCCAGGCCAACGCCTACAAAGACGGCAAGGCACTGATCGAGGCCCTGCGGCGGCTGCACGCCGCCGGTGAACTGCCACCGCTCACCGAGCGACTGCTCTTCAGCCCGACGCGACCGCCCGAGGAACTCTATCTCTGGCGGGAGGATCCGTGGCAGCTGAACAACATCGCCGACGACCCGACCCATCGGGCCGATCTCAAAGCCTGCCGCATCCGGCTCGACCGCTGGATGCGCGACATGCGTGACCCGCCCCCCGAAACCGAGGCCGAGTACGACAGCGACATGGCGGTCTACATCGGGAAGGGCAACCCCGTGGTCGAGCAAAACATCACCGCGATGAAGCGTCAGGCCGCAGCGGAACGCAGCCAGTAGCCCGTGCCCCAGCACTGATAAAGCAGACAAACCCACGAACTGCGCGGAATGGGTTTCCCGGCCGCCTTGGCCTCGGAGTTCACGATCTGGACCGCAGCCGGTCAGGGACTTCTCAAAATCTGGCAGTCTCGCTAGAGTGCGCAAAGTTTGCGTGCCGGCAAGTAGCTCGAAACGTGGTTCGTTTCCCGGATCGATCGCTCGACGTCCGACGCATCAACACACCGTTTTCACGTTCGCGTGGCTGACCGGACATCTCGGAGGCGCGCTTGCTCAATCACGAGCAAGGAGGCTCCGTGCCGGTTTTTACAGACAACGTCGAGACGATCGGCCGCACGCCGCTGGTGCGGATCAATCGGGTTGCGAACGGACTGAACGTCCGGCTGTTGGCGAAAATCGAGGGTCGCAATCCCGCCTACAGCGTGAAGTGCCGCATCGGGGCGGCGATGATCCAGGACGCCGAGCGGTCCGGTCGGCTGAAGCCCGGCCAGCACGTGGTCGAG
>JAIOPD010000136.1 GCA_021414115.1 Planctomycetia bacterium
GTTCGACCCCTGCGTTCGTTCCGAGGAAGCCGCAGGCAGCCCCTCGCTGGACGAGGCGGAGGGATCGGCGTGAGCGTGACGAGCGTTGAGGATTTCGCTCGCCAGAGTTCAAACCCTCGTCTCGCGTCATGCGAAATACTCGCGCGAGGAACCTCATGCCGTCCCGCAGCCGGTTGAAGCGCGTGCGTCCCGCAGCCGGCCGGCGCCAAGACGAAAAACTCATAATCCGGACGCGGATCTGCCGGGAAATCGGGCTGACGCGGGGAGTGCGGTCCGGGCTACGATAGCCGACGTCAGGCTTGTCATGCCCACGCAGCGATCTTCCACGATCCACCGCCGGAGGCCCCATGACCGAGACACGGCCGAAGCTCTTCGTGCTCGACACGAACGTGATCCTGCACGACAGCGGATGCATCCGCAACTTTGAGGAACACGACGTCGCGATCCCGATCACGGTGCTCGAAGAACTCGACCAGTTCAAACGCGGCAACGAAGACATCCATTTCCAGGCCCGTGAGTTTCTCCGCCGCCTCGATTCCCTCACCGGCGACGTGCTCTCGCACGACGGCAGCCCTCTCGGCGAGGGCCTCGGCTCGATCCGCGTCGTGCTCGGTAGCGGTCTCGAGGCTCTCCTCGACGACGCCTTCCTGCAGGACACGCCCGACCATCGGATCCTCAAGACCACGCTCGCCTTGCAGGAGCGGGAGGCGCCCCGACAGGTGGTGCTCGTGTCGAAAGACACCAACCTGCGGATGAAGGCCAAGTCGCTCGGCATCCATGCCCAGGACTACAAGTCGGACAAGGTGCAGGGCTTCGACAAGCTCTACACGGGCCGACGAATCATCGAGGGCATCGATTCGGAGACGATCAATCACATCTACGCCAACGGCGGCATCCTGCCAGCCGCCGAGCTCGCGCTCCCGCAGGAGCCGATCGCCAACGAAAACTTCGTACTCCGCAACGGCAGCAAGTCGGCTCTGGCCACGTATCGCCGCTCCGATCAGTCGTTCGTGCGGGTCGAGAAGCAGACCTGCTACGGGATCACGCCGCGCAACGCCGAGCAGTCGTTCGCCCTCCGAGCCCTGATGGACGATTCCATCAAGCTTGTCACGCTGGCCGGCACCGCGGGCACGGGCAAGACGCTTCTCGCATTGGCCGCCGCGCTCGAGTGCCGTCAACGGTATCGCCAGATCATGCTGGCGCGGCCCGTGGTCCCGCTGTCCAACCGTGACCTCGGCTTCCTGCCGGGCGATATCTCCGACAAGCTCGATCCCTACATGCAGCCGCTGTACGACAACCTCACCGTCATCCGCCACCAGTGCGGTGACGACACGCAGGCCGCCCAGCGGATCAACGACATGCGGGAATCCGAGAAGCTCGTGATCACGCCCCTCGCCTACATTCGCGGCCGCAGCCTGCAGCGGATGTTTTTCATCGTGGACGAGGCGCAGAACCTCACGCCCCACGAGGTGAAGACGATCATCACCCGGGCCGGCGAGGGGACGAAGATCGTGTTTACGGGCGACGTCGCCCAGATCGATCAGCCCTACCTCGACGCCCTCTCCAACGGGCTGAGCTACCTGATCCACCGGATGATGGGGCAGCCGATCTACGCCCACGTCACGCTGGAGAAGGGAGAGCGATCGGAACTCGCCGACCTGGCGAGCGAACTGCTGTGACGACGTCGTCTCCATTCGAGGTCGTGTCGCCCGGGAGGGTGAACCTGATCGGTGAACACACCGACTACAACGACGGCTTCGTGCTGCCGATGGCGATCGAGCGGGGGCTGCGGGTGACCGTCCATCCACGCCGCGATGCGGCGGTCGTGCTCTCGAGCGACCGCGGAGGAGAGCCGGTCGAACTCGACCTCGCGCAGCCGATTCAGCCCGGTCGCACCGATTGGGCGCGGTATGCCGCCGGAGTGCTCGCCGGCTACCAGCGGCTTGGCTGGCACATTCCGGGCTTCGCGGCCGCCATCACGGCCGATCTTCCCGCGGGCGGTGGACTGAGCAGCAGCGCCGCACTCGAGGTGGCGATCGCGATCGCGGTCGAGGCGGTGTGCGGCAGACCGCTTTCCCCTGCGGACAGGGCTCTTCTCTGCCAGCGGGCCGAGCACGAGTTTGCGGGTGTCCCGTGCGGCATCATGGATCAGTTCGCCGTGACGTTTGGCCGCGAGGGGCACGCGCTGCTGCTCGACTGCCGCAGCCGGGACATCCGGCACGTGCCGCTCGACGACGACGGCGTGGCCGTGCTCGTGATCGACAGCGGCGTGAAGCACGCGCTCGTCGATGGGGAGTACGCCGCCCGCCGGCGGCAGTGCGAGTCGGCGGCCGCGCTGCTCGGTCGGCAGTCGCTGCGCGACGTGAAGGCCGACGAATGGCGGGCGAAAAGTGACTCCCTGCCCGCACTCGAACGGCGGCGCGCCGGGCACGTGCTCACCGAAAATGACCGGGTGCTCGCCTTCGTCGCCGCCGCCGGACGCCGCGACTGGGCCGAGGCCGGTCGCCTGATGCGGGAGAGTCACGCGTCGCTCCGCGACGACTACGAGGTGTCCTGTCCCGAACTCGATCTGATCTGCGAGGTGGCCGCGAACCTCCCGGGCGTGTTCGGCTGCCGCATGACGGGAGGCGGATTCGGCGGCGCCGCCGTCGCGCTCGTGGAGACGTCACGGGCTGCCGCGATCATGGAGCAACTCCGCGCGGCGTACCGTCCGCCGACTGGCGTCGAGGCTGCCATGTTCGTGACCCGGCCCGCGGCCGGCGGCCGGGTCGTCGCCTGACCGTCTCGATCAGGCGAGGCCGTGCCGCAGCGCCCACACGGCCGCCTGCGTGCGATCGTTGAGCGAGATCTTCCGGAGCATGTTCTGCACGTGCTCCTTCACCGTCTCGACGCTGATCTCGAGCGAGTCGGCGATCTCCTGGTTGGAGAGCCCCATGGCGACCAGCCGCAGCACCTGACCCTCGCGCGGCGTGAGTTGCACGCCGCCACTGGACGAAGACTCACGCTTCGCCATGGAACTGGCCACCCGCTTGAGTTGGCCGGACCGCGTGGGGCTGGCGCCCGCCGCCGCTCCAGTGACCGACGCGATCAACTCCGCTCGGGTCGACGTCTTGAGTAGGTAATCATGGGCTCCGGCCGACACGGCCCGGGCCACGTAGGTCGGGTTGTCGAACGCCGACAGGATCACCACGCGGAGCCCGGGGCAGGCGCCCCTCAGCCGCTTGATGACGTCGAGGCCGTCTTCGTCGTTGAGCCGCACGTCGAGCAGCACGACGTCGGGCTTGTGCTTGCGGGCCTGCCGGACGGCTTCCTCGGCCGAAGACGCCTCCGCGCACACCCGGATGTCCGAGTCGCCGAAGAGGCTGATCAGTCCCTGCCGCACGATTTCGTGGTCGTCCACGACGAGAAGTTTCAATGCCATGGGGGGATCGTCACCTGCAAAGGGGACCCCTGTCAAGTTTTTGTATGATTCGTCGCGATGGAAGCCCCTTTCGTGATTCGCGAATCCGCCGGCGTCGTCGCCATCCTCAAGCCCGCGGGCATCGCCACGCAGTCGCCGCCGGGAATCCCGTCGGTCGAGACGTGGCTGCGGGAGCGACTGCACGGCGGTGATCCTGCGGGATATGTCGGCGTGCCGCATCGGCTCGACCGGGCCGTGTCGGGCGTGCTGCTCATGGCGGCCACGCCCCGAGCGGCGCGGAAGCTTTCTCGGCAGTTCGAGCGGCGCGAGATTGTGAAGACCTACCTGGCGGTCGTGCATCGCCCCGAGAACGGTCTGCCGGGGTTCGAGGAGCCTGTCGAATGGCGGGACTTCATTGAGAAGCTGCCCGCCGAGGCACGCAGCCGCCTCGCCGAGCCGACGTCGCCCGCCGCCCGCGAGGCGGTCACGTCCGTGTGGCGACTGTCGGCAGGCATCGATGCCCCGGCCGACGAGGTGCTCCTTCAGCTCGAGCCACGCACCGGCCGCATGCACCAGTTGCGGATCCAGTCGGCCTCGCGCGGCATGCCGATCGTGGGCGACGAGGTCTATGGCAGCCTGCCGCGTGACGGCGCGGTCGACCGCACGCGGCCGATCATGCTCCACGCCTGGAGGATCGCCTATGCCGATCCAGACTCGGGTGAACCGATGACCATCGAGGCTCCGCTCCCGCCGCATTGGCCGGCATGGGTCCTGCCGGGGTAAACCCCGGGTCGATAGGGATTGTTTGTGGGGAGGAAGTCATCGATCGCTCCGGCGCGGCCGGGGCATCAAGTGCCCGGGAAGCCCGGAGCGCGAGCGACGGGTATACGGGTGGCTTTCCGAAGCGGCTCCGCGGCGCGAGTCGAGGTGGAGAACGTATACCCCGCGCTTGCGCTTGGGGCTTCCTGACCACACGCCACTGATGGACCAAACCGCGGGGTTCACGGCGCGGTCAGCCAGCCCGCATGCCGCATCAGTTGCTCGATCCAGGGGGACGTCCAGGGATTCCAGGTGGGGGAAGCCACCGAGAGCACGGACAGCCCCAGGAGGATCGAGGCCAGAACGCGGCCGGCGCGGCTCCGACCGAGGAGGTCGGCCGCGGGCACGGCGGCGGCCACCCAGAGCGGCGCGAGCCAGAACACCCAGCGGAAGCCGCTCGACATGCCGCCGTAGTTGCGGTCAGGCTGCGGCCGCAGCACATAGAACGAGATGACGACGACCGACACGGCCGCGATCGCGAGGGCCAGATCGGACTCGCCCGCCGCGTCTTGCCGGCGCCGCGCCGCCACCAGCGCGAGGCCCGGGATCACGAGCAGCCAGGCGGGCGTGAGCGAGAGGATGCCGTGATGCCCTGCGAGCGCATGCCAGGCATAGACGGCCCGCGACGGTTCACCCTGATCGACGCCCTTCGGCGACCGCCAGTAACTCTCGAGCAGCCGGCCGTTCGGGAGGCGGATCGCGTAGTCGTACCAGTTGTCAGGGTTCCAGGATTCCTCGGTGGCGGCCACCTGCGCCGCGGCAATGCCCGACGTGCGATGGGCATAGGGGGGCACGACGGTGCCGTGGGCGGCGTAGTTGGTGCCGAGCGCGGCGGCGGCGACGAGGAGCGCGGCCGGCAGCGCCGCGGTCAGCGTGCGGCGTGGATCGCAGCGCAGCAGGATCACCGCGACGGCGGCGAGCCAGGCGAGGGCCGGCAGTTCGAAGGCGGTCACGAGCGCCGTCGCGAGGCCTGCCATGGCGAACGACCACCACGACCGTTCGTGGCGGCAGCGGATCTCGATCACGAGCCAGAGGCTCGCCGCCGCGGCCGCGGCCGCCGGCAGGTGGTTGGTGAGGACCACCGCGAACGTCGTCAAAAACGTGCCGCATGCCGCGAGGGCGGCAGCCCAGAGCCGCCCCCAGTCGGACGTGCCGATGGCATCGATGCACCGCAGCGCGAAGAAGAGCATGACCGCGAACGGCAGCACGGTGTAGACGATCAGGAGCATTCGGCCCATCTCGAAGGGATGGTCGCCGAGCGTCCAGCCGGTGAGCCGGTGGAGCGCCCAGTAGGGACCCGCGCAGAGCACGGAGAGAAGGGGTGGCTTACTCGAATAGAGATGAATCCGGCCGCCTGCATCGGGATGCACCACGGCGTCGATGGTGTCCCAGCCGGGCTCGACGACGAGATCCTCGATCGCGAAGCTGCCCTTCTCGACGAGGGCCCGGATCGTGAGCCAGCGGCTCCGATCGTTGCCGGAGAGGAACGGCCGCACGAGCCGCTTCTCCCGCTCGATCCGTGCGCGGATGAGCGGCCGGTCGACGGGGCCGCCGGCGTCGGCCTGCCGCTTCACCGCCTCTTCCACGAGCCGGTTCTCGAGCGCGAGCCGGTCGACGCTGGCGACCGCCCCGATCCTGCCCAGCAGACCGCCGAGCGCCACCGCTGCGAGCAGGCCGTAGACGCCCTGGCGCAGCCGCCGCCTCGATGCGGCATGGTCGTCGGCGTCGGGCACGGTGGTGATCAACGCGGCGACTCGGCCCAGATCGGCGAGCCCGCGAAAGAACCGCCATATTCCATACTTCGACACGCCGCGGACACGTGGCCGGTGATGCACCGGCACTTCGAGCACCCGATGACCCTCGAGGGCCACGAGCGTCGGAATGAAGCGGTGCATGTCGGTAGAGAGGTCGAGCCTCCGGGCCACCTCGCCGCGCAACGCCTTGAGCCCGCAGTTGTGGTCGTGGAGGCGAAGCCCCGTCACCCAGCCGACCAGCAGATTGAAGACCCGTGAGGGAAGCGTCTTGTGCCAGGGGTCGAGTCGGGGCGTCTTCCAGCCGTTGACGAGGCCCGCGCCGGCGCCCTCGCGGAGCAGGCGGACCATTCGCGGGATCTCGGCGGGATCGTCCTGACCGTCTCCATCGAGCATCACGACCGCCTCGCCGCGGGAGCGCCGAAAGCCGGTCATCAACGCGGCCGACTTGCCCAGCGGCTGATCGTGCCGCTCTCCCTGTACCCGTTCATCCGCGGCCGCGGCGGCGACGATCTCACTCCACGAGGTATCGGTCGAGCCGTCGTCGATGATCAGCAGTTCCCAGACGAAGCCGGCCGCATCGAGCCGGGTACGAATCTCCTCGACGAGCGGGGCGATGTTGCCCGCCTCGTCGCGGACCGGGACGACGAGAGACACGTCGGGCGGGCGCATGGGCGGGAACCTTCCAGGGGGGGAGAGCAGGCCAAGAATACCGTGGGCCGGCCCGCGGCCGCCATCCCGCGATCGACGCCGCGACAGGCTGGGACACGCTCTGACGAGGGCTGGGTACAATCGCCTACTCCCAATCGCCGGAGCACTTTCCCTTCATGAACCGGCTTGTTTCGTTCGGCGTGCTGCTCGCGCTGGTGGTGCTCTTCGGGGTGCTGTCGCTGCGGGTCATGGCGAGTTTCCTCTTGCCGATGCTCTTGGCCGCGATGCTGGTGGTCATCTTCGGACCGCTGCATCGCTGGATCCGCGGCCGGACGCGCTGGCCCGACTGGGCCGCCGCAGGCCTGACCACGCTGCTTGTCGTGCTCATCGTGCTGGCGCCGGTGTCGCTGCTCATCTTCCGTGCCGGGGGCGAGGCGGTTGCCATCCTCAGCCGCCCTGAGGGATTTAAACTCGACCCGCATGTGCTCGACGGGCTCGTGGCCCGGTTCAACGAGACGACCGGCCTGCACGTGACCGCCGACGCGGTCAACACGGAACTCAAGCGTGGGATCGAGGATTGGATCGGACCGATCGCGGCTCGCGCCCCCGCGGTCGTGGCCAAGATCCTCATCGGGGTGATCGTGACGATCGTGAGCCTTTTCTACTTCTTCGCCGACGGCGGCCGGATGCTGGAGGGGGTGACGCGGCTGATCCCGCTCGACCGCCGCTATCAGTGGCAGCTGCTCCAGGAGTTCGAGGAGATCAGCCGAGCCGTCGTGAGTTCGATCCTCCTGGCGGCGGGCGTGCAGGCGATCCTGGCCGGTCTCGGCTTCTACGTGGCGGGGCTCGGCAAGGTGTTTCTGCTCACGCTGCTGACCTTCTTCGGTGCGCTCATCCCGGTGGCTGGAGCGGCGCTCGTGTGGGGGTCGGCCAGTCTCTATCTCTTGTTCTTCGAGAAAGACACCTGGACTGCGGCCGGGCTGGCCCTGTGGGGGGCCGGCGTGGTGTCGACCGTCGACAACATCATCAAACCGCTGGTGCTTCACGGGCAGTCGAAACTCCATCCCTTGCTGGCGCTGTTGAGCGTGCTCGGCGGTGTCGGCGCCCTCGGACCGATCGGCATCTTCGTGGGGCCGATCGCCGTGGCCTTTCTGCAGGCGGCCCTGACGATGCTCCAGACTGAAATCGTCAGCCTGACGGACGAGGGCCGCGGGCCCCTGCCGGGGGCCGAAACGGGTGCAATCGGCCGGCCGCAGGCAGTTCGGGAGAACGATCCTCCGGCCGGACTTGCATAGGCAGGGGTCGGGAGGGTGGAATCGTGGGGTTCCGGGCGGGCAGCGACGCGTCGCCGCCCCGGCCTGTGGAACGGCCGGGAGTTCGAAGAAAGGATCGACGATGGTTGAGTTCGTGTTGGCGGTGGCGACACTTCTGGCGACAGGCATCGAGGCCGCGTACGTGCCGACGGACGACGGCGGCGGCGACTATCTCGTCCGTGTCGAGCCGGATCTCGTGAAGTCGGCGAGCCCCTATCAGTTTTCGAGCGACGTGCCTGCGGATTCCGGCACCGTGCGCCGCGTCAGGATCTTCGTGGGCGACAACTGGCCACCAGCCGTCGAAAGGGCCGTGATCGAGGCCTCGCGAAAGCCCCGCAAGGCCGCGCCGGTCGCCGTGACCTCGGCCCGCCTGGCCGACACGGCCGCGGGCGTGGCCGAGCATGCGAGCAAGCCCTGGGGCTGGCTCATCGGCAGTTTGATCGCACTGTTTCTCTCGCTCGGTGCCAACGCCTACCTGAGCATGCTGCTCGGCCAGATGCGGCAGCGGTATCTCCGCGATGTGCAGCAGGGCATCGTGCAGGTCTGAACGGGCTATGGAAACGCGGGTGGCTAGAGCGCATCCGATTTTGGTGGGTCGCCTGAAGGGGGCCCGAGTGGTGGGTCGGTGCTGCCCGTGCCCCGAGAGCCCGACGTTCGTTACGCCCATCCCGGGCTTCACTCACTCGATGCTGCCTGCGCTTCGGCATCCTGCCTGCGCTGGCCAGCAACGCCGGCTCTCGGGGCACGGGCAGCACCTCGCGGGTGTCGATTGCGTTCGGGAAGCCCGGAGCGCGAGCGACGGGTAAACGCGACGCGACCGTGTTGATGGCGGGGAGCCGTTCGAAGTGGAGGACGTATTCCCCGCGCTGGCGCTTGGGGCTTCCTGACGGCGCGGTCTACCGTCGTCTGCGTCCGCGGCCTGAATCGCGTCGCGCCGGGCGGCTGACCGATGGGGGCTCCTGCCGCCGTCCATGCATGGTCGAGGGCCCCGACTCTCGGCCGAAGAAAAACGCTTCGGCGGGCCAGGCGTCGCCGTCCGTGGTCATCGGTGCCGGCTCGGGGATTTTCTCAGGTTCGACGATCGCCGAGGGGAGCGTGGCCGGCGCGGCACCGCCCCAGAGCGGCGCCGGGTCGGTGAACGACCGCACGTGCGCGCCGGCGGCGGCGAAGGTGCGGGCCACGTGTTCGTGGCAGGTGAGCACCAGCATCTGCCGGTCGGAGGCCTGCTCGGCGATGAACTCCACGAGCACGCGGGCTGCCGATTTGGCCCGGGCGTCGTCGAAGTTGACCAGCGCGTCGTCCATCACGATCGGCAGGCTGACGTCATGGCGGCCGAGATCGCGAATCAGCGCCAGTCGCAGCGCCAGAAACACCTGTTCCCGTGTGCCGCGACTGAGCCGCTCGGGATTCCAGATCTCGCCGTCGGCGTCGTGAACCTCCAGACGGGCCTCGTCGATCGCCGTCGTGATCGAGGGATAGCGGCCGTCGGTGAGCCTCGCGAGCCATCGCGACGCCTCCCGCAGCACGGGCGGCTGGTGGTCGCGGGCCACGGCGGCGCGGGTCTGCTCGAGCAGCACGTGCGCCTGGTGGAGCAGCCGCCGTCGATTCTGCTGCGTGACGAGGTCTTGCTCGATGTCGGCCAGTTCGGTCTGGAGGTTTTCCAGCGTGTGGTCGTTGGCCGCGGCATCGACGCGAGCGGTGACGGTCTGTCGCCGTTCGCTGGCGGCGGCCAGAGCGGCACGATGCCGCTGCGTGATCTCGCGGGCTTCGGCGAGCCGTTTCGCCAGCGGCACGACGTGGGCCTCGGCCAGCCAGCGGTCGATCTCAGGCGGCTCGGTCGTGCGGCGCCGCGCGTCCGACCATGCCATTTCCGCCGCTGCGGCCTCCGCACGGACCTCCTCGTATTCCGGCCGCCGGTCGACCTTGGCGAGGAACTCCTGTTCGGTGGTCACGCCCCAACGGGTGAAAAACTCCTTCATCGCCCGTTCGGCCACGCGGACCTGCCGGACGACGTTGCGATGCCGCCGCCGTGCCGACTCCAGCCGTCGCGTCAACTGCCCACGACGGCGGATCGCCGTCCGTTCGGCGTCGAGCCGTTCCTCGAGCAGCTTGAGATGATCGAGCGGGGTCGACTCGGGCGTCAGCTCACACTCGACGAGCACTTCGTCGATGCGGCGGCCGAATGCGGCGAGCTCTTCCCGCTTCTGCCGCGCCTCTTCCGAGAGCCGGCGACGGTCGTCGTCGAGCGTGATCAGCGTGTGGCGATGGGCCGCGATCTGCCGCACCTCGCGCGGGGAGAGCGTGGTGGGGAGTCCGCGGTGCGCCAAGGCCTTTCGCCAGCGGCCGCGGGCCGTCGTGCGGGCCTCGATCGCCCGCGCCAACGCCTGCTCCGCGAGTGTCACGCGGTCGGCGAGCACGTGCATGGAGCCCTCGCGGGCGAGCAGTTCCTCGAGCCGTTCGACCTCTGCCTGGGCCTGGGCGAGCCGCCGCTCCAGCGACGTCGCGGCATCGTTCGGGATCTTGCCGTCGAGTGCGCCGCATTGGGCGAGCAGATCCTCCCGCTGCTGCTTGGCCATCGCGAGCTGCCGCCGCAGGGCGTCGAGCCGGCTGGTGGAACTCTTGTCGAGCGACCAGGTCGTGACCGACGCCACGCCGGCACCGGCCAGGCCGAGCGCCGCCATGGCATAGGCCATCGAGCCGGTGACCGCGCTGGGCAAGAGGAGGCCGGAGAGCAGCATTCCGGTGCCGAGCGTGAACAGGCTGCCGAGACCGAGCAGCCACGGCACCGGCACGAGCTGCGACCCGATGCTTTCGGCCACCGCGCGATCGATCTGGGCGATCGTGCGGTCTAATTCGGCAAGCTGGTCGCCGGCGGTGATCCGTTTGCGAATGATGGCGGCTCGGGAGGTGGCCTGCTCGATCGCCTCGGTGAGCGTGAGTCCGGCGAACGCGGAGCCGGCCTCCTTGACGGAGCCTCTGGTGTCAACGAGCGACCGCTTGGCCTCGGCAAGAGCCCGCTTGGCCGCCGCAACCTCGCGGGAGCCGCGGCTGCACTCGCGGGCACGCGACTTCAGCGGCCCGAAAGAGAGCGCGAAGCCCTCAGGGAGGAGCACGTCGGGGATCGTCGCGCCGTCGTGATCGAGGTTGGCGGCGATCGGCACCACCCGCGACAGGCCCGCGATGCCCACCTGCTCGCCAAACCGGCGGGCGGCGAGCCGGGCGTGCGACTCCGCGCGGGTCACGTCGGCGGAGAGCCGTTCGAGCCGCGGCGCCTCCTCGATCAGCCCGGCGACGATGGTCCGCTTGCGCCACACGGCCGATTCGGCGGGAAGGGCGCGGAGCTGGCGGGCGAGTTTACCGCGGAGTTTCTTCCGCTTCTTGGCAACCCGCTCGAACCGCCGCAGCCGCCGATTCGCCAGCCGCCACGAGTCGCGGTCGGCGTGCACCAGAGGCACGGCCTCGAGTGCGGAGAGCCGTTCGGCCGTCCGCCGCCACTCAGCGTGGAGCGGCTCGAGCGCGAGCACGCCGCGGACGACGTCCTCGGCCCGGAGCGCGACCTCGATGCGGGGCTCGATCGCCGCGATCTCGGCGTCGAGATGGGCGAGCTCCGACCAGAGCGCTCCCGCGGCGAGCGCCGGGGCATTGGCGGTGGCGAGCCGTTCGAGCACGTCGGTGCGCCGGGCCTCGAGCGACGCCACCGGCGAGACGGTCGGGTCGGAGGAATCGAGCCGCTGCATCGCGTCGCGGAGGTGGGCGAGCACGCGGGCGACCGTGGAGCGGTCGAGTCCGGCGGCGAGTTCGTAGAGCCGTCGGCCGCAGCCATCGGGCTCGAGCGTGCGGAGCTCGTGGAGCTCGTCGAGGCCGAACGCCATCACGCTGGTGAACGTCGCCTCGTCGATGTCGCCGACCATGTCCTGAAGGTAGATCTTGTGGCGGCTGCCCTCGTGCCGCGGATCGACGTCCACGATCCTGATGAGGTCGCCCGTGTCGCCGCCGAGGCCGACCACGTCGTCGGCGTAGCTCTCGTTGGTGAGCGTGGCCAGATCAGGGCCCTCGTGCCGCCGCTCGATCGAGATCAGCGTCTGCTCGGGCGGCATCCGCACCAGCAACCGACCGGCGCAGGGCTTGCGGGCGTCGAGCACACCGCGGCGGAACAGCCCCTCGAATCCGAAGAACACGGCCCGCACGAACTCCAGGAGCGTGGTCTTGCCCGTCTCGTTGGTGCCGTGCAGCACCTGCACTCCGGGCCCGAGGCGGTCGATGGTCGTGCGCGAAAGCGCTCCAAACCGTTCGACGTCGATGCGTTCGATGAACATGCGGCGGACTCCGCGGAACCGTGGGGCGGGAAGAGGGAACTGGGCGTCAGACCGATTCGATCAGCTCGAGCGCCAGCCACCCGGCCTCGCGGGCCTGGTCGGCGGGGATCGCCTGTGACTGTTCGACGAGCGTCACGATGTCGGCCAGCGCCGATGAGAACGAGGTGGTCGAGCCGGGGCGGCTGCCGGACCGTGCGTGACCCAATGGCGCGAGCGACTCGGTCGGCTCCGCGACGATCTCCTGGCACCACACGCGGAACGACTTGGCGTCGTAGAGATCGCGGACGCGGGCCAGCGTCTCGGCGGCGATCTCGCCGATGCGCACGCGGCGGGCCACGCTCGTGCCGCAGGCCACCGAGCAGCGGACGATCTCGAGGACCGGCTGCCGGTCGGCCGGCAGGTTTTCCAGCGCACCCCAGATCGTGGTGGCGAGTTCCTCGTCACCACCGGCTGGCGACTCGACGGAGACCGTCCGCCAGCTGACGCGGTGCGTCGGCACCTCGTGCCAGGTGCCCCGCCAGTCGGCGTGGGGCGTGGCGAACCCATCGTCGTCCGCCGACGCTTCGCGCGGCTCGCGGTCAAGCAGCGTGAGCGTGCAGCAGTTGCCCGCCGAGGCCTCGTCGATCGCTCTCGCCTGGAGCGCCGGAAGGAAGTGGACGCCCGGCGGTAGCGACTGCCGGTGTCGTGACGCCCAGATCCAGAAGGTGCCCGGCTGCGACCAGGCCGTCGACGCCGCCGCCGCCGACGCGAAGGCGGCGGCCGAGGGCAGAATCGCCGGCGTTGGAGCGACGCCGTACTCGGGTTCGTCGGGGGTCCAGGGTTCGGGATTCCAAAGGGCGCTGTCCCAGCCGATGACGATCCGGCGGTGGAGCGGCGACGCGGCGGCCGTGAAGGCCGCGGCAGAACCAGCGCCGGACGGGCCGTGGGCGGAGACGATCTCGATGGCCAGACCGCGGACTTCGAACTCGAGCGGCGCCAAAGGCGTCACGAAAAACAGACCGCGAGGCTCGCCGAGCATCCGCGAGATGTCATGGCAGAAGGAGTTGTCGTCGGCGAGCAGCACGGTCCGGCAACCGCGGGCGGCGAGCGAAATGATGACCTGCCTGAGCCGCGCCGCCTGCGCCGGACTCGACCGTGCGGGATCGAGAATGCGGCCGCAGAGCACGAGCCCCCCCGCATTGGCCTTCGACGCGACCGCAGCCGCCTGTTCGAGCGCTGCGACAGCCGCCGTCGTGATCGTCTCGGCGATCTCGGCCGAAACTCCTTGAGGCACGGCGATCGGCCTGTGGATCGCCGGATCGAAGGCGAAAACGATATCGGCCACTGGAGTCACCTCGTCCGTGGGTTGGCCCGTGCGAATCCCGCACCATGGCCACATGCGACCGCGGCCTCCGCGGTGCGGAAGGGGTCATGCCGATCCATGGCAAAAGGAAACGCAGGAAAGATGGGGGCAATGTAACGCCGACAGCCCGAATCCTGCCACGTCAAAAAACGGCTGGCTTCGCGGGGTCGGTGGCCCCGTGCCGGGAAGCCCCCAGCGCGAGCGCGGGGAATACGCTCGCCCCGTCGATCCGGTCCCCGTGATCGCTTCGGGTCGCCACCCGTATACCCGTCGCTTGCGCTCCGGGCTTCCCGGGTCCGTCAGGAAGCCCCAAGCGCGAGCGCGGGGAAACCGCGTGGCATCGGGACAGTGCCCGCTTGGTTCACCGGGGGCTGATCTCCGGCTTCCGCGGTCGGCCTAGGTCGTCAGCGGTGGCGGGGAGGCGGCGAATCCCGCGGCGAGTCGTTCGGCCCAGGTGGTGTCGGCCTGGGCGGGGCCGATCGCCGCGAGGACTCGGCTGCGGAGCAGCACGCCCTTCTCGATGGCCGATGAAAAGAGCCAGCACTCGATCCGCGCCCGGTGGCCCGAACGCGTGACGATGATGCGGCGATGATCGGCTGGATGCACCGCGATCAGCAGGCTTGTGGCGTCGGCAGCGACGGCGTCGCGCCGGATGAGGATGCAGGTGGCAGCGTCAGGAACGGCCCCAGCGGTGCCGATCGGTTGCCACGCGTGGTGGCTTTGGCGACCGTCGTTCCAGAGCAGGTCGTCGGCCTCGACCGTCGACACGACCGCAACCGCCGCGTCACTCTCGAGCAGCGACGTCTGCGCCGACACCACCACCTCCCAGCCGGTGACGTCCGTGGCGCCGTCGTGCATCCGCCACATCGCGGTGGCCCGGAGGTGGCGGGCGTCGGCGGGTTCGTAGACCGCGGCGAGGTCGCCGCCTCGCAGCCAGTGATCGACCGGCCGCAGCGTGGTGTCGGCTGCACTCTCGCGAGCGGTGAGATCGACGCCGAGCAGTTGGTCGTCGCGGCCGTGACGCCGCGCGACGATGCCACGGGACGGAAGGTTCAGATCGAGTTCGATCGGCATGGTCGCCAACTGCCGAGAGGCGACCGTGTCGGTGAGCGACCAGACGGCGGTGGATGGGGAGTGGCTCATGGGGGGCGATTGTAGCGTCGGCTGCCGATGCGCCCTGCCGCCCCCGAGTGCCCGGCGAGCTTTTGATAGAATCTCGCTTCCTTCATTCACACCCATCCAGTGATTCATCGATGCCGTCACCTCCCGATTCGCTCGTCGTCTGCGAGGCCGCTGCACGGGCTGGCGGCCGCGTCCTCGGTGAATGGGTCGGCAAGTTCGCGGCCACGGTGAAGGGCCCTCGCGACCTCGTCACCGAGGCGGATCACGCGGCCCAGCGGGAGATTCGCCGGATCGTGCTCGAGTCGTTTCCGGAGCATGGCTTCGTCGGTGAGGAGGGGGACGAGGGAACGCCCTCGGTCGGGCCCGGCCGGCGCGGCCATTCGGGATCGGGGGTCCGCTGGATCGTGGACCCGCTCGACGGCACGACCAACTATGTTCACGGGTTTCCCGCCTACTGCGTGTCGATCGCGCTGGCGGACGGCGACGAACTTCTCGTGGCCACGATCTTCGATCCGCTCCGAAACGAATGCTTCACGGCCCGGCGCGGCGGCGGTGCTTTTCTCAACGGCGTGCGGATCACCGCACCGCGGGTCACCTCGTCAACCGAGGCGGTGGCCGCGGTGAGTTTCCCGGCGCAGGTCAACGTCGATTCGCCGGCGGTCGCCGACTTCCTCGCCGTCCTTCCGCACATGCAGGCGATTCGCCGCACCGGTTCGACCGCGCTCAATCTCGCCTATGTGGCCTGCGGCCGTCTGCACGCCTTCTGGGTCCGCCGGATCTGCTGCTGGGACGCGGCTGCGGGCATCCTCATCGCCCGCGAGGCGGGCTGTGCCGTCGGCGGGTTCGCCGGGCAGGGCGATGCGATCCCGCTCGACGACCCCGCCTTCATCGCGGCGAGCACGCCCGAGTTGCTCGCGACGCTGCGCACGTTGCTCGGGTGACCGTGGGTGGCGCGGAGCAGGGGGGGGTGGCGGGCGGAGTCCCTTCGCTTCCGCTCCCGGCTTTTTGTCGAAACGGGTCAAAAAAACCACGACGTTTCTGATTGTGACGGTTGTTCTGCCTGCGCGGCGTGCGGATTCTGCGCGCTCTGCGCGGCATTTCGGGCTAGGCTCTCAATGGTCCCCCGGCATCTTTCTTGGCGATGAAACGCAGGCCACCTGGATTGAGCGTTTTCGTGGTTCCTTTCCCAGCACACCGTGGCAATTGTCAGTGGTCGCTGTCGTGGCCTGCGCGGCTGCTCGCGGCGGTCGCGGTCACGGTCGGCGCCAGCGTCGGCCGCGCCGACGACCAGGCCGTGCCCGGCGTCAGGGAGGTCGCACCGGAACTCTTCTATATGGAGAACGAATCCGGCCGGCTCGTGCCCGTACCGGGCTTTCAATACCGCGATTTTATCGACCTGTTCCGCATGAAGGAGGGATTGGCTGGACCTCTCCAGCCTCCGGCCGCCGTGCTCGAAAACGTGGTCATGCGGATCGACGCCAGTGACGTGAAGCCGCCACCAGAGGCCGACGACGAGCGGACGACGGCCACCTGCCCGGTCACCGTCGAGTGCAGCGTGCGGCAGTCCCGCGGCGGCTGGGCGTCGGCGCCTCTCGAACTCGGCGGGCTCCTTCTGGCCGCCCCGCCGCGGCACGAGGGCCCCGGCCGAATGATCGTTGACGTGGTGCCAGGGGGCGGCGGGTATCGCGGCTGGTTCGACACCTCGGCGGATGCCGCCGCCGATGCGATGCATACCGTCGTTCTCGAAGGCCGGCTCGCCGTCGATGTCACGGCCACCCACGAGGCGTTCGCACTCAGGTTGCCCGCTGCCGTCGCCTCCCTCGTGGAGATCCGGTCGGCGCGACGAAAGCCAGCGGTCACCGTCCAGCCGGCGGCAGCGGACCAGCGGGTCGTCGCCGCGGCGGAGGGTGGGGGGAGCCTGATCACGCTCGCGGGGCTCGGCGGTGGCGGCGTGAACATCCGCGTGGCCGATCGTCGTGAGGATCGTGAGACCCGCGGCGTCGCGGCCGAGGTGGTGACCGAAAGCACCGTGAGGATCGACGGCCGCAATGCCGTCACGGATGCGGTGATCCAACTTTCAAATCTGCCAGGCGACACGTCGAAGGTCAGCATCACGCTGCCTCCGCGGACGACGCTGCGAACGGTCCGGGCCCCCGCTTCGCTCCTGGGCCGGGGCGGCACCGCCGACGCGCCGACCATCGACGTGGCCGCGGACGTGGCCGCGGACGGGCAGGCCGTCGTCGAACTCAGCTGCGAGCGGCCCATCGACCCGTCGGGTAACACCACGTTCGAGGCGATCGGCTTCGCGGTGGCGGGCATTCCCGAGTGGCGGCAATGGGGTCGAGTGAGCCTCGTCGTCGACGGCGACTGGCAGGCCACGTGGACGGACGGCACCGAACTCAGACGCGTCGATCCGCCTGCGAACGTGCGACTGTCCGGGTTTATCGCGGCGTTTGCCTACGACGCCCAGCCGAGCATGCTGCCCGTGAGGGTGCGTCCACGGCAGAGTCGCGTCGTCATCGAGCCGGAATATCGCTATGAGGTCGGCAGCAATCGTGTCACCGTGGACGCCAGGTTTCGCGTGGCGGCCCGGGGCACGCCCGTCAGTAGTATCTCGATCGCCATCGACCCGTCGTGGAGCATCGACGAGGTGGGGCCGGCCAGTGCGGTGGACGTCGGAGGGGTCGCGACCGATGCAGGCGAGACCGTGATCCCGTTCACACAGGCGCTCTCGGGCGACACCGTCGTCGAGGTCCGTGCCAGCAGGCCGGTCGACAAGTCGGCCGACCGCGTTTCCTGGAAACTTCCGGTGCCACGGGCCGACCTCATCGGACCGGCGGTGGTCGTGATCGCCTCGCAGAGCGACATCGAACTCCTACCCGAGAACGAGGGCATCAACGGGCTCGTCCGTCAGACCGCCGCGGCAGTGCCGTTGGCAGACGCCGACAAGACGGCGCTCGTCTACCGACTCGATGCCGTTGACGGAAGCTTCGCGGCCGCGCGGCGGTTTCTGCCGAGACGCGTGGAGACGTCGATCTCCGCCGAGGCGGTGATCGACGGGACCGAGATCGTGGTCGACGAGACGATTCGCCTCGACGTGCTTCACGTGCCGCTCGAGTTCATCGAGTTGGTGGTTCCGGATGCGATCGCGTCCTCGGGCGGCTTTCAGATGCGGCAGGGTGACGACCTGCTCGATCCCACCGTGGTCGTGTCGGGCGGCGACGATGAGGAGGGCCTCCCGGCCACCTGCATGCGGGCGATCCTGCCGACACCCCTGCTCGGCTCGGGCGAGGTCCGCGTGCGATTCACCCTTCCAGCGCCGACAGTGCCCCCCGAATCGACGGTGGCCTTCGACCTCCCTCTCGCGCTGCCGCGGGGCACGAGCATCGGACGGCAGAGCATCGCCATCGCGGTGCCCGACATGTTTTCGGCCGGCGTGCGTGGCGACGCCTGGCGGCGCGACGTCGGGCCGACGCTCGGCAGCGCGACCCAGACGTGGTCGTCTCTCAAGCCACAGCGCGAACTGCCGCTGGCGATCTCGGCCCGTCGCAGCGACGTCGCCCGAAGCATGGTGGTGGAGGCGGCATGGCTGCAGACGAGGCTCCTGCCGGGCATTCGCGAAGATGTTCGGGCCTACGTGATCTCGGCCGCCGAAGACCGCATCGTCCTGTCACTGCCCGCAGCGAGCGGCCCGGCGGCGGACGCGGGAGAGGACGACGGCGAGTTCACGACCGAAGTCCGACTCGACGGTGAGTTCGTGACCGGGGCCGTCCGTCCGGCAGGCCGGATCGTCGTCGATCTGCCGCGAGTCGACCCGGTGCGCCGCTGGCGGCTCGACATCCGCACCGTCGCCCCACGCGAGGACGGCTGGCCGGGGATCGCCGTGCGTGCCGGACTGCCCGTGCCGGTACGGCTGGAGCCGCCGCTCTTCGAAGGCCCGGTGCTGGAACGACGTTTTTACTGGACCCTTCACGTCCGTCCCGACGAGCACGTGCTCGGCCTGCCACGGCAATGGACATCGCAGCAGCGCTGGATTCCGGGGGCCTGGGGGTGGCGGCTCGAGGCTGCCACCACGCCGACGCAACTCGCGGCGTGGATGGCCGCGGCCGCCGGAGGGAAGCCGGCCCAGCGTCCGCTCGACGAAGCCCGCTCCGCCGGACTCGCCTCGGCCCCGCCGCTCAACGAAAATACGTTCGTCTTTTCTGGCATCGGCGATCCGGGAGCCGTGTCGCCGTGGCTGGTGCCGGAATGGTTCGTCGTCTTGCTCGCGTCGGGTATGTCGTTGGCCTGCGGACTCGCGCTCGTCTATCGCCCCGCCGCACGCCGGCTGCCGTGGGTGATCGCCGCCGCGGCGGGCCTCGGGCTCGCGGCTGCGGCCGCCCCCGGCGTGGCCCCGCTCGTCGGCCAGGCGGCCGTCCCGGGAGCTGTGCTCGCCATCGCTGCCTGGGCGATCAGACTCGCCTCCGAGCCGCGTGTCCGCCGCGCGTCCGGCTGGCGGCTCCCGATTGGCCAGCCGGCGAGTTCCCTGACCAGGCCCAACGCTGCGTCGTTGATCGTCGCCCCAACGGTCGATGAATCCCCGACCGCCACGGATGCGAGGCCGCGATGATTCGCATGCGCATGGCAGCCTGCGTGCTCGCCGCGGCCGCCGGCGCGACCGCCGTTCTTCGGGCTGCGGATCCTGCCGTGGAGTTCATCCGCGTGCACGTGCCGGAGGGACGGCTTCAAGACGTGCCGCTCGGTCCCGATCGACATGTGCCGATGCCGATCGCGGATTTCGAACGGGCCGTGGCACGGCTGGAGCTCCCGGGCGGCCGTGTCCAGCTGCCCCGCCCGCTCGCCGATTCGGCCCGCTACACGGCCTCCATCGATGACCGCGGCCGGCTCGTCGGAGCACTGGCGTTCGAACTCGGGCCGATCGCCAGCGGGTTCGCGACGCAGATGCCCTTGGGACCGATCGAAGCCTCCGCGGGCACGCTCAACTCGTCGGCCGGCATCGGCGACGTCGTGGTGTTCGGTCTGCCGGACGGCGGCGTTGCGATGCGAACCCCCGGCCCAGGCAGTTACTCGTGTCGGTTCGCCTGCCCGCCCGTCGTCGGGGCCGCGGTCGCCTATCGGCTGCCGATCGTGCCGTCGCTGACGGCGAGCATCAGCCTGACGCTTCCCGCGGGCCTACGGCCGCTCGTCAGCGCCGCCCCGGCGCTTGCCATCGTCAGGCCCGATGTCGCCAAAGTCTCCGGCGGTGAGACGGAGAATGCGTGGACGATCGAACTCGGTGGGGCGTCGGACGCGACCATCGCGATCATTCCGATCGACGCGCCGCCGCCGCGGCTCCGCTGCTGGGCCCGGGCGGCGTTGCGTGGCAGGCAGGCGGAGATTCGTACCCGCATCGTGCCCGACGCGGCGTGGTCGGCTGGAGTGATCGCCCTGCGGAAGGATCCGGCGCTCGACGTGATCGGCGTGGCGATCCCTGGTGTTCCCGGTGGTGATTCGTCCGTTCCCGCCCTCGCCCCTGGCCCCGGACCTGCGATCCGCGAAGTCGACGCGCGGGCCCTGCTGATCGACGTGCCCGAGTCCCTCGCCGGCACCACGGCTCCGATCGAGATCACTGGTGTGGCCAAACTGAACGATGACACGGCGTGGGCCGTTCCTCAGGTGCGGCCTCCCGCCGAGCATTGGGCGGGTGGCGGTCTGACCATCGTCGTCGATCCGGATTTTGCCGTCGAATCCACTTCGCTCGACGAGTGTGTCGCGGTAGCGCCCGAAATCGCCGCGCGATGGCCCGATGCCGGTGAAGACGTCGTGGCAGGCACCGTCGCCGCAGCGGCACGGATGCACTTCGAGCACCAGTCCGCAGCCGCGCGGGTCGTGGTGCAACTCGGGCCCCGGGTCGCCGAGATCGACGCGGCCCGAGTGACCACGGTGGAGATTTCTCCAGCCACCGTGCTCGGCCGCGCGGCGTGCGACGTGCGGGTGGTGGCCGGCGAAGCCTTCGGGCTCACCGCGGCGGTGGGCTCGGGCTGGTTCATCGACTCGGTCGAGGCCGTCGATTGGTCCGCTGCCGATCCGCAAGGCGAGCCCCTGTCTGGCGTCCGCGGTAGTCCCGTGTCCGGACTGCCGCTCGATTGGCGTGTCAACCGTTCTCCGAATGGAAATCAACTGAGCATCGGGCTCGCGGAGGCCGCGACCCGCAGCCGGACCCTCGGGCTGAGGATCACGGGGCATCGGCGGGGCGTGCCGCTCGGAGGCGAGTTCATGACCACCGACATGGACATGGTGCGACTCGAGGGGGAACTCGCGGCGTCGTCGCTGATCGATTTCCGGCTCGGTCCGGAGGCGGTGATCGAAGTCGCCGGCGAGCCGATCGGGCTGTTGCCCGCCGAGGGCCGTCTTGCCGCGCTGGTGGAGACGGGATCGCCCCGCGGCCGCATTCGCGGCGGCACCCGGGCCCCGGCCCTCGAGGCACGCCTCGTGCAACGCCGACCGCCGCTGGACGCGGAGATCTCGTTGCAGATGCTCGCGCTCGACGAGCGTCTGTCCGAGACCTTCACGTTCACGTGCAAGCCCGAAGCGGGCGACGTCGACGCCATCGTCGTGCACTTCTCGGAGCCGATGGGAGAAACGCTCGAGTGGTCGCTTCTGCAGCCTGTCGGCGGTGCGGTGCTGCCGCGGCGGATGGACACGGCCGAGGGAGAGCGCGGCGACCTCGGCAGGCAGCCGGGCGTCGAAGAGTCGTGGCTGCTGGAGTTTCGTCCGGCAGTCGAAGGAGCGGTCACGTTCCAGGCCACCCGCACGCTCCCGTTCACCGCTGCCGTCGGGGTGCCCTTGGCCTGGGTGGAGGGCAGCACCGCCCCCCGTGGATCGGTCGTCATCCGCAGCGGCAGTCGGGCTCGGCCCACGCTCCTGAATCGCAGGCTCCGCGAGGTACCGCCGGGCGTGTCGATCGACCGCGAGCCGGCCGATCCCGTCACGGAACTGGTGTATGGCAATCCGGCTTCGCTGGGGTCGGAAAAATCCGCCGAGCCGGCCGCGGAACTCGCGCCCGCTGACGACTCGCGCGCACGGGCGTGGGCCTGGCGGGAATCGACGACGTGCTTCTGCCATGCGTCCGGACGGATCGAATGCGAGACGACGTTCGAGATCGAGAACCGCGGCCGCGAGGATGCGGTGCTGACCGTGCCCCGCGGATTGGTGATCGACGAGGTGTTGATCGACGGCGAGCCCATGCCATTCGACCCCGCGCCCGTTGCCGGCGGCGGGATTTCCGTCGGCCTGCCCCCCGGTCGCGGCCGCGTGAAGCTGGTGATCCGCGGAGTCGCCGACCGCGATTCCCGCTTCGGCATCTGGCGGGTCGATCCGGTGGCGTGCACGATCGACGTGCCGGTCCTCGACAGAGACCTGCAGCTCATGCTGCCCCCGGCGGTCGAACTCGTGACGGCCAGCGGCGAATTCGGTCATGCGTCGGGCTGGCTCGACCGGTTGTTCGACGCCGCCCCGCGGGCCGCTTCGACCGTCACCAGTGACGCCATGTCCGCGGGCTTTCGCCAGGTTCACGTGGTCCTCCCCGCACGAACCACGTTCGGCATCACTGTGGCGAGCCGCGGCCTGATCGCGTCGCTGGCAGTGATCATCGGACTCGCGGCAGCGGCCGCCTGCAACTGGATCATGTGCCAACGCCCCACCGCGGCCGTCGTCTTCGCCGTGGCCGCGGCGGTCGCAGCGCTCTGGCTTCCGTCCCCGTTCGCGTCGATCGCCCGCAGCTGTTGGTGGGGTGCCGTCGTGGGCCTGGGATTTGGAGCGAGCCGGCGTCGGAACCCACGATCCCTCGCCGCGGCGCTGGTTGCGGTGTGTTCGGTGGCCGCCGCGGGTGCGGCGCACGGCGGATCACCGAACGCGGCGGGCGGCACGGCCGTCGCCCCGCACCGAGTGTTGCTCGCCCCGGACGAGTCGGGGGGGACGGCGCTCGTGCCCGAGTCGCTCTTTCGCATGCTCGCTGCCGACGACGTGGCTGCCGCCGCGGCGGTCCGGGTCATGGAATGCACCGTGACGACAGGGGCCGCGACGGCCGCCGACTGGCGGATGGTGCTCGAGAGCGACGCCGATCGCGGCGGCGTGCTCGTGCTCGACCAGTCTCCTGCCGGCGGCCGCTGGCGGCTGCCCGCGAAAGACCTCCGTGCAGGCGTGGTCATCGAACTTGCCGCCGCGGAGAGCATCGCGCGGATCGTGGCCGTGGCACCGGGACGGCATCGCGTGGAGCTCGACGTGCTGCCCGCGAGTGCGCGGCGCGGAGTCGTGGAGACGTTCGTCGCCTGCCTGCCACCCGCACCGCGATCGACGCTGCGGTTGCAGCTGCCGGAACAGACTGCGGCCGGGGCCACCCCGTTCGATCTCCGGCGGATCATGTGCGAATGCGCCGACCGCCTTGGGCCATGGCATCGGGTCGCTGAGGCGGCCTCCGCGGCCGGGACGTTCGATGTCTCGCGATCCGCACGGGTTCGACTGACGCGCCCGGTCGATCCGCGCACGACGATCGCAGCCACCGTCGCTGAAGCTGCGAGTGCCAACGACGTGCAATGGAGCGAGGAGTCGTGCCGCGTGCGGGCACGCTACGAAATCGGTGGCGGTTCGGGCGTCGTGCCGTCGTTCGTGGTGCGGGCCTCTCCAGGTCTCGAGCCCATGCCCGTGCAGGGCGAGTTCGCTGCGGTGTCGTGCGAGCCGCTCGGTGCCGGCAGGTTCGCCGTCGAGGTGGCCGAGCCGGCGCCGGGCCGCCTGCAGGTCGAACTCGAGTTCGTAAGGCCGCTCGTCGATCCGGTCGGCGTGTTCGACGTGCCGAGCGCATGGCTCGAGGGCATCGCCACCGACGTCCGCACCGTGAGGTGCATCGCTCCCTCCCGACTCGACGTGACGCCTGAACTGCCGAGCGGCGTCGCCTTGCTGCGGCCGCGCGAGGACAACGCCGACGTGGTCGCCGTCTGGCGATCGGAGGCGGTCGCCCCGGCGAAGGAGCCGGGGGTGGTGCCGACGCCGTTTGAGTCCGCCGCTGGCGAGCGGTCGCGGCCGCGGATCGCGGTGCGAAGGCGACAGCAGCCGCTGCGGGGATCGCAGCGACTGCTGGTCGATTTCGCCGCGGACCACGTGGGCCTGAACCTCACCTGCCTGATCGATGCGGAGTCTGCCCCGCTTACGGAGGTGCCGATCGAAATGCCGGCGGACTGCGTCGTCGATCGGGTGATGCTCCGGGAAGACACGGAGACCGAATCGACCGCGGTCGATCTGGTCTCGTCACGGCCGGTGGCCACGCGACTCGTGGTGGTGATGCAGCGGCCCCGCACCGGACGCTTTCGCCTCACCATCGAGGGTCGGCTGCCGACCCGACCCGACCCACGTGGACGCCTGCCGCTCGTGAGGGCGGTGATGCCAGGCGACGTGCCGCTGGCAGTCAGTTGGCGGTCGTCACCGCAGGCCGACGTGCAGGTGACGGTGACATCGGCGACATCCGCCGCCACGGGCACCGTGGGGGGCGATGCGGCCGACTTTCGGGAGGTGCTTCCGGGAGAACCCGGTCCGGAGTACGTGCTCATCGAGAAGACATCGGTCGAACCGCGGGCCGGCCCGCGGCCTGCGGTCACCGCGGCGGCAGGACCGGCGACGCCGATCGGCCACGTCGCCGAACTCACGACCGTGCACGTGGCGATCGACCGCCGCGGCCGGGCCTGGGGAACGGTCCGGTTCGATCTCGTCACGGACCGGCCTGTGGTTCGGTTGCGGATGCCGCCCGGGCTGCGGCTCTTCGATCTGCTCGTCGATGGACGCGAGATGGAGGCGGTGCCGCAGGCCGGGGACGTCTGGGACGTGCGGTTGAACGACATCGGCTGGCCCCGCTCGATACTGGCCGTCTTCGCAGGTGAAATTGGGGGCCGGCTCGAGGACGGTGTGGCGATCCGGCTCGAGCCTCCGCGGCTCGAGGGTCTGCCGGCCCGGTCGGTGCTGTGGGCGATCGACGCGCCCGCCGGCATGCGGTTGCGGATGGCAGAACCGGCGAAGCTCATCGCGGCCGCCGAGTGGCAGGCGGCACAGGGGGCAGGACGAGTGCGCATGGCAGCGCTCTTTCAGTCGGCGATCGCCGCCTCGGGCGACGTCGAGCGGGAACGTCTCGCCGGCTTCGCGACTCTGCGGATGGCGGGTGAACGGCCCCAGCTCGAGGCTGAGTGGGACCCGGCGATTTCCGCGAATGGCGACGCATCGCGGCGCATTTTCGCGGCCGTCGACGGCGAAGCGAGCGTCACGATCCGTGCGGTGCGCGAGGCCGACGCGACGGTGCCCGCCCGGGGGCTGGTGACGGTCGGGCTCGTCGCGGCGCTCGCCGTCGGCTGGAGCATCGCGGGTCGCTGGCCCGGGGCCTGGGCTGCCGTCTTCACGCGGGGTTGGCCGTGGGCGGTCGTGGTGGCGGGCAGCGCGTGGGTGGCGGCACTTCAGCCCGCGCTGCCGGGATGGGCGCTCGTGGCGGTCGGCGTGATCGCGGCGATTTCGCGACGCGGCACTCCCGCGACGATCGCCGCCGACGTCGCAAATGCCGACGTGGCCTACGGTTCCACCAGAACGTTCCTGGCCAAGTGACCCGCTGCCAGGGACGCCGGGGCGGGAAAAAGGGCGGATGAGGCAAGGACCGAAAGCGGTCTGGTCCGCCTCTGGAGCCGCCGCTAACGTCCGCCCCTCGTCGGTGGATCGGCCGATTCGTCGCGGCGCGCCGCAGGTGCGTCGGGTCTGAGTCGTGTCGGCCCGGGAAGGATCCCGGGCCACGATCCGTCGTGCTGCATGGAGGCT
>JAIOPD010000008.1 GCA_021414115.1 Planctomycetia bacterium
TCAGATACCCCCACGGGGAGTCGAACCCCGGTTTTCGGGCTGAGAACCCGACGTCCTGGGCCTCTAGACGATGGGGGCAGGACGCACTCGTTCTAGCAGTGTCGGTCGGGGTGTCAAGCAGACTTGAACCGCCCCGATCCGGGCCGCGCCACCTCATCTCCGCCGAGAAAACAGTGGCCTTCAGCGTCTTCCGCCGAAGAGCTGTGACCGCCGCTGCCGCGTCCGGCCGAAGCCGAATCCCACGGCGAGGGCGGCGAGCGATGCGATCGCCGTGACCACCCACGTCCGTCGCGTCAGTTCGCGATTGGCCTCCTCGCGGATCGCCGCCACTCGCAGGTGCACGGTCGCATCGCGAAGGCGGTCGCTCGTCACCCGGGCAGCGGTCGCCGCACCCGCCAGCGCACCGGGAGACGACGCCCATGGTGCAGACAACACGCGGGCCGATCCTCCATCATGCCAGGCGTCGCCTTCGGCCCAGGCCAGCGGCGAGGGCATCGTCCGAGAGAGGGCTGTGTCGTGCTCGATAGGATGGAGCGCGTGCAGGAGATCCTGCGGCGACTGAAATCGCTGCCCCGGATTTTTGGCGAGCAGGCGGTCAACGATCGCGCACAAGCCCGCGGGCAGATCGGGCCGCACACTCGCAAGCGCAACGAGCGGCTCCTTGATGTGAGCCATCACCACGGCCACGGCAGACGGCCCCACATAGGGCGGCCGACCGGTGAGCAGATGGTAGACCGTCGCCCCGAGCGAGTAGAGATCGCTGCGAGAATCGACCGCACTGCCCTCCCCCTGCTCCGGACTCATGTAGAGCGGCGTGCCGAGCGTCATGCCGTCTTGCGTGAGGTCGAGGTTTTCCGAGAGCACGCGGGCCAGTCCAAAGTCAGCGACCTTCACCTCGCCAGCGGGCGTGAGCAGCAGATTCTCCGGCTTGATGTCGCGGTGCACGATCCCCTGTTCCGCCGACCGGGCCAAGGCTGAGCCCACCTGCGTCAGGATGCAGACGGCCTGCCGGGCGTCGAGTGGCCCGCGGGCGGCGAGCCATGCCTTGAGCGACGGCCCTGCGACATACTCCTCCGCGAGATAGTGGATGCCGTCGACGCAGGCCACCTCGTGGATCTGCACGATGTTGCCGTGAACGAGCGCCGCCGCCGCGCGGGCCTCCTGTTCGAATCTGCCGACCGCCTCGGGGCGACGGGTGGCCTCCCCGCGCAGCACCTTCACCGCCACCTGCCGTCCGAGCGAGGTTTGTTCGGCCAGGTAGACGTCGCCCATCGCGCCACTACCCAGCCGGCGGATAAGCCTGTATCCTCCGAGGCTTCGGCCCGAGAGGTCTTGGTCGGCGGCACGTCCTGCGGGATGTGGGTCCATCACGACAGAGTATCGACGGGCCATGGCGGACCGGCAAACGGCCCGGCATTCCCTCCCTCTTTTTCCTTTGGAGCCCACCATGGCCAAGCCCTCCGCCGCCGAGTTGCAAGCCGCCGCCAAGGCCCTCGATCTCGATGGCTTCAACTACGAGATCTCCCTCGACACCACGCTCGGCCAGATCCGCCTGGCGCTCGATTCGGGCGTCGCGCCCGGCCACGTTCGCAACATGGTGGCCCTCGCCGAGAGCGGCTACTACGACGGCGGCTGCTTCCACCGAATCATCAAGGGCTTCATGATCCAGGGTGGCTGCCCCGAGGGCACCGGCACCGGCGGCCCCGGCTACAAGATTCCCGCAGAGTTCAACAAGACTCCCCACGAGCCGGGCGTGCTCTCGATGGCCCGCACGAGCGACCCCAACTCGGCCGGCAGCCAGTTCTTCATCTGCCTCGAGCGGGTGCCGCACCTCGACAACCAATACACGGCCTTCGGCCGCACGGCCGACGCGGCCAGCCTCGACGTCGTGAAGGCGATCGGCAGCGTGCGCACCGGTGGCGGTGACCGCCCCGTCGACGCGGTCATCATCAAGAAGGCCACCGTCGTCAAGACGCCGAAGAAGTGAATCGCTCGGCGACGGTAGTCAGACCTGCCGCCTGCCGAGGAGCATCTTGAGGCCGAGGAAGGCGAGCGCCAGCCCGCCGGCCGCGGAAAGGAGTGCGCCGCGGTGCACGTAGGGATCCGGCAGCCACGCCGGCAGGCCGAGGCCAGCCAGCGGCGAAGGCTCCTGCGGCACGGGCTGCCCGGGCCATGGCGGAGGCGGCGGGTTTCCAACGCCGGCCGCGGCCATCGGCACGGGGGCGACGGGGGCCGCGATGAAGGTCGAGCGGTGCACGGCATCCGATACCGGCGTGGCGGCGATCCGATCAGCCGCTGCGGCGGTGCCGATCCCGCGATCGAGGGCCCGCACGTTGGAAAACTCGGCGAGCGGCAGCGGGGTGAAGCCCTTCGAACCGACCGAGCCGAGAAATGACCGCACCCGCGTCGAGCAGCTGCCGATCGTACGACCGTCGTTCTGTCCGAAGAGCACCCCCGCGAGCTGCCGCTGTTCATTGAAAATCGGGCCGCCGGAGTCGCCCTGCCGCGCCGAGGCCTTGAGTTCGACAAACTCCTTCGCATAGCCCGTGCCGGGGGAGAGATACTCGGTGCACTCGCCGCTCTCCTCGCGGTAGACGCCGCGGCCGAAGCCCGCGATCGTGAGCCGTTCTCCGATCCGCGGCGGCGTCTCGGCGACCGAGATCGGCGTGGCCGTCGGCTTCCAAATGACGATCGCCGCGAGGTCCCACGCCTCGTCCCAGCGCACGACGGTTCCGGCCGACTGAAAGCCGTCAGGAAACTGCACGAGCACCGCCGAGCGGCTGTCGCGAATCACGTGCCAGTTGGTGAGCACGAGCCCCTGCGAACGGTTGACATCGACGAGCACGCCCGACCCCAGCGACGCCCCCGACGATTCGGGAGCCACGATCCGTGCGACGGCCGGATGCGGCGCGTGGCCGGTGAGCATGTAGTCGGCGAGGTTTTCCGACGACCACGTGGTGGTCGGGTTGCCCGTCAGGCCCCAGCCCCAGAACGAGTTTTGGGCGGTGGCCTGCCGTGAACACGCAAGCGCGAGGCATGCGGAGATGACGAGTGCCGCAGACCGCCGGCCAGGAGTCAACGAGCAAACCCGCTGCCGGCGGCTCCCTGCGGAGCCGGCTGGACGGAGGCTCGCATGATCCAGGTCGGGGAGCGGGCTGCCAGTGCCGTGTCGCATGGTTGCCTTTCTCCCTGACTGGTCGCGGCTCAGATCCTCACACCCCGC
This sequence comes from Planctomycetia bacterium, assembly GCA_021414115.1. GTDB lineage: Bacteria > Planctomycetota > Planctomycetia > Pirellulales > UBA1268 > QWPN01. The sequence continues at coordinate 3,224 of JAIOPD010000008.1, forward strand.
AGCGCCTGTCGGCGCACCTCGCGGTCCAGAATCCGCTGGAGGAGTTCGCGGCGGAGCCGCTCGCGTTCGCGAGTCTGGTCGTCCGCCTGGGTTCCCTTGGCTCGCACGGTGCGCGCAAGCAGGCCGCGTTGATGAGTGATCATGTCCGACGCTCCTGTCGTCGTGCGGATCCCGGCCAGGTCCGCACCGAGGGGTGATCGGCACCGCCGCCGCCGTGCGCAGAATAAAAATCCTGCGGTCCTCACAGGCCGCACGGCCCGCAGAGTCGAGCGGCCGTGGCAGGGCGGCGTCAGCCCCCGGCTGCCATCGGCCGAACCACGAAGCCGTCCGCAGCCAGGGCTGCGGCCAACGCCGCCACGTGGTCGTGGCCAGCCGTTTCGACGGTCACCTCGACGACAGTCGAGAAGACGTCGGCCCCGGAAAAGGCCCGGTCGTGCACGATCTCCCGCACGCTCGCCCCCGCCGCCGCGATGGCGGCCGTGAGCCTGGCGATGCCGCCGGGACGGTCGCTGATCTGGGCCGCGAATCGCCAGCGGCGGCCGTCGGCCACGAGCCCCGTGTCGATCACCCGGTCGAGGATCGTGAGATCGATGTTGCCTCCGCAGAGCAGGAGCACGACCTTCCGGCCGGCGAGTTCCGGACAGTGGCCGCCGAGCACCGCCGCCAGTGCCGAGGCGGCCGCCCCCTCGACCACCGTTTTTTCGAGTTCGAGCAGCCGCAGCACGGCGAGCGAGATCTCGGCTTCGTCGACGGTGACCACCCGATCCACGAGCGGCGCGGCGAGCGCGAACGACAGATCCCCCACCCGGCCCACCGCGAGGCCGTCGGCGAGCGTCGGCCGGATCGGCACCTGGATCGGGCGACCGGCGGCGAGCGACGCGCCGAAGCTCGGTGCGGCCGCCGTCTCGACGGCGATGATCTGGATGCCGGGCCGCAGCGACTTGGCGACGAGCGCCACGCCGGCCAGAAGCCCCGCTCCGCCAGTCGGCACGACGAGCGCGTCGGCATCGGGAACATCCTCGAGGATCTCGAGGCCCATCGTCCCCTGCCCTGCGATCACGTGGGCATCATCGAAGCCGTGGATCCGCTTGAGTCCATCGCGAGCCGCCACCTCGAGCGCGACCCGCCGGGCGTCGTCGAACGTGTCGCCTTCGAGGATCACCCGGGCCCCCAATCGCCGGCAGGTCGCCACCTTCACCAGGGGCGCAAAGCGGGGCATGACGACCGTCACCGGGATGCCGAGGAGTTGTCCGTGATACGCCAGCCCCAGGCCATGGTTGCCGGCCGACGCCGCCACCACACCTCGTGCCCGCTGCGTGGCGTCGAGCAGCAGGAGTGCGTTGCACGCCCCGCGTTCCTTGAAGCTCCCGGTCCGCTGGAGGAGGTCGAGCTTGCAGAAGACATCGGCGCCGACGAGTTCCGAGAGCGGAATACTCCGCGGACACGGCGAGCGAAGCACTCGGCCCGCGATGCGGGCCTGAGCGGCGCGAACGTCGGCGAGCGAGATGGTCGCGGTCATACGTCGCCCACGCGGGCCGGGAGGTGAAACGCGCGAACATCGATCCATTCCATGCCGCCACGCCGCGCGGCCTCGAGGCCCAGATCACTGTCTTCCCAGACCACACACCGCTCGGGCCGGGCGCCCAGCCGGCGGGCGGCCTCCAGAAACGGATCGGGCTCGGGCTTGTGGCGGTCGGTGTCTTCGCTCGCCACGATCGTGTCGAACGCGTCGCCGAGGCCGATGTGGTCGAGGATGCGGCTGCAGACTGCGTGAAAGCCGCCGGTCACCACCGCCATCGGCACGCGGCCGTGGAGTCGCCGCACGACGTCGATCACGGGTCCGATCGCCTCGATCCGGGCCAGTTGATCGAGGAACGACGTCTCCTTGATCTCCACCGCCCGCTCGATGTCGAGGGCGATCCCCGCTTCCTGGGCAAGCGTCGCGATGATGTCCCGCGTGGGTCGGCCGCCGAGCGAGTAGAAGCGGTCTTCGTCAAACGCGAGCCCATGCGGCTGCGTTACGGCCAGCCAGGCCCGGTAGTGGGCCGGCATCGTATCGGCGAGCGTGCCGTCGCAATCGAAGAGA
>JAIOPD010000133.1 GCA_021414115.1 Planctomycetia bacterium
GTGCCGTCATGCCCCTCTGCGCTGCCTCTGGTCGGGAAGCCCCAAGCGCGAACGCGGGGTATACGGGTTGCCATATCGCCCGGCTCCGCGCCGCCAACGAGGTCGCCGCCCGTCTACCCGTCGCTCGCGCTCCGGGCTTCCTGAGCGCGATGGGGCACGCGCGAGCCACGAAATTGCCCGCTTTTTCGGGAAAAATCGGCCCGACCGTTAGATTCCGCCCCCGACACACGATACACCAAGGAAAGGGCTCCACTCTGGCGTTGGGAAAGGCTCGGTCTGCACACGACCGGACTTCTCAAGGGCCAGGCTTCTCGGGGGATTCTTTTCTGCCATTCGGCAGGTGGAACAATGTCGGCGGTCAGATCAGCCCAGGATGCGGTTTCGCGCAATGCCCAAGAAGGCATTGCCGGCGGAGATTTCGTCGCCGAACTGGTCCGCCACCAGCGGCGGATTTACGCCTTCATCGGCTCGCTCGTTCACCATCAGGCCGACATCGAAGACCTCTACCAGCAGACCTGCCTCCTGCTCTGGAAAAAGCACGACCAATACGACGGCAGCCGCGAGTTTCTGCCCTGGGCCTGCGGCTTCGCCAAGCACGAGGTCTTCAACTATCTCCGCAAACGCGACCGCCGGGGCCGTGTGTATCTGAGCGAGCAACTGCTGGCCGAAATCGCCGAGGAGCACCTGCGGACCGAAGCGGAGAGTGATGCCAGGCGGGATCTGCTCGACGACTGCCTGGCCAAGATCCACGAGCGGCAGCGGCAGCTCCTGCGGCGGTGCTACGAGGGCAGCCACACGATCAAGGAGATCGCCGCCGATATGCGGATTTCTCCGGCCGCGCTCACGATGCGGCTGCAGCGGATCAAGCAGGCGGTGCTCGGCTGTATCGCAGGGTCGCTCGCCACGGAGGGGCCGCGATGACGCAGCTGCACACGCTCATCGAATCGCTGTGCCAGGGCACGGCAACGCATGCCGACCGCGACCAACTCGAGGGCTTGCTGCGCGATCCTGCCAACCGGGCCGAGTATCTGGCCGCCACGCGGCTTCACTCGGAGCTCCTCTGGCGGTGGCATCGCGGCCGGGTCGTGACCGCCCGTCCGGGGAGCCGTGGCGCCTTCGCAGCCGCCGGCCGCAAGGCATCTTCGGAAGGCGGCTCGCGGGTCGCGGCAGACACAGCCGGCCCTCGGCGGCGATTTGCCGCCGCGGTGGGCCTGGCCGGGCAGGTTGTCGTTAGCTGGCTGCGACTGCTCGCCCGGCCGGCGCCGTTTGCCTGCCTCTTTGCGGCCACCTTGCTCACCGCGTTTCTCGTGGCCGCCGGCGGCCTCACGATCGACCGTTCCGGCGACTCGGCCTTCGCCGCCGCGGCCCGCAGCGCGCCGCCGATCGTGGCCCGAATCACCGGCCTCCATCGCGTTCGCTGGTCGTCCGCACGGCAATCGTGGCACGACTGGGACGCCCTCCCACAGGGCACTCGCATCGACGTGGCTGCGGGGCTGGTGCAGGTGACGCACCACGCCGGTGCAGAGGTCGTGATCGAGGGTCCGGCCTCCTACCAAGTGCTGGGTGCCGACTCCGGCCGGCTCGTCCGCGGCCGCCTTGCTGCCCGCACGAAGCACGACGAAGCCTCCGAGTCTGCCGATCGATCGGCGAGCGATCTCGTGCCGCTCTTCACCGTCCGCACACCCAAGCGATTGGTTCACGATCTGGGGACGGAGTTCGGCGTTCACGTGGAGGAGTCGGGCGACACGGGTGTGCATGTGTTCGAAGGGCTTGTGGAACTCGCCGCGGTCGACCACGACACCGCCCAAGGCGAGGTTGCCGTCAGGCTCGGCGTGGGCGAGTCTGCCGGCATCGACGAAGCCGGACGCGTTGGTACGGGAAGCCGGTCGCTCGCCCGCACGTTTGTGCGGGCGTTGCCCAAGGCCGACGGTAAACCCGAAAAATCCTTCCTGGACCAGATCGGCTGGAACGAAGCCTCGGCCGAGATGATCTACCGAGACACGTTCGTGGCGAGCGGTCCGCTTGAAGGCTCGACGCCAGCCTCCCGTGGCGGCGTGGGCACCGCGGCCTGGGCCGCGCCCGGCACTTGGACGCTCAGCCCGTCGGAAAAAGTCCTTCTGGCCGCGGGCTCCGGCTCGGCACTTCTGCCCTTCCAGCCCGAAGCTGGCTGGCTCTACCGAATCTCGATCGACCTCGACGTCTTTGCCGGGGGCCACAACTGGTTCGTCATTTGTCTTGCCCCCGCTATGAACTCGGCCCAGAACCCGCTTCAAGTTCCCCAAGTCCACGCATGGATGGGCCAGCGGCATGAGATCCACCATCCGGGGTTCGAAGGCAATTTTGCGTTTCGTGGGCCCGGAACCGAAGGGCTCGTGATGCCGATCGACGTCGCGACCGGACGCCAGCGGCGGTCGATTCTGCTCGACACCCGGAGCCGTGCGTGGATGGCCTACTTCCTCCGCGACGACGAGCCGGTGGCCCGGTGTTCCTATTCGACGCCACCGGCGTCGATCACGAACATCGCCCTCTCGCAGTATGGCACCGCCCAAACACGCGTGCATGAAGTTTCGGTCGCCCGCCTCGCGGCGCCTGCATCGGCCGCTCAGTTCAAGGAAAAGAGCAGATGAATTCTCGTTTTCTTTGGCGGCCGCTGTGCACCGTCCTTGTCGTGGCCCTTGCCGCCGGTGCGGTCGTCGGCCGTGCCGCCACGGTCACCTGGGATGCCGATGGCGCAACCGGTGGCGTGTCCGACGGCGCCGGTACCTGGCTCGGTGGCAGCCAATGGTGGAACGGCACGTCGAACGTGACGTGGACTTCCGGCGACGACGCCGTGTTCGGCGTGAGCGGCACGGGCGGTGCGGTCACCCTGTCGGCGACGACGGCCGCGGGTTCGCTCACGTTCAATCCGTTCTCCGGCACCTATACGCTCGGCACGGCGGGCCAAACGCTCACGCTCGGTAGCGGTGGCCTGACGATGAATGCCGGTGCTGGCGCCGTCACGCTCTCAAGCCCCGTGACGCTCGGTGCCGCTCAATCTTGGACTAATAACTCATCAAGCCTGCTCACGGCCAGTGCCGCCATCGTCAACGGCGGATTCGGCCTGACAGTTGCCGGCTCTGGCAACTCGATGCTCTCTGGCATCGTCTCCGGCACCGGCAGCCTCACGAAAAGCGATGCCGGCACGCTCACGCTCGGCAACGTGCAAAACACCTACTCTGGCGGCACGATCGTGAACGGCGGCACGCTCACGCTTGGCAGCGGCGGGCAGAGCGGCAACATCCGCGGCAGCCTCACGATCAACGCCGGTGCCACGGTGAACGCGAACGCGACCACTTGGTCGCTCGGCTACGGCGGCACGCGGTCGGGTGCCCAGTACTCGGGCACGTCGGTCACGTCGATCGCGATCAACGGCGGCCTGCTCAACATCACAGGCGGGCAGTTGGGCGCCGGCCTGGCTGCCAACTCGATCGTCCTCACTGGCGGCACGATCGCCGGCTCGTCGTTCGGCTGGATCAACTCGAACACGCTCACCCCCACGCTCCAGACGCTCGCGAGTTCCACCCGCTCCACGCTCTCCGGCGGCATCTCGCTGCGGCTCAGCGGCAGTGGCGCGCTCACGTTCGACGTCGCTTCCGGATCCACCTCCGACGGCATCGACCTCGCCGTCGGGCCGCTCGTGGATGCCGGGACGGACAACAACGGCGGCCGCGTCGTCAAGGCCGGGGCCGGCCGGATGGTCCTCACCGGCTCGAACACGTTCACCGGCGGCCTCACGCTCTCGGCCGGCCAACTCGACCTCAACAACGCCTCGGCTCTTGGCAGTGGCACGTTCACGATCAC
>JAIOPD010000003.1 GCA_021414115.1 Planctomycetia bacterium
GGATCAGGTAGGCTGGAGCGACCGCGAGGACGTTGCCGGTCAGGGCGTGGGTGGAGCCGGACGCTCCGCTGGTTCGGTCGCGTCGATCCGCAGCAGCGGCTTGAGGCTGCGGAACTTCGCCGGGCCGATGCCCTCGATCTCGAGGAGGTCGATCAGCCGGCGGTCAGGCCTGCCCTCGAGGTGCCGGTTGGCGAGAGGCTCGCCGACGCCGGGGAGCCGCATGAGATCGTTTCGCGAGGCGGTATTGGGATCGACCACGAAACCTGCCGGTGGCGCCGCGCCGTCGAAGGCCTCGCGGAGTTCCCGTTCCTCGTCGCGTTCGAGCCGCCGTTCGAGCGGCAACTTGTCCCAGTCGGTATGGGCCCAGATCCCTGCGGCCCGCTTCGCCGCCTGGAGTTGGAGGTCGGCGAGCCGCTCCCGGTAGTCATCGCCCGATTCGCCGACAAACGTGCCGCGGCTGACGCCGAATGCCCGGGCGAGTCCCTTCGAGACCAGGTGCGCGGCAAGGTCGCGGCCGTGCGAGTCGAAGACGAAAGCGTAGATCCGTTTGAAGCGGCCGTCGCCGCGGCCGTCGGCAAAACTCGTATGGATGGTGAACGGTTCGGCGAGAAACCGCCGGGTCTCGGCCGTCGCCTCGGCGGCGAGCTGCTTGGCAAACTCGATCGACGCCGTCGCGTCGGCCCGCACCTCGGCGATCCCGAAGTACCGCCGCTGACTCCGGAGTCGGCGGGCGTCGGTTTCGCCGCTCACGTGATGCTCCATGCAGTCCACGCCGTAGAGACGAACGGTGTGTTCCTCGCCCGCGGGAGTACGAATCCGAAAGCTGTCGCCATCGGCCCAGCCGACGGGCACGAACGTGCAGTCTTCGATCGCGACGAGCTCGTCGGCCCGGGTGACGTCGGCACACGCAGGCCACGAGAGCAGCATCAACAGGCTGGCCGTCATCCGCATGAAAAACACCTCGCTTCGCATCTCGACGGCCATGATAGCCTCCTTCGCCTTGCTACACTCGACCCCGATGGCAAGCGTGTATGACTACGACGTGCTCGTGATCGGAGCCGGCCATGCCGGCGTGGAGGCGGCCTGCGCCGCGGCGCGGCTCGGTGCCCGCACGGCGCTGCTCACGGGCAACTGCGACACGGTCGGCCAGATGAGTTGCAATCCGGCGATCGGCGGCGTCGGCAAGGCGCAGCTCGTCCGGGAGGTCGATGCGCTCGGCGGTGTGATGGGCCGGGCGATCGACGCCACGGGCATCCAGTTCCGCGTGCTGAACCGCTCCAAGGGGCCGGCGATGCACGGCCCCCGCGCGCAGGCCGACAAGAAGCTCTACCAGATGGAGGTCAAGCGGCTCGTCGAGGAGACGCCGAATCTCGATCTGCGACAGGAGACGGTCGAGGATCTCGTGGTCGAGCCGACGGCCGCGGGCTCCGTGACGCCGTGGCGGATCCGGGGCGTGCGCGTCCGCGGCGACGCCGAATACCGCGCGGCGGCCGTCGTGCTCACGACCGGCACGTTTCTCCAGGCCGTCATGCACACGGGCGAGGCGCGTGTCTCCGGCGGCAGGGCGGGGGAGGGCACCACGTCGGGCATCTCGGCCGCACTCGGTCGGCTCGGCCTGCGGGTCGATCGCTTCAAGACGGGCACGCCCTGCCGGCTGTCGGCCACGTCGATCGACTTCTCGCAACTCGAGGTGCAGGCGGGTGACGCCGAGCCGCAGCCGTTTTCCTTTCTCACCGACACGATCGAGCAGGAGCAGATGGTCTGCTGGATCACGCGGACCTCCCCCGAGATCCACGACCTGATCCGGGCCAACCTCCACCGCGCGCCGATGTTTACCGGCCAGATCGAGTCGCGGGGACCCCGCTACTGCCCGAGCATCGAAGACAAGGTCGTGCGCTTCGCCGACAAGGAGAGTCATCAGCTCTTCCTGGAGCCCGAGGGGCGGCAGACGCGCGAGATCTACGTCAACGGCATCTCCACGAGCCTCCCGCGGGACGTGCAGGATGCCATGGTCCGGATGGTGCCCGGTCTCGAGCGGGCGGCGATCATGCGGTATGGCTACGCGGTGGAATACGACTACTGCCCGCCCGACCAGCTCCTGCCCACGCTCGAAAGCAAGCAGGCACAGAAGCTCTTCTTCGCGGGGCAGATCAACGGCACCACCGGCTACGAGGAGGCCGCGGCGCAGGGGCTCGTGGCCGGAGCCAACGCGGCGCTCGCCGCGGCGGGTCGCGAACCGCTCGTGCTCGAGCGCGAGGATTCCTATATCGGAGTGCTCGTGGACGATCTCGTGACCCGCGGCGTGGACGAGCCCTACCGGATGTTCACCAGCCGCGCGGAGCACCGGCTGGCGCTGCGGCATGACAACGCCGACCGCCGACTCACGCCGCTGGCGGAGCGGCACGGCCTCGCGGAACCCGATCGTGCGACGCGGCTCGCGGCCAAGACGGCCGAGATGGAGGCGACGCTCGCAGTCCTCGCCGCGTATCGTCTCGGTGGCGTGTCGCTTACCGATCTGCTCAAGCGGCCGGAGTTCACTTGGGCGCAGGCCGTCGCCGCGGCGCCGCAGCTCGCCGTTGTGTCCCGCGCTGCCGCCGCGCAGATCGAAAACGACATCCGCTACGCCGGCTACGTAGCGCTCGACCGCGAGCGGATCGAACGGCAGAAGCGGCAGGCCCAGCGGCTGATCCCCGAGGGCTTCGACTACGCCGGCGTGCGGCACCTCCGCGCCGAGGCCCGCGAGCAGCTCGCCCGCATCCGTCCGCGCACGCTGGGCCAGGCGGGCCGCGTGAGCGGGATCACGCCGGCCGATCTGGCGCTGGTCGTGATTCATCTCGAAGGCCGCGGCGCGTGAAGATCGTCCACATCACCGCCGGTGCCGGGGGCCGCCTCTGCGGCACCTGCCTGCACGACAACACGCTCGTGAAGGCGCTCCGCTCGCGCGGCGGCGACGCGATCCTCGTGCCGGCCTACGTGCCGACGACGACCGACGAGGAAAACGTCGCCGAGCGGAAGGTCGTGATGGGGGGCGTCAACGTCTGGCTGCAAGAGCACGTGCCGCTGTTTCGCCAGACCCCGGCCTTCGTGGACCGGCCGCTCGATTCGCGGGCCCTGCTCGAATGGCTCTCCGGCCGCACGGGCGGCGCGAAGGCCGCCGACCTCGGGCCGCTCACGGTCTCGACCCTCGAAGGGGAGCGGGGCCGGCAGCGGAAGGAGGTGGCGAAGCTCGCCGACTGGCTGGCCCGCGACGTGCGGCCCGATGTGGTCCATCTCTCGAATGCGCTGCTCATGGGCCTCGCCCGCTCGATCCGTAGGGCGACCCGGGCGAGGATCGTGTCGAGCCTCTCGGGTGAAGACGTGTTTCTCGATGCGATCCCCGAGCCGCATCACTCACGGATCAGCGAACTGCTCCGCGAGCGGGCAGCCGACGTCGATCAGTTCGTGGCCTTCAATTGTGCCTTCGCAGCGGCGATGAGTCAGCGGCTGGCCGTATCGCGCGACCGCATCGCCGTGATCCCGCACGGCCTCGATCTCGCGGCGTTTCCTTCGGAACAGCCGGATCTCGTGTCGCGGAGGCGTGCTCGGGGCGGCAGGCTCATGATTGGCTTCCTGGCCCGTGGCTGCCCCGAGAAGGGCCTCGATCAACTCGTGCGGGCGTTGCCGCTGGTGGCGTCCCGGCACGACGTCGAAGTGATCGCGGCGGGGGCGACGATCGAGGCCGAACGCGACTACCTCGCGTCATGCCATGCGCTCGCCCGCGATCTCGGCGTGGCCGATCGGTTTCGCTGGCTCGGCCAGATCGATCGGGCCGCGAAGCTTGACCTCTTTCAATCGATCGACGTCTTTACCCTGCCCACGCCGCGGCCCGAGGCCAAGGGGCTGTCGGCGATCGAGGCCCTGGCCGCGGGCGTGCCGGTGGTGGCCTCGAATCACGGCGCCTTTCCGGAGTTGCTCGACGCCGAACAAGCTGGCCTGCTGCACGCCCCGGGCGACCCGGCCGACCTCGCCCGGGCGCTCACGGCGATCCTCGCGGACGAATCACTCGCGGCCAGCCTTGGCTGCCACGGTCACATGCTAGCCCGGACCCGTCACGCCGCCGATCAGATGGCCGCGGCTCCGGGAAGCCCGGAGCGCGAGCGACGGGTAGCCGGGTGGCGTGTGTGAGGGAAATGCGGAGCGGGTTGGGGTGGAGGCCGTATTCCCCGCGTTCGCACTTGGGGCTTCCCGACGAGAGGCGGCGCGGACTCGCTACGTCTGGTCGGGCTTGCCGTGCCCATCGTCGGCGATCTCGCCGCCGTGCTTCCGCTCGGGGAAGGCGAGCGACGCCGCCACGCTCGCGCCGATCAGCGACACGATGATCACGAGCGACACGGCGGGATGGATCAGGCCGTAGTTGAGAAAGCGAAACAGGTCCATGACGCCGGCGAGGAGGAAATAGAGGGCCCGCAGGCCGAGGATTGCGAACACATTCGACGTGAAGGCGATGAACCGCATGTAGTGGGTGCCGGGTGTGACCACGCCGAGGATCGCCGGCACGCTGTCCACCGCGAAGAGTACGTCGGTGCTCTCCACCACGAGCAGCACGAGGAACAGCGGCGTGGCGAGCAGTTTTCCGTTCTCGCGAATGAAGAACCGGTCACCGGCCGGCTCCTTGGAGACCGGGATGAACTTCCTGAAAAAGCGAATCAGGGCGTTCTCGCCGGGCTCGTGGTCGCCGCCGCCGAGGGCCAGCTTGATGCCCGTGTAGATCAGGAAGGCACCGAATACCCAGAGAATCCACTTGTAGCGTTCGACGAGTTCCGCCCCGAGGAGCACGAACGTGAGCCGCATGATCACGGCGCCGAGGATGCCCCAGAAGAGCACGCGGTATTGATACTTGAGCGGCACGCCGAAGTAGGCGAAGACCACCGCGAACACGAAGACGTTGTCCATCGACAACGACCATTCGACGAGGTAGCCGGTGAGAAACTCGAGCGCCGGCTTGGCCCCCAGCCACCACCAGACCAGACCGTTGAAGGCCAGGGCCAGGGCCGACCAGAAGCAGGTCCAGAAGGCGCTCTCGCGGAGGGACGGCTCGTGCGACTTCTTGTGGAAGACGGTCAGGTCGAGCGTCAGCATCACGATCACGAAGACCGCGAAGGCGATCCAGTGGGACATCTGGATCTCGCCGCCGAAGGGAGCGGAGGCGGCCAGGTCGGCGAACAGGTGCAAGGTCGCGAGTCCAGAAGGGGAAAGGATGAAACCGGGGCATCGACCGCGGGAATCGTAGCAACTCGCCCGTTGCGTGCGGGGAGATGGAGAATCGTGTTTCGGTAAAAACTCCAAATTTCTCCAGGCAAAACACCCTCGAGGGATTGAAAAACAGGGAACTTCAGGCCGGCGGGGCGGCCTCGCGGCCGGCCCCAACGGCATAATCCCACCCAAAAATCATGATTTTTGGGCAGACTGGCGTCCGGCACGCGGTGTGCAACCTACCGTGAACGTGCGGGTGGTGGACCCGCGGTCGGCCCGGCAAAGGGTCGCGGACCTTAGGCACCGTCGCTCGGGTGTGGCGACAGACAGCCCTCGCTTATCGCGGGGCCAAGCCGTTTTTCCGCGACCCGCCGGCTTCGGCCGTCGTCAGAGCGTTGCCTGGACGAAGCTCGTCGTCATCGCGGCGAACACGTCCGCTACGCGATCCCACTCCCGGTCCTCGGCCTGGCAGAGGATGAGGTACACGGCCTCGGGCGTTTCCAGCGTCCGCACGTGGGCCGTATTGGTGAGATCGAGGCAATAGAAGTTGAGATCGAACCCGGGCAGCTCGTTCCCCTCGATGACGTCGGTGGCCGGTTCGCTGTCGAGCTCCTGATAGTCCTTCTTCATTTGGCTCACGACCGCCGCCGCGAGTTCGCGGGGGTCGCCGCCGCCGGCGTGGCCGCTCACCGACCAGAAGCCGCCTTCCGGCGAATAGACGGTGACGGTCGCGTAGCGGCCATCCGCATCGGCTGTATCGACCGACCAGTTGTCGGGATAGTCGAAGGCGAGCCCGAAGCGATCGAAGTGCATGGGACGTTCCAAGGTCGGGGAATGAATGGGGGAGGATGACGAAAGGCCGAATTGTAGCGGTTTCAGTTCGGGGTGAGCGGTCTGGACCGTCTCGGGCTCGCCCGCTACCGTCCCGCCTTCGGACGGGCCAGAAATCCCGCCGGCCCAACCCTTTGCATTCGTTCACGGCACTCGTTCGCATGGCACAGCCACTCGGAACGGCCGCGGCCCTCCGCCGCCCCGTCTCCGCTCACATCATGGACTACGCGATCCCCGCGGCCATTCTCCTGGCCGTGCTGGTGGTGCTCGCGCCCGTGCCGGCGGCCGTGGTGGACGTGCTCCTGGCGGTGAACCTCACGATTTCCGTGGTCGCCCTGCTCGGTGCCCTGGCGGCGCGGACGCCGCTCGACATGAGCATCTTTCCCACGTTCCTGCTGGGGATCACGCTCGTCCGGCTCGTGCTCAACATCGCCACCACGCGGCTGATCCTCTCGCGGGCGGCGATCGACGGGTCTGCCGCCGCCGGTGAGGTGGTGGAATCCTTCGGCGAGTTCATCGCCGCCAACAACCTCGTGGTCGGGGGCGTGATCTTCGCGATCATCGCGATCGTGCAATTCATCGTGATCACGGCCGGCTCGACGCGGACGAGCGAGGTGGCGGCCCGATTCGCGCTCGACGGTCTGCCCGGCCGGCAGATGGCGATCGATACGGAGGTCAACGCGGGCACGCTCACCCGTGAGCAGGCCCGGGGCATGCGGCTCGACCTCCAGCGGCAGGCCGACTTCTTCGCGAGCATGGACGGTGCCAGCCGGTTCGTCAGGGGCGAGGCGGTGGCGAGCGTGATCATCACGGCCGTCAACATCGTCGGCGGCCTCGCCATCGGCGTCATCGAGCATGGCATGGCCGTCGACAAGGCGCTCGGCGTCTACGCCCGGCTTACGATCGGCGACGGCCTGTCGAGTGCGGTGCCGGCGCTCTTCATCTCGGTCGCCACGGGGCTGCTCGTGTCGCGGTCGAGCCAGGCGGTCGACCTCTCGCGGGAGTTCGGCCGGCAGTTCACCGCCAAGCCCCACGTGCTGGCGATCACCGGGGTGTTTCTCGCGATCCTGTCGCTCAGCGGCCTGCCCTTCCTGCCGCTGGCGGGCATGGCAGCCGTCACGCTCACGGCCGCCGTCATGCTCGGGCGGCGGCCGCTCGTGGCCGACGGCACGGCCGACACCGGCGCGGACGATGCGGGGCAGCCGCCCCGCGGCAAGCCAGTCCCCCGGGCCTCGTCCCCCGCCGACGAACTGCTCGCCGACGACCGCGTGGCCGTGGAGCTCGGCCGCGGGCTCGTCGGTCTCGTGGCCAAGGACGGGCAGCTCCTCGAACGCGTGGCAACGCTCCGCGGCACGATTGCGGCGGATCTCGGCGTCGTCCTGCCGCAGGTGGCCTTTCGCGACGATCTCGCCCTGCCCGGCCGCGGCTACCGAATCATGATCGCCGGCGACGTCGTCATCGAGGACGAGATTCCCGCGGGCCGCATGCTCGCGATCCTCCCGCCGGGCGAGTCGTCGCCGATCGAGGGTGATGCCGCAATCGATCCACTCACGGGCCGCACCGCGACGTGGGTCAGCCATGCCCAGGCCGACACCTGCCGCCGCCGCGGGGCGGCGGTCTACGACGATGCGGGCTCGATCGTCCGCGCGGTCGAGGCGGCCGTCCGCCGCCGTGCCGACCGGCTGCTGACCCGTGACGCCGCCAACCGTCTCGTGGAATCCCTGCGGGCCGCGCAGCCGGCCGTGGTGGAGCAGATCGTGCCCGGCGTGCTCACCGTGGCCCGCATCCAGCGAACGCTCCAATGTCTGCTCCGCGAGGGCGTGCCGATCCGGCCGCTCGCCGAGCTTCTCGAAATCATGTCAGACCACGCCGCCGAAGCAGCCGAACCGTGGCAGCTCGCCGAGATCGTGCGTCGCCGGCTGGCAGGCACGATCTGCCGCCGGGCACGCGATCCACAGGGCAGGCTCACCGCGGTCCGGCTCGCCGGCGGGGTGGTCGATTCGCCGTGCGGTTCGCGAGGCGTTCCTCAAGCAGTTGCCGGATCTCGTCGTCCTCGCGGAAGAGGAGACTGTCGACGAGGACCGACTCGAGGTGTTTGCGACCGTGGGCGTCGCGGAGACGGTTCGCGCGGCGTGAGCGGCGTCACGGAAATGAAAAAACAGAGACCAGCGGTGGTATCACCCGGGCACTTTGGAGAAACGGCGGAAGGTGCAGGGGCACCACGAAGTTGAATCAAGAGACCGTCTTGCGGCTGCCGATGAAGAGAAGTTTGTCGGTCCAGCAGGCTCGGCGGTGAGGGACGGCCGGCACCTCATGGGTGCTGTCCAACGGTGCGGAGGTGTCCGGCGGAGCCGCGACCTCTTCGCAGATGCGATCGAGAACCTGTCAAGGAGGATGACGTGGCACAGTACGCGACCCAGCTGTCGGCGGAGGAAGTCCAGGAGCTCTGGAAGCGGTTCAAGCAGGATCAGTCCGACGAGGACCTCCGCAACCGCCTGATCGAGCTCTACCTGCCGCTCGTGAAGTACAACGGCGAGCGGATCTGGTCCCGGCTTCCCGACGGCGTCGAACTCGACGACCTCACGTCGGCCGGCACGTTCGGCCTGATGGACGCCATCGACGCGTTCGACATGTCGCGGGGCGTGAAGTTCGAGACGTACTGCGTGCCGCGAATCCGCGGTGCGATGCTCGACGAACTTCGCACGATGGACTGGGTGCCGCGGCTCGTCCGCAGCAAGGCCAGCAAGCTCAACGAGGCGCTCAAGCAACTCGAGGCCAAGCTCGGCCGCGCCCCGGCCGACGCCGAGGTGGCCGAACACATGAGCCTGTCGCGTGAGGAGTTTGAAAAGCTCCTCATCGAGGCCAACGCCGTGAGCCTGGTGAGCCTCAACAAGAAATGGTGCGAGACCGACAGCTCCAAGGAAGTCCACGAGATCGACATCCTCGAGGACAAGAAGGGGGAAGACCCCACGCGCCGTATCCAGAAAGCCGACCTCATGCGGCTCGTGACCAAGGGCCTCAACCGCAACGAGCGGCTGATCATCATCCTCTACTACTATGAGGAGCTGACGATGAAGGAGATCGGGGCCACCCTCGACCTCTCGGAGAGTCGCGTCAGTCAGATGCACAGCGCGATCGTCGAGCGTCTGCAGGGGCAGTTGGGCCGGCGGAAGCCCGAGTTCGCGATGTGAGAAGGCCGGGCTGGCTGGGCGGTCTGCGAAGGCCGCTCCCCCGCCGAAACCGGCAGGATGGGAAAAACTGGCAGGTAAAAAATTGGCTGAAGTTTTCTGTCTGGTCTGTCGATGAAGAAAAGTTGGCTGCGGCGACCGGCACGTGAACATGACCGGCCGCTGTCCGACGACTGGAGTCGCCGGAACGCGGAAGCGCGGCAACAATAGGATGGAAAGGAAGCAGGTCCGGAATCGCGATCATCTCGATGAACCCTCCGCCGGTGTGCCGCGTAGAAGCGGCCGTGAGGGGGACGACGGGGATCGGAACAAGGGCCTGCCAGGAGTGCAATCATGAACATCTTTGGTGTGTTTTCGACGCAGGGTTCGCAGGGGCTCGGTGCCGTGAAGGGTGTCGAGGCGGCTCGTTCGTCTCAGGCCGCTGCTCCGCAGCAGGGCGTGGGCGAGGTGCACGACGCCGTGACACTCTCGGTGGACGGCGTGAAGGCCGCTGACGCGGCCGCCGACATCCGCTTCGACCGCGTCAACGCGATCCGTGCGGCGATCGCCGACGGCTCGTACGATACGGCCGACAAGCTCGACATCGCCCTCGATCGCCTCCTCGAGCGGCTGAGCTGAAACACTCCGGCGGGAAGCTCTTCCCGACGTGACCGACCATGAGCGGCCGGACCGGTGACGGTCCGGCCGCCGGCGTTTTCGGCCCCGGGAAATCCCGGTGAGCAGGCCCGCTGCTCACCACCTCACAAAGCCGGCAGGCGGGCGACTGATTACAATCCTCAGTGGAGGATTTCTGAAATGGCCGTGGGTCCCGATTTTTCGCTCGGCAGCGTCGACGTGGCGCTCACGCCCGCCGCGCGGTTCGCCGAGTTTCTGCAGACCCGCGGCAAGCGGATCACGCGGCAGCGGCGCACGATCGTCGACCACGTGGCCAGCCACCACGAACACTTCGACGCCGAACAGCTCCTGGCCGATCTTCGCAAGACTCCGGAGGGAGCCCGCGCCAGCCGGCCCACGGTCTACCGCACGCTCGCCGAAATGGTCGATGCCGGGCTCCTCAAGAAGATGGTGCTCGACGGCCGCGCCGTCTACGAGCACGACTATGGCTACCCGCAGCACGACCACCTCTACTGCACGGGCTGCCGTAAGCTGATCGAGTTTTCGAGTGATGAGGTCGCCAGGATCTGCGACGCGGTCGCCGGCCAGCATCAGTTTCGTGCCCAGTCGCACCGCCTGATCGTGAGCGGCCTGTGCTTCGACTGCCGCTCGAGCAAGAGCCGCAGCCGGCATCAGGACCGGGTCTGATCTCCGCAGACCGTCCCGTGGGTCGTGTCTTGGAAAGCCGATCGGCCGCGGGCTCTTGCGTCGTGCGGGTCGGGACTGCCCGTGCCCCGAGAGCCGGACGTTCGCTACGGGTCGACCAATCCGCCTGCGGCGGATCGGTGCCCGGCCCTCCGCTCTCTGCACGCCGGCTGCGCTTCGCCATCCTGGCTTCGCTGGCCGCCGAGCCCGGCTCTCGGGGCACGGGCAGCCCCTCGCGGAGCTCGTGCCTTGGGAAGCCCCAAGCGCGAGCGCGGGGTAAACGGGTGGCCGCTGAATCGGCGTGTGCTGAGCCCCGTGCCGTTGCCTCGATGTCGCCCGTCTACCCGTCGCTCGCGCTCCGGGCTTCCTCGGCATCCGATGCCACGCACTCCCGTCGCCACCCCGCACGCCTTCCCGGCTTCTCACGATTCGGAAACGTGCCGATGATCCGCCGGCTCTACACGCGGAGGGCGGATTCCTGCGCTCGCGTGGGGCAGGTGGCGAGGGCCACTTCCACCGCTTCCGCGATGAACTCCTCGACCTGCTGCGATGCGCGGCCGGCGAGTTCGTCGGGCTTCATTGCCGCCACGATGTCGATGCCCTCGAAGAGCGGATCGGCCGCGAGCCGCTCGGGCAGGTCGTTTGCATGCCCGTCGCGGATCCGCGCCGTCGCCGCGTGGCTGTGCGTGCGGAGCGCCTCGTGGAGCGTCTGCCGGTCGCCGCCGGCCGTGGTCGCCGCCATCAGGATCTTCTCGCTGGCGAGGAAGGGGAGATGCGCCTCGAGGTTGCGGCGAATGCTCCCCGGCAGCACCACGAGTCCGCCGGCGATGTTGGCGTAGATCACGAGCTGCGCGTCGGTGGCGAGGAACGCCTGCGGGAGCTCGGCCCGCATCGGGTTGCGCTTGTAGGGCATCGCGGAGGAGCCCACCTGTTCGGTCTCGAACGGTTCTTCGAGTTCGCCCCATGCGGCGGCAAGCCGCAGGTCGTTGCCCGCCTTGTGTGTCGATTCCGACACGCCCGCCAGCGCCGCGCAGACCTGGGAATCGACTTTCCGCGTGTAGGTCTGGCCCGTCACCTCGTACGACGAGTGGAAGCCGAGCTTCTGCGCCACCAGCTCGTCGAGCCGGCGGACCTTCGCATGGTCGCCCCCGAAGAGCTCCAGGAAGCTCGCCTGCGTGCCGGTGGTGCCCTTCACGCCGCGGGCTCGGAGGAGTTTGCGGCGGTGCGTGATCTCCTCGAGATCGAGAACGAGGTCGTGGATCCAGAGGCAGAGCCGCTTGCCGATCGTGGTCGGCTGCGCGGGCTGGAGGTGTGTGCGGCCGAGGCAGACGATGTCTTTCGTCTCGAGAGCCTTGGCGGCGAGCCGCTCGATGACCGTGGCGAGCCGCGCGGCGACGAGGTCGAGCGACTCCCGCATCAGGATCAGGTCGACGTTGTCGGTGACATACGCGCTCGTGGCACCGAGGTGGATGATCGGCCGCGCCGAAGGACAAGCGTCGGCGAAGGTATGCAGGTGGGCGAAGACGTCGTGCCGCATCCGCCGCTCGTAATCGGCCGCCTTCGCGAAGTCGATCGGCTCGAGGTGAGCCCGCATCTCGGCGAGCTGGCCCGGCGAAATCGGCAGGCCGAGCTCGGCCTCCGCCTCCGCGAGCGCCAGCCATGTCTGCCGCCAGAGCTTGTAGCGGTGGTTGTCGCTCCAGAGCCGCGTCATCTGGGACGACGCATAGCGGGAAGCGAGGGGGTTGTCCCAGAGATCGCGAGGATCGGCATGGGTTTCGGCGTTCATGAGCGGGCTCCTGGCATGCGCGAAGGCGGCCGTGTCGGGGCACGGCCGGCGGATTCACCGCCGCGGGCCATCTTGCAGAAGAGTCGCTCCAATGCCAGCCTCGCGCGCAGTCCCCGGGAAGCCTCCCCCTTGAGCGCGAGGTCGAGGTCGAGCAGCCAGACCGGCAGCCTGCGGGCCCGCCGCGGCCCGAGCTGGCCGAGCGACTCCTTCGCCTGCGCGAGCGCCTTGGGCCACGCCGCCACGCCCGCTTCGCGGAGCGCCTGCTCCACACCGGCGGGCCGCCCCGCCTCCGCGGGCAGGGCCAGCAGTCGCGCCGCCGTCGAGAGCCGCCGCAGCACCGATGCGATCTGGGCCGAGATGCCGATCGGATTCTCGCCCGCATCGATCAGGTCGGCGAGTTCGGCGATCGCCCGCCGCGTGTCGCCGCCGGCCGCGGCATCGATCATGCCCCAGGCGGTTCGCTCCTGCGGCGAGCCCGCGAAGTCGTCGATCGCCTCCGGTGGGATCGCGACCGACTTCGCCTTCGGATCGGTCGCGGCGGCGAGCCGCGCGAGGGCCTGATCGATCTGACCGATGCCGCCGCCGAGGCGTTCGAGCAGCCGCTGGGCGGTGGCCGCAGCGAGTGTGATGCCGTGCCGCGACGTGGCCCACTTCCGCACCCAGCCCGCGAGGTCGGCACGCTGTGGGATCGAGGTCTCGATCGCGAGGCCCTGCTTCGCCACGGCCTTGGCCAGCCGCGTGTTGGACGGAAAGGTTTTCACCTCCAGGATCACCAGGCCGCGACGGCCCCGGTTGGCTCCTGCGATCGCCTCGAGCCGGTCGCGGGCCGCGGTGACGAACATGTCGGCCTGTCGCACCACCGCCGCGCGGGTGGCCGTGGCAAACATCGGGATCGTGGCGGCCTCGTCGAAGACGTCGCGGGGATCGAGCGGCTCCTCGCCGGCGAACTCCCGCCATGCCCAGCCGCGGTCGGCCTCGTCGGGGCAGAGCCGCGTGCGGATCAGTTCCAGGAGTTGCAGCACGAGAAAGGGCTCGTCGCCATGCAGAACGAGGAGCGACGGTTCGCCGATGGCCCAGGCGTCGGGCTGGGCGAGGATGTCGAGTGCGGAGAGGGCGTTGGCCATGGGATCGGAGCCGGCACGGGGAAGCGAGTCACGCCGGCGCCGCCAGATCGGGCAGCATGAACGGCTTCGGGTTCATCACGCCGGCATTATGTCGCCGTGGGAGCCGACACGCGACTGCCGTGGCTCACGGGCTGGCCGGCAACGGCCGCAGGCCGCCGAACCGCGGCGCTTCGATCGAGATCGCCTCGGGCGACTTGGCCGATCCCATGTTGCCCGCCACGTCGACCGCCTCGACGCGGACGTGGACCTTCGCCGGCACGTTGCGGTCGGGGGTCCACCGGTACACGCCCTGATTCTCGACGCCGTTGGCGATCGTCGCCCACGGGCCGTCCGCGTTGGGTGAGTAGAGCAGGCGCACGGCCCCCGGGGCGATCAGCGGCTCGCGGACGACGTATCGAATGACCAGCGTGGCCAGCGGCGACGACTCGTCGCGGCCGATCTCCACGAGTTCGACCTGCGGCGGTTCCTCATCGACGCCGACCCAGGCGTCCGGGGCGGTGCCCGACCGCGGCCCGCTGGCATCGCCGCTCGAGTCGGCGACGAGTTCGAGCCGCACCCCATAAAGCCCGGTTGCGGTCAGCGTGACTTCGATCGGGCTTTGGCCATCCTTGTCGACGGCCGTCCGCTGCCAGGTCACGCCGCCGTCCTTCGTGGTCCAGAGTTCGGCGCGGAGCGGGCCGGCGGCGTGGACGGCGGCGGCGTGGACGGCGGGAATCTCGTAGTCCCAGACGAATCGCCGCGATTGCGTCAGGTGGAGCGGACGGCCGCGGTATTCGAAACTGCTGCCCGAGGCCGATCGGGTGATCCCGGAACCGCCGGCCGCCTCTCGCTGCAAGGCAAGAGCGGTTTCGGCCGGTGGCGGGAGCGACGCGGCCGACGAGTTGGCCGGCCGCACGAGGACGCTCCGGCTGTCGCCGTCGCCCGGCGTGGCTGAACCGGCCGGCGACAGCGGTTGTCCGTCGGACCACGTTCCCGCGGCCTCGGGCGACCAATCGCCGCCGGCGGCGGGGGGCGTGAGCGGATTGCGGGTCGTGGGCTCGCTGGCCATGGCGAGACCACCGGGGATGGCGGCCCCATCGGCCACGGACTGCTCGGGCAGCGGTGGCACACCGATCTCCTTGGCGAGCGCCACCTGATCGACCTGCGGATCGGACGGTTCAAGCGTGAACTGTTTGACGGTCTGGTTGCCCGATGAATCGGCGATGGCGACTCGCACGGTCATCGTCTCGACCTTCTCGCCGGCCCACCAGATCTCCTCGCCCACGAGATGAGCCGGAGACTCACGGGCGAGAATGGCCTGGGCGGCCACCGGCTTCCACGCCTTGTCGCCGGAGCCGCGATACTCCACCTTGAGCGACTCGAGCTTCAGTGAATCGTCGGCTGCGGCATAGCGACAGACGATCTCGCCGTCGCCTCCCTTCCACACGCGGCCCGCGAGCCGCGGACCGGCGGCATCGACGAGCACGCGGATGTCCGGCCCTTCGCCTCCACGCGAACGGCCCTTCTTGTCGAGGGCCCGCAGCCGAAACCAATATTCGCCGTCGGTCTCGGCGCGGTAGCTGAACGACGTTGCCGTCGGTGCGGCCTCGCCCGCCGGCTGCCATGTGGCGCCGAGATCCGTCGACACGTCGAGCACCACCTTCTGCGGGGAGGCATCGGCGTCGGGGTCTTCAGATTTCGAAATCCGGAAGGGGATGGCGAAGGTGCGGTGCTTCGTCCGCACGAGTTCCGGCAGGCCGGGAGCCGCCAACGGCTGGGCCGCCAGTGGGCAGGCATACGCGCACGCGACGGCAATGGCGGCCAACAGCCGCTGCCAGACCGGGGGATGCGTCGCATGGACGGACCCCGAGTATCCCGAAAACACCATGGCTTATAGATCGGCGGAACAAACGCCGTGCGCCACGGTGTTTCCTTAAAATCGGCAGAGTCGCCCCATCTGCCATCACGCGATCCCCTGGGGTCGAGCAGGGCCGCGAGGCTGTGCCGGTTACGGAATCTGCGGGGATTTTCTTCTGGACCTGGTCGGCGGCAGGCTGCCATACTTTGGTCATCCATTGACCCACGGACGGGTTCAGGCGGCCAGGCCGTCCCCGGACGGGTCGTGTCCGCGACCGGCCCCCGACAGGGGGTCAGCGACTTGTGCCAGCGTTCCTGACCACCGTGATCCTGCTCGCCCTGCTGGTCGGGGCCGGGATCGTTGCGATCGTCATGATCCGCGCAAGATGGCGTCCGGTCGTTGACGATCAGGTGGAATGGGAAAGAACGCTCGTCGGATACAAAAATCTCCGCGACCAAGGTGTGCTGAGCGAAGAGGAATACCGAAACATAAGAACACTCGTCGAACCGCGAACGCGGATCGGCGCACCCGCACGCGACGGTCGGCAGCAGCCGCCCGTCGATGATGCCGGGCCGAAGCACGGGAGGGAATGAACTGATGCCATCCGGGAAAGACGTGGGCGGGCTCGGTCGGCGGGGCGCCGGCGGAACGACCAAGAAGAACGCGTTCTGTTCGTTCTGTCGCAAGAGTTACCGCGACGTCGGGCCGCTCGTCGAGGGCCCGGGCGACGTCTACATCTGCGGAGAGTGCATCGAGCTCTGCCAGTCGATCCTCGATCAGGAGAAGAAGCGGCGCGGTACCAGCAAGCAGCTCTTCACCGCGATTCCCTCGCCTCGCGAGATCGTCTCCCACCTCGACCAATACGTGATCGGCCAGCAGCACGCCAAGCGGGTGCTCGCCGTCGCGGTGCACAGCCACTACAAGCGGCTCAATCTCGGTCGTGAGGCGGGAGAGGTCGAAGTCGACAAGTCCAACATCCTCCTGCTCGGCCCCACCGGCTGCGGCAAGACGCTCCTCGCCCGGACACTCGCCAAGATCCTCGACGTGCCCTTCGCCATCGGCGACGCGACCACGCTCACCGAGGCCGGCTACGTGGGCGAAGACGTCGAGAACCTCCTCCTCAAGCTGCTCAATGCCGCCGACTTCGACATCGAGGCGGCCCAGCGCGGCGTGCTCTACATCGACGAGATCGACAAGATCGGCAAGACGAGCCAGAACGTCTCGATCACCCGCGACGTTTCGGGAGAGGGCGTGCAGCAGGCGCTCTTGAAGATGCTCGAGGGCACCGTCGCCAACGTGCCGCCGCAGGGAGGCCGCAAGCATCCCGAGCAGCAGTACATCCAGATCGACACGTCGAACATCCTCTTCATCTGCGGCGGCACGTTCGTCGGGATCGACAAGATCATCGGCAAGCGGCTGGGCAAGAAGACGATCGGCTTCGGCCAGCCGACGGGTTACCGCGGCGACGCCGACCTGGCCGAACTGCTGCCGCAGGTCGACTCCGACGACATCCTGGAGTTTGGCCTGATTCCCGAACTCGTCGGCCGGCTCCCGGTGATCTCGTCGCTGCAGCCGCTCGACGAGCAGGCGCTCGTCAAGGTGCTCAATGATCCCAAGAACGCGCTGGTCAAGCAGTATCAGAAGATGTTCAGCCTCGAGAACTGCAACCTCGAGTTCACCGACGAGGCGCTCGTCGCCATCGCCCGCAAGGCGATGCGGAAGGAGACCGGGGCTCGCGGTCTGCGGTCGATCATGGAAGACGTGATGCTCGACATCATGTTCGACCTGCCCGAGCAACAGGGCAGCACCTACGTGATCAACGAGCGGAACGTCGAGGGCACGGAGCCCGTCGTGCCCGTCCGTGAAGCCCGCACCAAGAGCGCGTAAGCCACCGCCGAGGGAAGCCCGGAGCGCGAGCGACGGGTATACGGGTCGTGGCCGGGAAGGCAACGCGGAGCGGGTCGGGGTGGAGGGCGTATACCCCGCGCTCGCGCTTGGGGCTTCCCGAGAGGAACGAACCGCCAGCCGGCGTTACGCCCCGCGACGCTCGCCGGTCTGGATCGCGAGCATCGGCAGGCGGATCGTCATCGCCGTGCCCTTGCCCGGAGCGCTCTCGACGCGGATGCGTCCGCGGTGGGCCTCGACGATCTCGCGGCAGGAGGCGAGGCCCATGCCGCTGCCCCCCTTGCCGGTCTCGTCGGGCCCCGACTTCGTGGTGAAGTGCGGTTCGAAGATCTTCCGCATCACGTCGGGCGGCATGCCGGAGCCGGTGTCGCGGACCATCAGGTCGACGAACCCCGTGGCCTCGTCGTGGGAGAGCCGGAGGATCAGCCGGCCGCCGGTCGGCATCGCCTGACGGGCGTTGACCAGCAGGTTCAGGAGCACCTGTTGCAACTGGCTCGGATTCGCGGAGACCCGCGGCACCGCGGCGAACTCCCGCTCCACCTGGATGCGATACTTCATCATCTCGCGTTCCAAGAGCACGAGCACGTCTTCGGTGAGCAACAGGAGGTCGGTCGGTTCGAACCGGCTCGACCGGTTTCGCGACATCGACAGCACGCTGGCGGTGATTTTGGCGGCCCGGGTTCCTGCCGACAGAATCCTCTCGAGGGCCTTGTCGCGGGTGGGCTGATCACGATGGCGGAGCCCCATCCGCGCGTAGTTGAGGATCGTGGTGAGCGCGTTGTTGAACTCGTGCGTCGTGGTGCCCAGGAGCTCGCCGATGCTGGCTTGCTTCCGGGCCTCGAGCAGCTGCCGGCGGAGGTCGGCCAGTTCGGCCGCGTGCCGAGCCCGGAGGGCCAGCAATTCATTCGCCGAAACAGCCGCCGCTGCCAGCGGGGCCTCCGTCCGCCGCGGTGCCGGGGACGCGTCGGTGCGGACGACGATTAAATCACGACAGGAAGGCTCGCCTTCCTCGCGATCGCACCGCGCCGCAGCATCCGCCCCATCGATCATTATCGCGTCCCGGTCATCGGTGTCGCCCCATTCCGCAAGGTTCGCCGGATGGGCAGTCTTCAGGCGACCGGGTTTGTTTACCCCGTTCACCATCCCCAAATGTCGGCTCCGCCGGGACTTGCGCCCCAGCGGGAGGTATCGTCGCCGGCGCGACGCCGCCTGTACAATCGAAGGACCACGCCGATTCGGCTCCTCGACCGTTCAAGATTCCGCAGACCGGCCCCCGTCGCCGCTGCAAACGTTCTCATCCGGTAAACCGGCGCGATTCAGGAATCCATGACACCTCTCCGACCCGTCCATTTCTTCCGCGGCCGCTGCTCGACCCCGAGGGGCATCACCCTCGTGGAACTCCTGGTGGTGATTTCGATCATCGGCCTGCTGGTCGGGCTCCTCTTCCCCGCCGTTCAGTCGACCCGGGAGGCCGCCCGGCGGACTCAGTGCAAGTCGAATCTCAAGCAGGTCGGGATTGCCCTGATCTCCTATATGGACCGCAAGACGAAAGGCCGGTTTCCGGTGGCCGCGTCGCTGCCGAGTTCGGAGCTCTTCAACCGCTGGCCGGCGGAGCCGATCCGTCCGAGCATCGCGTCGGCTCTGGGAGCCTTTGTCGAAAACAGCCGAGAGGCGTTTCGGTGCCCTTCAGATAGCCTGTATTTCGCCCGTGATCCCGGTTCGACCTACGGGCAGGAGATTCAGGCGAAGTTGGCCACGATTCCCGAGGCCCAGCGGCCCGCCGAGTACAAGGACGTGCCGTACGAGGGCACGAGCTACGAATACCCGATTCGGCGGCTGCTGAATTCCGACCAGAGCAAGGGCAAGACCCGCGAGGAGGCGTTGACCTCGAGCCGCCTGGGGAGCAATCTCGCCACCTCCAAACTCTGGGTGCTCTATGAGTATGGTCCGTTTCACATGACGGGTTTCGCGGGTTTGTTTACGGCGGACGAGGTCGGCACCAACCAAACCGACGATCCCAACTGGTCGCCCCCCGAGGGCGCGAGAAACTTTCTCTACTTCGACGGCCACGTCGACAATCTCTGATCCACAAACTCCGATTTATCAGGGCCCCGCACCTACGGGCTCCGCTCAGGAGAAGCACGCATGAGCACAGCAACACTCCGATCAC
This sequence comes from Planctomycetia bacterium, assembly GCA_021414115.1. Lineage (GTDB taxonomy): Bacteria > Planctomycetota > Planctomycetia > Pirellulales > UBA1268 > QWPN01. The sequence continues at coordinate 19,373 of JAIOPD010000003.1, forward strand.
GCCCCAGCCGCGACGTATCGCGTGACTCCGATGGTCCGGGCTGGGCCCTGTGGCTCGGTCTCCTCGCCCTCTTCGCGGTGGCCGCGCTGCTGCTCGCCTGGTTCTTCGGATGGCTGAGTTTCGGCACCGATCCCCGCGTGGCCGAGATCCAGAAACTGCAGGAGGAGGCCCGGCAGCAGTTTGCCGTGAACGGCGGGCCCACGACCGTGGCCGAGGCGACCGCCGCCGTCACCGCCATGAACACGATCCGTGCCAAGGTGGAGGCGCTGCCTCCGGATCTGCGGTCCCAGGCGGAGCGACAGGGGGGCGGCGTCTTCCGCTCGGCGATGCAGGCGCGGATCACGTCATACTTCGCGCTGCCTCCCGAGAAGCGGCAGGCCGAGCTCGACCGCCAGATCAATCAGGAGGAGATGATGCGGAAGGCCTTCGAAGCGGGCCGGGCCGTCGCCGGCGTGCTGGGCGGAGGGCAGGGTGCAGGGCAGCCTGGCGGCTCGTCCGGAACGCAGCCCGCTGGTCCGCCCGGAATGCGGAGTGGCAGCGAGGAAGATCGCAACAAATGGCGGAAGTCGATGATCGATCGCACGACGCCCGAGGAACGGGCAAGGTATGTGGAATATCGCCGGGCCATGGACGAGCGCCGCGAGCAGCGCGGCCTGCCGAGTGGCTGGGGGAGGTGACGCCGCCCGTGTCGGACACGCTCGGCCTGCTCGCGGAGGCACGGCAACTCGCCCGCGACCTCGGCTACCGCGTCCGCGAAGAACCACTCGGCGATCTGCCGGGTGGACTCTGCTCGATCGGTGGTGTCTCGCACCTGATCCTCAACATGGAGCATTCGACGGTGGACCGGCTCGATCGTCTGCTCGCCACGCTGGCGGCCGACCCGCGAACCGCGGCCGAGCCCAAGAGCCGTCTCCTCGAAACGAGGCTCGCCCGGCTTGCCGGTGGCGGATGAGTTCGCCGCGGGCTGCGCCTTTCCGTCGGGAAGCCCCAAGCGCGAGCGCGGGGAAGACGTCCTCCACCCCGACTCGCTTCGCGGAGCCGATACGGAGAGCCACCCGTATACCCGTCGCTCGCGCTCCGGGCTTCCCGGGCACCCGATGCCACGGCTCACGGATCCCCGCGACTTTCCATCGGGAAGCCCCAAGCGCGAGCGCGGGGAATACGTCCTCCACCCCACCGCGCTCACGCATCGCGGTAGAGACCGTGGGTCGGGATGTAGGCCTCGACGGCCCGCGGCGTGCGGTAGCGAATGCTGCGACCTGCGGCGACGGCTGCCCGCAGGTCGCTGGCGCGGATGCCGACCGCCGGCATCCGCACCCGCGCGGCGATGATTTTCTCGAGCCGCTCGCGGCCGAGCAGGTCGGCGAGGCCTGCATCACCGGCCAGCGTGCCGAGATCGTCGAGTGTTTCCCGCTCCACGGCCAGGAGCTCGTACTGCCCGGCGATGGTCCGCGGCTCGCGCCACGTCGGGAGCTGCGCCAGGGCGTCGGGGCCGAGGATGAGCACGAGCTCGTCGTGCGGGTGCTCGGTGGCCAGAGCGGCGAGCGTGTCGATGGTGTAACTCACGCCGCCGCGATCGATTTCGACGGTCGACACGGCAAACGCTCCGTGGCCGCCGACGGCGAGATTGAGCATCGCGACGCGGTGGGAGGCGTCGGCCAGCTGGTGACCCTGCTTGTGCGGCGGGATCGCCGCGGGCACGAAGACCACCCGGTCGAGCCGGCCCTGCTCGCGGCAGCATTCCGCGGCGATCAGGTGGCCGACGTGGACGGGGTTGAAACTACCGCCAAAGATGCCGATCCGCATCGCCGCCTCCACTTCCGACCGCACCAGAAACCCAAGGCTTCCGGAGCCTGTCCGCTTTTTTTGTCCCGCCGAGCACGCCGAAGTCTAAATTGCCGGCATGCCCGAGCAGCATACGACGCAACGCGAACTCTTCGAGAGCCGGCCGGAGTGGGCCGAGGACGACGCCCGCCGTGGCACGATCGCCACCGTAGTGCTCTCCGAGGGCGTCGACAAACCGCTCGACTACCTCGTGCCGGAGCCGCTCGCGGCGACCGTCGAGCCGGGCCGCCGCGTGCGGGTGCCCCTCGGTCGGGCCAACCGGGAGCGGCTTGGCTATTGCGTCGCCGTCCGCCACGGCGAGCTGCCCCAGGCGCCGCTCAAGAGCGTAGTGGGAGTCGAGGACGAAAAACCTCTGCTCTCCCCGCGGATGATCGAACTCACCAAGTGGATGGCCGACCGCTGGATGGCCCGCTGGGGCGAGGTGCTCGAGGCCGTGCTGCCGGCCGGCGTGCGACTCCGGACGCGGATCCGGATGTCGCCCCTGCTTGTTTCCAGCGGCGCGGCTCCGGCCCGGAGCCCCACTCCCTCCCAGGCCAAGGTGCTTGCGGCCGCGGCGGATCCCAAGACGGCGGAGCAACTGGCCAAGGAGACCGGCGCGAGCCGGGCCGTGGTCAGTCGGCTCGTGAAGCTCGGGCTCCTGCGCGAGGCAGGAACGGTGGAGCGACCATCACGCGGTGCGGCGGCGGAGCGGCCCGCGATCACCCACGATCGGCCTGCGGAACTCTCGCCGCCGCAGGAGTCGGCCCTCGCGGCGATCAAGGATTCGATGCGGGCCTCGCGTCACGAGACGATCGTGCTCTTTGGTGTCACCGGGAGCGGCAAGACCGAGGTCTACCTGCAGGCCGTCGAGGAGACGGTGTCGTATGGCCGTCAGGCGATCGTGCTCGTTCCCGAGATCAGCCTCACGCCGCAGACCTGCGACCGCTTCCGGGCCCGATTCGGCACGGTCGCGGTGCTCCACAGCCACCTCACGCCCGCCGAGCGGCACGCCCAGTGGCGTGAGATCGCGTCGGGACGGGTCAACGTGGTGGTCGGCGCGCGGTCGGCGATCTTCGCGCCCACGCCGCGGCTCGGTCTCGTCGTGATCGACGAGGAGCACGAGAGCTCGTTCAAGCAGGCGACCGCGCCGAGATACCACGCCCGCGACGTCGCCGAGTGGATCGCGAAGGCCGCGGGGGTGCCGCTGGTGCTCGGTTCGGCCACGCCCTCGCTCGAGACCTTCGCCCGGTGCCTGTCGGGTGACTGGCGGATGTGCCGGCTCGCCAACCGGGTGGGCGGCTCGCAACTCCCGGCGGTGATCACCGTCGACCTCCGCGAACGGGGCAGCCGGTCTCGCGGCGCCGTCAGCCCGCGGCTGGCGGCAGGCATCCGCTGGGCGCTCGACGGCGGCGGGCAGGTGATGCTCCTGCTCAACCGCCGTGGCTTCGCGACGCATGTGCAGTGCCAGGCCTGCGGCCACGCCGCGCGGTGCGACCAGTGCGATCTCGCGCTCACGCTCCACCAGCCGGGCAACCGCGGTATTTGTCACGGCTGCGGACTCGTCACCCGGATCCCGGCCGACTGTCCCGATTGCCGTGCCCCCGGCCTCGCCCACTCGGGCACGGGCACACAGCGTCTCGAGGAGCAGATCCGGCGCTCCTTTCCCGACGCGGCCGTCGCCCGGATGGACACCGACACGATGCGGTCGCGCGGCAGCCACGAGCGGACGCTCGATGCCTTCCGCAACCGCGAGATCGACATCCTCGTGGGCACGCAGATGATCGCGAAGGGACTCGACTTTCCGGCGGTGATGCTCGTGGGCGTGGTCAACGCCGATGCGGCCCTGCACCTCGCCGACTTTCGCGCTTCCGAGCGGACGTGCCAGCTCGTGACGCAGGTCGCCGGTCGCAGCGGTCGCGGGTCGCTCGGCGGCCGCGTGGTGGTGCAGACGAGCACGCCCGACCATCCGGCGATCCGGGCGGCGGCCGTGCATGACTACGAGGCCTTCGTCCGCAGCGAACTGCCCGTGCGGGAGGCGCTGCTCTACCCGCCCTACGGCCACATCGTGCGGATCGTCGTCCGCAGCGTCGATGAGCGGGGGGCGTCGGACTGGGCGGGGAACGTCGCCGACCGACTCCGGCAGGAGGCCGCGGCCATGCCACTGGTCCGCGTGCTCGGTCCCGCCCCGGCCCCGATTGCCCGGCTCCGCGACCGGTTTCGGTGGCACGTGCAGGTCCACGGCCCCGACGGCGTCGCGCTCCGCGATCTCGTGGCCCGCGCCACCGCCTCGCTCAAGACCCCCGACGACGTCGCCTGGATCATCGACGTCGACCCCGTCGAGATGTTGTAGGCTTGCAGGCAACGTCATGGCCTATCGATCGATCACCGACATCCTCGGCGAAACGCCATCTCGTCGACGCGATCATGCTGCAATACCACTGGAAGACGCTCGAGAAGGAGCAGCAGTACACGAGCCTGATCGAGACGCTCGGCCGCACACTCCAGAGCCAGCCCTACAGCTGGCGGCTGCTCGATCCCGACGCGACGCCCGAGGAGCGGGCGGCCTACAAGCGGCTCGACGCCGCGGTGCTCGACTACTTCCGCGACCGTCCGCCGCCGGCGGCATCGCCGGGGGAACCGACGGTTGAATACCGCGAGTTTCGCACCGAGGACGCCTCGGAATACCACTACTACCAGCCGGTCCGGGCGCGGAAGAGCTGTCTCGTCTGCCATGAATACCAGGGGTCGGCGGCGGGGGCCGCGGCCGCAGGCGATCTTCCCCGGCTCGCCGAGGGCGACCTGATGGCGGTCGTGAAGGTGGTGATGCCCGATGCGGCGACGCGGAAGTCGATCAACTGGAACCGGGCGATCCTGCTCGCCACGGCGATCATCACGGTCTTTCTGGCGATGCTCGTGGCCTACGCCATCGTGCGGTATGTGATCGTGAAGCCGCTCGAGCACCTGCGTGACGTGAGCGACGAGGTCCGCCGCGGTAACCTCGACGCCCGTGCCGACATTCACACGGCCGACGAGTTCGAGGAGCTCGGGCTCGCCTTCAACCGCATGCTCCGCGGGCTGATCGACACGCAGGAGGAGCTCCGCAAGACCAACGGCACGCTCGACGAAAAAGTCGACGAGCTCGCGCAGGCCAATCTCAACCTCTACGAGATGAATCGTCTCAAGGGCGACTTTCTGGCCACGATGAGCCACGAACTCCGGACGCCCCTCAACAGCATCATCGGCTTCTCCGACGTGCTCGGCTCGATCCAGTCACTCGATCTGAAGCAGAAGCGCTACGTGGAGAACATCCGCACGTCCGGGCGGATGCTCCTGGAGATGATCAACGACATCCTCGACCTCGCGAAAATCGAGGCCGGCAAGATGGAAGTGCGGCCGACCACGTTCAAGCTCGAGTCGGTCGTCAGCGCCCAGTGCGACATGGTCCGGCCGCTGGCCGAGCGGAAGCGGATCGATCTCCCGCACGATGTCGGCCCGGGGCTCGACGCGATCGAGCAGGATCAGGCGAAGGTGCAGCAGATTCTCGCCAATCTGCTCTCCAATGCCGTGAAGTTCACGCCCGAAGGAGGGCGTGTCGACGTGGTCGCCCGGCTCGACGCCACCGGTGACGAGCCGCCTCGGGCGTTTCTGCTGGAGGTGATCGACACCGGCGTCGGGATCGCCGAGGAGGAACGGCAGACGATTTTCGAGAAGTTCCGCCAGGGGCACGTCTTCCAGGGGGACGACGCGATGACCCGGGAGTTTTCTGGGACGGGTCTGGGGCTGTCGATCGTGCGGGAGCTGTGCCGGCTGCTCGGCGGCGATGTCTCGGTCGAGAGCCAACTGGGCCGGGGCAGCCGGTTCACGGTGCGGCTGCCGTTGCGGCTCGAGGTCGTGAACGAGGATGCCGGCATGACGGTGGTGGAACCGCTCGCACATCAGGGAGGCTGACGCAGAGATGACGAAGGCGCGTGACGAGGCGGAGGTGGTGCTGTTTACCGACGGGGCCTGCAGCGGCAATCCGGGGCCCGGAGGCTGGGCCTACATCCTCCGGCATCCGGGCAGCGGCCGTGAGACGAAAGACTCGGGATGCGAGCCCGTCTCGACCAACAACCGCATGGAGCTCACGGCGGTGGTGCAGGGGCTCCAGCAGCTCAAGCGGCCGACCGTGGTGGAACTCGTCACGGATAGCGTGTATGTCGGGACGGGACTCTCCGAATGGCTGCCCCGCTGGAAGCAGCAGGGGTGGAAGCGAAAGGAGAAGGGCAAGCTCGTGCCGGTGAAGAACGAAGACCTCTGGCGGGAGCTCGACCGCCTCGCGGCCAACCACACGATCCGCTTCTCCCACGTGGCGGGCCACTCCGGCCACGCGGAAAACGAGGAGTGCGACCGCCTCGCCGTCGAGGCCTACAAGGAGTTTCAGCGCAACGGCCGGTAGCGGGGAGCGGGATGGGGTGGAGGCCGTCTACCCCGCGCTTGCGCTTGGGGCTTCCTGACGGGGGGCGGTGCGTTGGGTGCCGCGTGAATCGTGGGCGGCGTGGCGTCGTGGGCGGCGTGGGCGGCGTGGCGTCGTGGGTGGCGTGAATCGTGGGTGGCGTGAATCGTGGGTGGCGTGGCGTCGATGTCGGGAAGCCCGGAGCGCAAGCGACGGGTATCCGGGTGGCGTCGCGGTAGACTTCGCATCATGGATGCAGCGTCGTCGCCACCGGGCCGTGAAGCGAGCCTCTCGACCCGCCTCGAGCGGCTGCCGGGCGTGGGCACGAATCGGGCCGAGAAACTCGCGAAACTCGGGCTCTTCACCGTCCGTGACGCGCTCATGCACTTTCCGCGCGAGTATCGCGACTTCTCGGGTGCCCATGCCGTCACCGATCTCCGCGAGGGCGAGCATGCCTCGATCGCCGGTGAGGTCACCAGCGTCGGCTCGCGGACGCTCGTGTCGGGTCGCACGATGCTCACGGTCGCGATCGCCTGTGCCGGCGGCCGGGTGCGTTGCACGTGGTTCAACATGCCCTTCATGGCGAAGCGATTCGCGGTGGAGATGAAGGTGGTGATTGCAGGGCAGCCGAAGCTCAACGGCTCCGTCTGGGAGTTCGCCCACCCCGAAGTCCGTTGGCTGGCCGGTGGAGAGGAGGCCCACGCCTCCGACTGGCTCGCCGTCTATCCGCTGGCCGAGGGCGTGCAGCAGTCGCACGTGCGGCTTGCGGTGCAGGCGGCGCTCGATCACTCCGCAGGCATCTGCCCGGAGGCCTTGCCCGACGAGATGCTCGCCGGCAAATCGCTCCTGCCGATCGAGCGGGCGTTTCGCGAGATCCACTGCCCGTCGAGCCGCGAGATGATCGACGAGGCCCGCAGGCGGTTCGTCTACCAAGAACTGTTCATGCTGCAGTTGGCACTGCGGATGCATCGCGGCCAGCAGCAGCAGGCCAAGTCGGCCGCACCACTCGGTGTCGACGTCCGACTCGACAGCCGGATCCGGGCGCGGTTCCCGTTCGAGTTCACGCCGGCCCAGAAGCGGGTCTGTGCGGAGATCGCCGCCGACATGGCGCGAACCGAGCCGATGAACCGCCTCCTGCAGGGAGATGTGGGCAGCGGCAAGACGGCGATCGCGGTCTACGCGATGCTCGCCGCCGTGGGCACTCGCGTGCGGCCCGACGCCCCCGACCGGTATCAGGCCGCGATCATGGCCCCCACGGAACTCCTGGCCCGGCAGCACGCCTCGACGCTCGAGCGGCTGCTCGCCGGCAGCGGCGTCGAGGTGCAGTTGCTCGTCGGTGGCCAGCCCGCGAAGCAGCGGGAGAAGATCCTTGAACGGATCGCCGCAGGTCAGGCCGGCATCGTCGTCGGCACGCAGGCGCTCGTGTCGGGCACCGCGACGTTTCGGAACCTCGCGCTCGTCGTGATCGACGAGCAGCACCGCTTCGGCGTGTTGCAGCGGGCGGTGCTCCAGCAGGGGCAGGCCGACCCCCACACGCTCGTGATGACGGCCACGCCGATCCCGCGAACGATCGCCCATGCGGTCTACGGCGACCTCGACGTGTCGGTGCTCGACGAGCAGCCGCCGGGCCGCCAGCCGGTGGCCACCTACCGCGTCGTGCCCGACGACCTCGACCGCTGGTGGGACTTCTTCAAGAAGAAACTCGTCGCCGGCCGGCGGGGGTACGTCGTCGTGCCCGCCGTCGAGGAGTCGAAGCGGGATCTCGCCAGCATCTCGTCGGCCTACGAGGAGCTGGCCAACGGGCCGCTGGAGGCGTTTCGGCTCGGCCTCATCCACGGGCGGCTCAAGCCCAAGGCCAAGGCGGCCGTGATGGAGGAGTTTCGGGCGGGCAGGCTCGACGTGCTCGTGGCCACGAGCGTGATCGAGGTGGGGATCGACGTGCCGGAGGCGACGATCATGACCATCCTCGACGCCGAGTCGTTCGGCCTCGCGCAGCTCCATCAGTTGAGGGGCCGCGTGGCCCGCGGCCGCACGCAGGGCATCTGCGGCGCCGTGACGGCCTCAGGCACGGATCCGCACCCGCGGGTCGATGCCTTCGTGGCGACGACCGATGGCTTTCAGCTGGCCGAAAAGGACCTGCTGCTTCGAGGCCCGGGCGATCTCGTGGGCACGCGGCAGAGCGGTATGCCTCCGCTCTATCTCGCCGACCTGCTTCGCGACGGAACGGTCGTGGCCGAGGCGCGTCGTGACGCCCTCGATCTCTTTCAGCGGGATCCGGAGTTGGCCGATCCACGGCTCGACCGGCTTCGGAAGTTGATTCTCGACCGTTGGGGCGAGACGCTCGGCCTCGGCAAGATCGGGTGACGTGAAGCCGGGCGGAGTGGAGACCGTATTCCCCGCGCTCTCGCTTTGGGCTTCCTGACGGGAGGCGGTGTCGGATCGACGTGCGGGAAGCGTTGCGTCGGGTGCCCGGGAAGCCCGGAGCGCGAGCGACGGGTATACGGGTGGCTACTGTAGTCGTGACACGGAGCGAGTTGGAGTGGAGGCCGTATTCCCGGCGCTCGCTTGGGCTTCCCCGCTCACGTGCGATTTAGCTCACCGCGACCGGCTCGCTGGCCCGCCACGTCGTGCCGTCGCGGACGACGCGGTGGTAGAGCGTGTCCCGCTCGACGGGCTCGCGGCCCGCTTCGCGGATCAGCCGCTGGATGTGCTCGACCGAGAGCACCTCCGGCGTGGTCGCGCCGGCGTCGTGGTAGATGAGCTCGTGGCGGACCGTGCCGTCGATGTCGTCGGCCCCGTAGGCCAGCGAGGCCTGGGCGGTGCCGATGCCGAGCATGATCCAGTAGGCCTTGATGTGGTCGAAGTTGTCGAGCACGAGCCGCGAGATCGCCATCGTCCGCAGGCACATCGCCGCCGTCGGCTTGGCGATGTGGGAGAGCCGCGTGTTGTCGGGATGGAAGGCCAGCGGAATGAAGGTCTGGAAGCCGCCGGTCTCGTCTTGGAGGTCCCGCAGCCGCAGCAGGTGATCGGTGCGGTGGAAGGCGTTTTCGATGTGGCCGTAGAGCATCGTCGCGTTGCTCCGCAGCCCGAGTTCGTGGGCCGTGCGGTGGATGGCGAACCATTCCCTCGTGTCGGCCTTGTGCTCGCAGATCTTGTCGCGGACCTCAGGGTGGAAAATCTCGGCGCCGCCGCCCGGAAGGCTCCCGAGGCCGGCCTCTTTCAGCTCCACGAGAATGTCGCGAACCGAACGCTTGGTGAGATGGGCGAACCAGTTGATCTCGACCGGCGTCCAGGCCTTGAGGTGCAGCGTGGGGTAGGCGTCGTGCAGGATGCGGATGATGTCGAGATACCAGTCATAGCCCTTCTGGTGGTGGAGGCCGCCCACGATGTGCATCTCGGTCGAGCCCGCATCCACCGCCTCGCTGCCGCGGGCCAGGATCTGCTCGTCGCTCATCGTGTAGCCGCGGGACTCGCGGAGATCCGCCCGGAAGGCGCAAAACGTGCAGCGGTAGATGCAGACGTTCGTCGGGTTGAGATGGGTGTTGATGTTGTAGTAGCCGAAGTTGCCGTTCTTCCGCTCACGGACGATGTTGGCCAGCTCGCCCAGCTCATGCACGTCGATCGACTCGTCCCAGAGCATCTCCGCTTCGGTGGCGGTCAGCCGTTCACCGGCTTCGACCTTTTCGCGGATCGGATCGAGCGAGGGCTTCACGGCTCGGATCATGGCAACCTGACAGTCTGGGGGGATGGGCCTGGGTTTCGGCGACGACTCGGCACTACAAGAACCGTACCGGGCGGATTTTCGCAACACGATACCGAAAAGGAGGGTTTTTCGCGGCCGTCCCGGCTGTACTTCCTCGGTCGGTCCGGGATTTTGTTGGGTAGGGGGTTTTCCTTGCCCCTGTGGCAGATGCAGGCGAGAGTGATACGAAACCACTGCAGTTTGCCGGCGGTGACATGTCTCGGGTCAGGAAGCCCCAAGCGCGAGCGCGGGGAATACGCCCTCCACCCCAACTCGTTCCGCGGCACTGTCGAGGTCGCCGCCCGGCTACCCGTCGCTCGCGCTCCGGGCTTCCCGGGCACCCGATGCCACGTATCGCACCGCTCTCGTACGCTCAATCGCGTCGCCTCCGGTCAGGAAGCCCCAAGCGCGAGCGCGGGGAATACTCCTTCCACCCCGACTCGCTCCTCATCACCACCACTGATCGGCCCGCATCTGGCTACCACCAGAGGTCGGCGGCGATCGCGGCCAGCAGGATCAGGCCGATGGCGGCGTTGGCCGAGAAGAATGCCTGGTTGACCCGCGAGAGATCGTCGGGCCGCACGAGCGAATGCTCCCAGACGAGCAGGGCGGCGATCGCCGTATAGGCGATCCAGTAGATCCAACCGAGTTCGGGCACCACCAGCGGGAGGGCCGAGAGCAGCAGCATCGTGATCAGGTGAAACCACTTCGCCAGCCGCAGCGACCGCGGCACGCCCAGCCTGGCGGGGATGCTCTGGAGACCGTGGGCCGCGTCGAAGGCGGCATCCTGGCAGGCATAGATGATGTCGAAGCCTGCCACCCACGCCATGACCGCGAGGCCCAGGATCGCCGCCGGAAGAATATCGGCCGGATCGCGCATGAGCGTCTGGCCGCGAAGGGCGATCCAGGCGGCCACCGGGGCAAACCCGAGCGCGGCCCCGAGCCAGACATGGGCGAGCATCGTGAACCGCTTGGCGTA
>JAIOPD010000134.1 GCA_021414115.1 Planctomycetia bacterium
ACTCTCCCGCGCCCGCGAGAAGATGCGGAAGCAGGAGCAGCAGGCGGGCTGAGTCGCCGGCGGGTCAGCCCGCGGCCTGCCGCGAGAGGGCGAGCGAGAGCGCATTCGACTTCCGTGGTTCGCCGGCTCGGGGGCGGCAAAAGTCGCGTCGCCCGGGCGAGGATACGCCCAAGGCTCCGCGAGCGTTCGCCGACCCCCTTCGCCTACCCGTCCCGGTGTGCCGAAACGACGCTCCGCATCGACTGGACATGGGCCAGGTTGCCGCCACCTACGGAGAGTCGTCACGATAACCCTCGTCATGCCCTCAGTCCTCAATCCCCAGCGAACCATCCGCGAGCTCGAGGAGCTGCGTGCCCTCACCGGCGACGCCGACGGCGCCCAGCGGGTGGCCTTCACGCCCACATGGCTCACGGCGCGGCGGTGGTTTCGCGAGCGGCTCGCCGGTTTGCCGGTCGAGATCCACGAAGACGCCGCCGGCAATCTCTGGACGACGCTGCCTGGAGCGACCGACCGTGCGGTCGTGATCGGCAGCCACATCGACTCCGTGCCCAATGGCGGCTGGCTCGACGGCTGCCTCGGCCTACTCGCCGGCGTCGAGGTGCTCCGCCGCATGGCGGCGGAGCACGACGGCAGACCGCCCGTGACCGTCCGCGTCGTGGACTGGGCCGACGAGGAGGGAGCCCGCTTCGGCAAGAGCCTCTTCGGGTCAGCGGCCTGTTCCGGCAACCTCGACCTCGACGAGGCGCGGAGGCTCGTCGACAAGCAGGGTATTCGCCTGCCCGACGCGCTGTGCGCCGTCGGCATCGACTTCGAGCGGGTCAAGGAGAGCGGCCGCGAACGCGCGACGGCGGCGGCCTACCTCGAACTCCACATCGAGCAGGGGCCGGTGCTCCTCGACCTCGGTCTGCCGCTCGGTGCCGTGCTCGGCACGTTTGGCGTGGAGCGGCATGCGGTCACGTTTCACGGGCAGGCGGCGCACTCGGGCAGCACGCCCATGAACCGGCGCCGCGACGCCTTTCTCGCCGCCGCGATGATGGCGCAGGAGATTTACGCGATCGCCGCCCGCAGCGACGGCGGGGTGTGCACGATCGGCTCCTGCACCACGAAGCCCGGCATCGTGACAAGCGTCGTGGAGGAGTGCCGGATCACGCTCGATCAGCGACACCTCGATGCGGGAGCGCTGGCCCGCATGCACGCCGAGGCCCGCGAGGCGGCGGCGCGGTTTGCGGCCGAGGGGGGCGTGGACGTCGCGTGGGAGCGGCTCTGGCACATCAAGCCGGCGCCGTTCCATCCCAGGCTGATCGCGTTCGCCGACGAGGCGGTCCGCGAGACCTGTGGCACGTCGCACCGTCTGCCGTCCGGCCCGCTGCACGACGCGGCCGAGATGGCGATGGCAGGCGTGCCCACGGCGATGCTCTTCGTGCAGAGCCTCGGGGGCATCAGCCACAACAAGATCGAGGACACGCGACGCGATCACCTCGAGATGGCGGTGGCGGCGCTCGACCGCCTCGCCGAGAAGACGATGCGCTGGGTGGCAAGTCATTCAGGGAGCCGCTGACATGGAACACAGAACCACGCACGCCCGCAAGGAATACGAGCGGGGTGAACTCGACGAGGCGACGGTTGATCGCGATCCGATCCGCCAGTTCTCGGCCTGGTACGACGACGCCGTCGCGGCGGAGCTGCCGGAGCCCGAGGCGATGACGCTCTCCACCGCCACGCCCGACGGGCGGCCATCCGCCCGGATCGTGCTGCTCCGCGGGTTCGACTCCCGCGGGTTTTGTTTTTTCACGAACTACGACAGCCACAAGGGCCGCGAGCTCGCCGCCAATCCCCAGGCCGCGTTGACCTTCCACTGGGCCGACCTCGAGCGGCAGGTGCGGATCGAAGGCCGCGTGGAGCGAACCACCGCGGCGGAGTCCGACGAGTATTTTCGGACGCGACCGAGTACGTCGCGAATCGGCGCCTGGAGCTCGCCGCAGAGCGCGGTGATCCCCGACCGGGAATCGCTCGAGTCGCTCTTCGCCCGGTTTCGCGCGGAACACCCAGACGATGCGGCGATCCCGCGGCCGTCCAATTGGGGCGGCTTTCGCCTGGCGCCGGAGCGGATCGAGTTTTGGCAGGGGCGGCCGAGCCGGCTGCACGACCGACTCGTCTTTCGCCGCGACGCTGTCGGGAGCTGGATCCTCGAACGGCTCGCGCCGTAGGTCGAGGCGATCGCGCCACATGAACCGGAGGCGTTCTCAGGGCACGGGGCTGCTCGTGCCCCGAGAGCCGGACGTTCGCCTCGGCCCTCCAGGCTTCGGCTCTCTGCATGTCCGCTGCGCTTCGGCATCCTGCCTTCGCTTGCTCCCATAGCCCGGCTCTCGGGGCACGAGCAGCCCCAAGCGCGAGCGCGGGGAAGACGCCCTCCACCCCCCGCTCACGGAGAGCCACCCGCTTTCCCGTCGCTCCCGCTCCGGGCTTCCCGAGCCGGAGGCCACGGCATGCCGAGGCTCTCGGCTGAGGCGAGTGCCACCGCGAGGTCGGCGGCGACGCGGGCGTTGTTGAGGAGGAGCTTCTCGTTCGTCCTCACGCTCGCGCCGCCGGTGAGGGCCCGCATCCGGTCGAGGAGATAGGGCGTGACGTCGCGGCCGCTGACCTCGATCGCCTCCGCGAGCGCCGTGCCGAGCGCGGAGTCGTGGAGATCCTTCGGCAGGGCGTCGGCTTCGGGTACGGGATTGGCGATTACGAGCCCCGCCGTGAAGCCGAGGTCGAAGTGCGTGCGCACCGCACGGGCCAGATCGGCCATCGTGTCGCAGCGGCGATCCACCCGGAGCCCGCTCTCGCGGCGATAGAAGGCCGGGAACTCGTCCGTGCCCACGCCGAGGATGGGCACGCCGAGGGTCTCGAGCATCTCGACGGTCCGCGGCAGGTCGAGGATCGCCTTCGCCCCGGCGCAGACCACGGCCACGGGATACCGCGACAGGGCCGTGAGATCCGCAGAGACGTCGCCTGTCTCGATCGCGCCGCGGTGCACGCCGCCGATGCCTCCGGTGGCGAACACGCGGATGCCTGCCTTCGAGGCAGCAAACATCGTCGCCGCCACGGTCGTGGAGCCGCAGCCACCGGCCGCCACCTCGGCGGCGAAGTTGCCGAGGTTGACCTTCACCGGATTCGCTGCCGCCGCGAGCCGCGTCAGGTCGGCCTGAGTGATGCCCACTTTGACGCAGCCGTCGAGAATGCCGATCGTGGCCGGCGTCGCGCCTCCCGCGCGGACCGCCTCCTCGAGTGCTGCCGCCACCCGCTCGCCGTCGGGCTGCGGCAGGCCGTGCGTCACGAGCGTGGTCTCGAGCGCCACCACGGGCCTGCCGCTCGTGATCGCAGCGGCGACCTCGTCGGACACCGAAACAAAACGGCCCAGGATTTTGTGAACCATGTCCATCGGTGTACCAGACGGCCCACGCGACGGGGAGCGGCTGAGGTTGCATCCCGGGGCTGCACCGCCGACAGTTGAGGCTGGTCACCCGCCGCCCGAGGCTCCGATGCCCGCACCTTTACTCCCCGTCGGCTCCTGGCACAGACTCGACCATGCGGGCCTTCAGGCGGTGGTCGACGTGCTCTGGAGTGCGGGACATCGCGTGGTGGGGCCGCAGGTGGCCGACGGGGCGATCGTGATTCGCGATCTCCGCGGCGTGGCTGAGTTGCCCACCGGCTGGCTCGACGATCAAGACGGCGGCTCCTACCGGCTCCGGTACGATCCCGCCGCCGGCACCTTTGATCACGTCGTCGGCCCCCACTCGCTCAAGAACTTTCTTTTTCCCGCGCGGGAGACGATCGCGTCGTTCGTCCAGCTCGACGGCTCGTGGAGTCAGACGCCTCCCCCCGCGCAGGCGCCCCCGTTGGCGGTGCTCGGCGTGCGCGGCTGCGACCTGGCGGCGCTGGCGATCCAAGACCGGGTGTTTCTCGGCAGCGGGTATGTCGACGAGGCTTACAAGCAACGGCGTGAGAAACTCTTCCTCGTCGCGGTCAACTGCCGGCGGGCGGCCGCCACTTGTTTCTGCCACTCGATGGGGAGCGGGCCGGCCGCGGGACCGGGGTTTGATCTGGCGCTCACGGAGATCGAGGGCGGCTTCACCTGCGAGGTGGGGAGCCACCGCGGGGCGGCGGTGCTTGCGGAGGCGGTCGCGGCAGGAGCGGCGCTCGGTGGCTGCTCGACAGAAGACGTCGAGGCGGCGCGGGAAGTCTCGCAGGCGCTGGCAACGCGGATGCATGCGCGGCAGCAGGTGGGCGGCGAACCCAAGCCCCGCAGCCTCGACACCCACGGTATCCGCGATCTCTTGATGACGAATCTCGAGCATCCCCGCTGGGACGAGGTTGCCGCGCGGTGCCTCTCCTGTACCAACTGCACGCTCGTCTGCCCGACCTGCTTCTGCTCGTCGGTGCAGGAAGTGGCCGACCTCTCCGGCGATCACGTCGATCGCGAGCGGCAGTGGGCGAGCTGCTTCTCGCTCGACCATGCCCGGATGCACGGCCACAGCGTGCGGAGTTCGACGGCCGCCCGGTATCGCCAGTGGCTGACGCACAAGTTCGCCGGCTGGATCGACCAGTTCGACACATCGGGCTGCACCGGCTGCGGGCGTTGCATCACCTGGTGCCCCGTCGGCATCGACGTCACCGAGGAGATCGCCGCGATTCGGGCGACCGCTGGCGGCGGTGCGTCGCAGGCAGATGCGTCGCAGCCCGGGGAGGCTGCGTCATGAGCGGCCCTTCGTCCGATGCCGCCTCGCGGGAGAACCCCTGGCGATCGCATGCCGCGCGGATCCGCTCGATCGTGCCCGAGTCGCCGGGCGTGCAGACCTATGAACTGGAGTTCGAGGAGGTGCTCGTACGCGATTCCTACCGATTCGCCGCCGGCCAGTTCAACATGCTCTACCTGCCGGGGATCGGCGAGGCGGCGATCTCGGTGAGTTCAAATCCCGCCGATCGGAGCTCGCTTGCCCACACCGTCCGCGCCGTGGGCAACGTCACCGATGCGCTCGCCCGGCTCGGCCTCGGTGGTCAGGTCTTCGTCCGCGGCCCCTTCGGAACACCGTGGCCCGTGACCGACGTGATCGACCGCAACGTCGTGATCGTGGCGGGCGGCCTGGGCCTGGCTTCGCAGCGGGCCGCGATTCTCTTTCTGATGGCAGAACGGGCCTGCCGCTCCGTCACGGTGCTCCACGGTGCCAAACGACCCGAGGGGCTGCTCTATGGCCGCGAGTACGATGCGTGGCGGGCGGCCGGGGTCGCCGTCCACACGATCGTCAACGAGGCCGACGCGTCGTGGAGCGGCCCGGTCGGTCTCGTCACCGACCTGCTCACGGACGCGCTCCGCGATCCATCTGCCACGACGATCCTCTGCTGCGGACCGGATCCGATGATGGTGGGCGTGGCCAAGGCCGCGATCGGGCGGGGCGTGGCCGCGGACGACGTCTTTCTTTCGCTGGAGCGAAACATGGCCTGCGCCGTGGCCCACTGTGGCCTCTGCCAGTTTGGCCCGCTCTTCGTCTGCCGCGACGGCCCGGTGCTCCCCTACGAGCGGATCGCGGACCTCATGCGGATTCCGCAGATGTAACGTCGGATTCTCTTTCTCAGATCGATGTGGCCCCGGGTGCTCGGAAAGCCCGGAGCGCGAGCGACGGGGATCGGGATGGCGATCCTCGAAGGTCGCGTGGAGCCTGTCAGCGTGGAGGACGTACTCCCCGCGCTCGCGCTTGGGGCTTCCTGAAAGAGAGCGCAGACGCCGGTTCCCCGGCTTCCGCCGGGGGGCTTTTTCTGTGCGTGCCGTCCCTGGCTCCTCACGATCGAAACAATTCAGCACCAGGTGCTTTTTGACAGAGGTATTCTCTTGTGAGGCCGACCGACATCAAGACGCCCGGCGACTCCCTGTCCACAATGAACTGGATGGATCTATTTTCTTGGGGCATTGCCGCGAGGGTGGTTTGCAGATGATGTCCAACGATCCAGTTCAGCGTGCTCCAGCAGCCGGCGTGGGTGCCGGTGTTCTCCCCCGCTGCGTCGGGTGGGCGGCCGCCCCACTCGCGGCCGCGGCGATCGCGGTGTTCGTCGCCGCTCCCTGGCTCGATCAGGGGCTCGTGTGGTGTGGGTGGATCGGCGTCTCCGCGGCTCTCCTGCTCGTGATGCAGATTCGCGGCTGGTGGGGAGAGGCGTGGACGCTCGTCGGAGCGGCCACGGCACTGACGATCGCCTTCCATTGGACGCCGGAGGTGCTGGCCTATGCGATGAACACCGGGTACCCGGGGGGGCTGCTGTTCGCCGCACCGATCGTGCTCTGGGATGCCGTCCGGCTCGCGCTGCCCTTTTGGTTCGCCGCGCGGGTCACGAACGACCCGTTGGCGGCCTGGTGGCCGGCGGGTCTGGCCGCAGCCGCCACCGAGGCTTTCATGCCGGCCGTGTTTCCCTGGAAACTCGGCTATTCGCAGATCGCCTGGCCGTTCCTCGTGCAGTCGGCCGACCTCTTTGGAGCGGAGTTCTCCACGCTCGTCTTCTTTGCCCACGCCGGCGCGATCGCCTGGCTCGTCGCCGTGCTGACGGGCCGAGATCGACTCGGCCGCACCGCGGCATCGCGATCCGGAATCGTCGCCGTTGTCTTGTGCGTTGCGAATGCCGCCTACGGCCTGGGGGCCATGGCATCGTGGAGCCGGACGATGGAGACGGCGCCACGGCTGCGCATCGCGGTCGCGCAGGCGAATCCGGAAGACGAGGGGGGCGTCGATGAGCTCCGTTCACTGACGCAGCGTGTCTGCGCGGATCCCGGCCGCGTGCCCGATCTCGTCTGCTGGCCGGAGTGCAGCGGCGGCAGTTACGAAGCCAGCCTCGATTCGCTGGCCGATCCGGAACGGGTCGTCGCGTCATCCCGCGAACCGAACCGCGGGATGAGGCCGCTCGATGATCCGACATGCCCCCTGTTGTTCGGCGGCAAGATCTACACGGGTCATCCCGAGAAACCGCGGGTACTCCATCAGTCGGCGATCCTCGTCGACGCGTCGCAGGCCATCCTGGGCCGGTATCACAAGCGGCATCTCATGCCCTTCGGCGAGTACGTGCCGGGGTCCGACATCTATCCGGACCTCCGGCTCTATTTCCCGATGCAGGACGAGATGACGGAGGGCACGGAGCCCACCGTGCTCCACGCCAGTCCGGCTGCACGGCTGGGCGTGATGCTCTGCTACGAAGACATGATCCCCGCCGCCGCCCGCTCTCTGGTCCGCGAGTCGGCCAATGTCCTCGTCTCGCTGATCAACGGGTCGGCCTTCACGGCGCCGCTCACGCTCCGGCAGCACCGTCTGCTCGCCCAACTCCGCGCGGTGGAGTGCAGACGAGCGCTCGTCCGCTGTGCCGCGACCGGCGAAACCTGCGTCATCTCTCCGCTGGGTGTGATCACGGCCGAACTGCCGCTGCACACGCGGGATATCCTCGTGGCGGACGTGCCCTTGCTCGAGGGACGGACGCTCGCCGGCCTGCTGGGGCCCGCGTTTCCGATCGTGGCCGCTGCTGGTGTGCTGGCGATCGTGGCCCTGCGGCAGAAAGCGAGCCGGCGTCCCCGCGGCAGCCACCGCGGGGACGCCGTGCCCAAATGATCACCGCAGGCCGGCGGCCATGCCACGAAAGCCCCGCAGCATGCCGGCGAACGACGACAGCCGCGGCGAGAGGAGCGTGAGGCCGTAGGTGCGCCGGGCCTGGGGCGTGGCGGGGGGCGTGCGAACCATGGCCACGACCGGGCTGAGCCGTGGCGAGAGCACGCCGAGGGCGCTGAGTCGGCCGGCCGGCGTCCGCATGCCGCCAAGCTGGAAGATCGAGACGGCGTTGCTCAGCCGTGGGGAGATCAGGCCCAGCGGGCTGGCCGTCGGGAGGCCCGGCGCCGTCGGCACCAGGGACTTGTTGAGGCTGGCGAACAGACCGCCTTGGGCGAACGATTCGCCGGCCGACGAAGCCACGGCCACCGTGATGGCAGTGAGCAGGAGCATGCGACGCAGGGACATGGAATGATTCCTGGTGGTGAGAAAAAGACGTTCACGAGAGCGGCGGCATGCATGCCGCCGCGTGGGTCAGGCTCGACCCAGTGAACGACGTTAGTTCGCCGTCGGGCCAAAGCAAGCCGCCACGGCACCACGATGGGCATCACGGAAAACGGGTATCCGCTGGCTCTGAGCGGCTCTTCGGCGGCTGCCGGTGGTGATCGCTCGCCTATCGGCCGGCCCCTGCCGGCCCCCGTTTCCAGACGGTCTTGCCTTCCTTGATCGTCTCCGCGACGGCGATGTCCTTGATCGTCAGCGGATCGACACGCAGGGGATTCTTTTCCAGGATGACGAGATCGGCCAGTTTGCCCGGCTCGAGCGTGCCTTTCATCTTCTCTTCTTTGATTTGGTAGGCGGCCAGCGCCGTCACGGCCCGCAGGCCGTCATAGGGCGAGACCCGCTCGTCGGGGCCGATCACCTGGCCGCTCGCCGCTCGCCGGTTGGTGCCTGCATCGACGAGCGCGAGGATCGAGGGCAGCGGCGAGACCGGCGCGTCGTGCGAAAAGGTGAAGGGCAGCCCCGCCCGCAGGAACGTGCGGGCGGCCATCGCGGCCGCAGCCCGCTCTGGTCCCCAGAGTTTCACCACGCCATCCCCACCCGGCACGATGCCCGACGGAAGGAAGCTCGGGATCGCGCCGCAGGCCTTGACCTTTTCGATCTGGTCGGGCCGCAGCCACGACGCATGCACGAACACCGGCCGGGCATCGCGCATGCCGTGCTTCTTGACCGCCTTGGCGATCGCGGCGAGCGCCTGGTCGGCTGCGGCATCGCCGTTCATGTGCATGTGGATCTGCATCTCGCTGGGCCAGAAGCGGTCGAAGGCCGCGTCGATCACCTCGTCGGGAATCTGCCGAAACCCCGTATAGCTGCCGGTCTTGCCGGGCGGATTCGACGTGTAGGGCTTCGTGAACCAGGCGGTGTCGAGGCTGCCGTCGAGCCAGAACTTGATGCCGCCGAGGCGCACCCGATTCACGTACCGCTTATCGAGATCAGTGCGGGCGGCGCGGAGCTTCTCCAGCGTGCCATCGGGCTTGGGGTTGAACGCCGAAGCGACACCGTAGGCGGCGGCGATGGTGTCGTCCACGGTCGAATCCTTCGCGGCGACGTAGAGGTCGATCGGCAGCAGTTCTTTGTCGATTGCGTTAAGCACGATGCCGATGTCGTCGCTGCCGAGCCCGAGGCCGGCCTCCATCGCCGTGGTCTGTCCGTGGCTCGCCCAGAGGTTGGCCGCTCCGGTGATGACGGCGTCGGCCAGATCACCGGTGAAGGGCGGCCGCCTGCCGCGGACGGCGTTGAGCGCCGTCTCCTCCATCGGGCCGGCCAGCGCCTTGCCGTCGCTCTTCCGGGCGAACGAGCCGCCCGCGGGGTCGGGCGTGGCGGCGGACACGCCCGCCGCCGCGAAGGCGCGCGAGTTGCCCGCCCCGAGATGGCCCGAGGAATCGACGATCATCACGGGACGGTCGGCCGAAATCGCGTCGAGTTCGTCGATCGTGGGCGTGCGGCCCTCCTTCATCTGTCGCGGCTGGTAGCCGAAGCCCACGATCCACCCCACGGCGGGCACCCGCTCCGCCTGCTTCTTCATCCGGGCGACCAAGTCGGGGATGTCCTGGCAGCCGAAGAGATCGGCATCCACGAGATTCTTGCCGAAGTAGACGAAGTGACCGTGGGTATCGATGAACCCGGGGAGCAGTGTCTTTCCGGCGAGGTCGGTGATCGTTGCGTCGGTGCCGCACCGTTCCTTCACATCGACGAGCGGGCCGACGGCGAGAATCCTGCCGTTCTTCACGGCCAGCGCCTCGACCTGTTCGGGCTCGGGGCCGCGCATCGTGAGGATGTCGCCGCCGGTGTAGATCACGGCGCCGGTGGCGGCCGGCGGGGCGTCTTTCCAGACGGTCTTGCCTTCCTTGATCGTCTCCGCCACGCGGATCGTCTCGATCGTGGCCGGCGGCACGGTGAGCGGATTGGCCGAAAGCACGACCAGGTCGGCCAGCTTGCCGACCTCGATCGATCCCTTCTTCGCCTCTTCGCCATAGAGCCTGGCCCCGTCGATCGTGACCGCCTCGAGGGCCTCGAGGGGAGTGATCCGCTCGTCGGCCCCGATCGTCTGACCAGATCGCGAGACCCGGTTGACCGCCGTGTGGATGGTGAAGATCTGGTCGAGCGGCGCGACGTTGAAGTCGGTGTGGTTGGCGGGTCGAAGGCCGATCGCCCGGGCCGACTTCATCGGGCTGATGAAATCAGCCTGCGTGCGGCCGCGGTTGGCGACGTGGGTGTCGCCGAAATAAAAGCAGTGAATCGTGAAGAAGGAGGGCGTGATCCCCCATGCCTTGTACTTCTCGAGTTGATCGGGACGGATGAACTGCGAGTGGATGCCCACCGTGCCGCGGGGCTTTGTGGGCTCCCCGCCCGACGCGAACCGATGCGCCTCGAGAAGGGCGTCGATCGCGGCGTCGCCGTTGCAGTGGACGAAGAGCGTGGCCCCGCCGTCGTAGACCTTCTTCACCATCTCGTTGAGCGTGGCCTGCGGGAATGACAGTTCGCCCCGCCAATCCTTCTGCCCCGCCGGGCCGTCGGTGAGATAGGGCGTCGTGAAGGCGGCGGTGCGGCCCTGCGGTGAGCCGTCCATCAGGGCCTTCACACCGCCGATCCGCAGGCGGTTTCTGTACTCGGGCTCGTTCTTCGGCGGCTTGCCGGCGAAGATCGCGTCGATCTCCCCAATGAAGGGGAGGAGCACCACGTCGAGCTTCAACTCGCCGCGGTCGGCAAGCGTGCGGAGCAGGTCCACCTGGTGCTTCATCGTGGCCCCTTCCTGGGCCGTGGTGATGCCTTCCCGCAGGTAGAAGTCCTGCCCGGTCTTCAGAAGTTCGAGGGCCTCGTCGCCGTCAGGACCGGGCACCTGCGAGAAGATCGGCAGAAAGGCCGTTTCGAAGAGGAGGCCGTTGGGCTCGTTGGAGCCCGGCTCGCGGCCGATCACGCCGCCAGGCGGTGTCGGCGTGGCGGCAGTGACTCCATACGTCGCCAGGGCCTTCGAGTTGAGCATCGCGCCATGCCCCGACACATGGACGAGAATCACGGGATTGTCGGGGAAGGCGGCGTCGAGTTCCTGCTTCGTGGGAGCGCGCCTCTCGACGAGCAGTTCAGGGTCGTAGCCGAAGCCCATCACGAACTTCCCCGGCCCGAGTTTCCTTCGCTCCTTCACCTTTTGGAGCGCTGCGATCACGTCGGCCACGCTTCGGCATGGCCCCGCTGGGGGCGAGGCGCAGAGCGCCTGCGTCTGTACGTCCACCAGCGAGAAGAAATGGCTGTGTCCGTCCACGAAGCCCGGCACGAGCGTCCGGCCGCCGAGGTCGGTGATCTCGGTCGCCTCGCCCGCGAGTTTCATCACGTCGGCCTCGCTGCCGACCGCCACGATCGTGCCGCCCGCGATCGCCACTGCCTCGGCCGTGGGCTGCGCCGGGTTCACCGTGACGATCGGGCCGCCGCGGATGATCCGGTCGGGCGGCGCGGCCACCACCAGGCGGGTGGCGGCAAGCACCAGGGCGAACGTCGCGACGAAGGCGGCCTTGGGCGGGCGAGGCATGGCGGGCTCACGTACGGGGAAAGAAACGGACCAGGGAATCGTGAACCCTGAAAGTGTAGCGACACCCCGGGCCGTCACGGCATCGGGTGCTCGGGAAGCCCGGAGCGCGAGCGACGGGTCTACGGGTGGCGGATCTTTTGGTGACGCGGAACGGATTGGGGTGGAGGGCGTATTCCCCGCGCTCGCGCTTGGGGCTTCCCGAGGGGAGGCGGTGTCGTTGTCCTTGCCGTGGGCAAACCGCGATAATGCCGAGGAACCTTTTCGCGGCACACCCTCGGGATTCGGGCTCTTCACGATGATCCCCAAACCTCGCCTCGCCGTGTTCAAGTTCGCCTCGTGCGACGGCTGCCAGTTGCAGCTGCTCGAGGCCGAGGACCGGCTGCTCGAGATCGCCGCGAAGGTCGAGATCGATCACTTTCTCGAGGCGCGGTCGCAGGTCGTGCCCGGCCCGTACGATGTCGGGCTCGTGGAGGGCTCGATCACGACGGCCGAAGACGCCGAGCGGATCCGGGAGATCCGCCGCCAGTGCCGGTTCCTCGTCACGATCGGTGCCTGCGCGACGGCAGGCGGGATCCAGGCCCTGCGAAACTGGGGGCGGATCGAGGACTTCGTGTCGAGCGTCTATGCCACGCCGGCCTTCATCGACACGCTCGCCACGAGCACGTCGATCGCCGACCATGTGCCCGTGGACTTCGAGCTCCGTGGCTGCCCGATCGACCGTGGCCAGCTCCTCGATCTGATCACGGCGCTGGTTCTCGGCCGCAAGCCTCACGTGCCGGGGCACAGCGTGTGTGTCGAATGCAAGGCCCGTGGCACGGTCTGCGTAGCTGTGGCCAAGGGAATCGCCTGCCTCGGGCCGGTCACCCAGGCGGGCTGCGGCGCGATCTGCCCGGCCCACGATCGCGAATGCTTCGGCTGCTTCGGCCCGAGCGAGTCGCCAAACCTCGTGAGCCTCACCGGCTTCTACGAGCATCGCGGCACGCCCCGCCACACGCTCGTGCGGCTCGTGCGGTCGTTCAACGGCTATGCCCCCGCGTTTCGGGCGGAGAGCGACCGGCTGGAGGCGAAGTCGACGTGAGCACGATCCGACGGTTCAGCGTGAAGTCGCTCACCCGCGTCGAAGGGGAGGGCTCGCTCCGCGTCCGCGTGGTCGACGGAGCGATCGAGATCGCCGAGTTTTCGATCTACGAGCCGCCACGGTTCTTCGAAAGGCTCGTCCGCGGCCGCGAAGTCCGCGAGGTGCCCGACATCGTGGCGCGAATCTGCGGCATCTGCCCGGTGGCCTATCAGGTGACGGCCTGCGAGGCACTGGAGAAGACCCTGGGAATCGCCGTCACGCCCGACATCCGCCGACTCCGCCGGCTGCTCTACTGCGGCGAGTGGATCCAGAGCCACGCCCTCCATGTGCACCTGCTCCACGCGCCGGATTTTCTCGGTGCCGAGAGCGGCTTCACGCTCGCCGCGACGCATCCGGATCTCGTGAACCGCGGCCTGCGGCTCAAGAGCATCGGTACCCGGATGATGGAGGTGATCGGGGGCCGCGCGGTGCACCCGATCAACGTCACGGTCGGGGGTTTTTATCGCAGCCCGGCGGCGGCCGACATCCGCGGGCTGTTGCCCGACCTCGAGTGGGGGCTCGCCGCGTCGCTCGAG
The DNA here is from genome assembly GCA_021414115.1 of Planctomycetia bacterium. Lineage (GTDB taxonomy): Bacteria > Planctomycetota > Planctomycetia > Pirellulales > UBA1268 > QWPN01. The sequence continues at coordinate 13,294 of JAIOPD010000134.1, forward strand.
ATGATCACCGAGGTGAGCCGATTCGACTTTCCGGGCATGCCGCACGACTACGACTGCGTGTCGCTGCGGCCGGCCGCGGGCTATCCCGTCGACGAGGGGCGGATCGTCTCGAGCCGCGGGCTCGACGTCGACGTGGCCGACTACGAGCGGCACTTCGCGGAACGGCAGGTGCCGTGGAGCACGGCGCTGCACAGCCTGACCGTGCCCGACGAGCGGCCGTACCTCGTGGGGCCGCTCGCCCGGGTCAATCTCTGCCACGACCGGCTGCCCCCCCTGGCTCGCCGGGCCGCGGAGTCGTGCGGGCTCGAGTTTCCGCTGCGGCTTTCCGCGCAGAGCATCGTGGCCCGGGCGATCGAGATCGCGGCGGCCTTCGAGGAGGCGGTCGGAATCGCGCGGGAGGCCGTGGCGGAGATCGCGCCCTGCCGCATCGACTACGACCTTCGACCGGGCGTGGGCTGCCACGCCACCGAGGCGCCGCGCGGACTGCTCTATCACCGCTACGAGATAGGTGATGATGGACTGATCGCCCATGCGAACATCGTGCCGCCGACGTCGCAAAATCAGGCACAGATCGAGGCCGATCTCAAGGCGATCCTGCCCACGGCGCTCGTGCTCGACGACGCCGCCGCCACCCATGCCTGCGAGCGGCTGATCCGTGACTACGACCCGTGTATCAGCTGTGCCACGCACTTCCTCAGGCTCGCCATCGAACGGTAGGCGTGGGCGTGTGGCGTCGGGCTTCCTGGATTCATCTCATGACCAGGTTTCTCAATCGCCAGGAACAACTAGCAGATTCTCGGCAGTTGCTCGCCGAGTGGCATCGGGATCACGCGGGTGCCGCCGATGGCGGTCCGCATCACCACCATTCGCGGATGCCGCTCGACCACGCGGCCGATGGCCACGGCGTCGTGGCCGTGTTCGTGGGCCCGCATCACGGCGAGGATTCGTTCGGCGGCGTCGTCCGGCACGACGGCGAGGAGCTTGCCCTCGTTGGCCACCTGGAGCGGATCGAGCCCGAGGATCTCGCAGGCTGCGGCCACCTGCGGACGCACCGGGATCGCCTGCTCGTCGATCTCGATGCCGACGCTGGCGAGGCCCGCGATCTCGACGAGGCTCGTCGCCGCGCCACCGCGGGTGGGGTCGCGCAGGAGTCGGATCGTGGGACAGGCCGCCAGCATCGCAGCAACGAGTCCGTGAAGCGGCGCCGAATCGCTCACGATCTCGGCCTCAAACGCGAGCCCCTCGCGAACGCTCATGATCGCCATGCCGTGGTCGCCGAGCGTGCCGCTCGCGAGCACCACGTCGCCGGGCCGGACCGGCTCCACGCCGATGCCGATCCCCGGCGGCACGATGCCGACCCCCGCCGTATTGATGTAGACGCCGTCGCCGTGGCCGCGCTCGACCACCTTCGTGTCGCCCGTCACGATCCGCACGCCAGCCGCCGCGGCGGCCACTGCCATCCGCCGCGCCACCTCGGCCAGCTCACCGATCGCGAGCCCCTCCTCGATGATGAAGCCGGCCGTCAGGTAGAGCGGCCGGCCGCCGCTCATCGCGAGATCGTTGACGGTGCCGTTGACGGCGAGGTCGCCGATCGAGCCGCCGGGAAAGAAGAGCGGCCGCACCACGTAGGAATCGGTCGAGAGGGCGAGCCGTCCACCGCCGGCGAGGTCGGCGGCGATCTCGATCACGGTCGAATCGCCGAGCCGGTCGAGCAGGGAATTCGAGAACGCCGGCAGAAAGACATGCTCGATCAGGTCGCGGGAAAGCGCCCCGCCCCCGCCGTGCCCCATGACCACGTGCGGGTAGTCGCGGAGCGGCAGCGGGCAGGCAAAGGCCGCGATGTCGGGTGTGTCGGTCATTGCGATTGCTTTCCGACGCCTCCGGGTCTCCGCCCGCTCCCGACCATGACACGGCAACTCATGCCGCTCCGGAGTCGGACCACCGGCCAGCATTGTAGTAGGCCGCGCAGGCGCCCTCGCTTGACACCATCGTCGCCCCGAGCGGCGTGCGTGGTGTGCACTCCTTCCCGAAGGCGGGGCACTGGTTGGGCTTGAGCGTGCCCTTCAAGACCTCGCCGGCTTTGCAGAGGGGGGACTCGACGGCGGTGATGTCGCTCACCGCAAACCGGATCTCGGCGTCATGGTCGCGGTAGGCGCCGGCCAGCCGCCAGCCGCTCGCCGGAATCACGCCGATCCCCCGCCAGGGGCGGTCGACCGGCGCGAACACCTCCGCGATCACCCGCCGCGCCGGCTCGTTGCCCCGCTCGGTCACGACGCGGGCGTAGGCATTCTCCAGTTCGTGGCGGCCCTGCTCGAGCTGCAGGACCGTCCGGCGGATGCCCTCCAGGAGGTCGAGCGGCTCGAAGCCCGTGACCACGATCGGCACCCGAAACCGTTCGGCGAGCGGCGGATACTGCCAGGTGCCCATCACGCTGCACACATGTCCCGCCGCGAGGAATGCATTCACTCGGTTCCCGGGGCTCCGCATGATCGCCTCGATGGCCGGCGGCACGAGCACGTGCGACACGAGCATCGAGAAGTTTCTGAGGCCCTGCTGCTTCGCGAGCTTCACGGCCATGGCGTTGGCCGGCGCCGTCGTCTCGAAGCCGATCGCCAGAAACACCACCTCTCGGTCGGGGTGGGCTTGAGCGAGCTTCACGGCGTCGAGCGGCGAGTAGACGACGCGGACGTCGCCGCCGCGGCCCTTGACCGAAAACAGATTCTCGCGGGAGCCCGGCACGCGGAGCATGTCGCCGAACGAGCAGAAGATCACCCCCGGCGTGGCCGCGATGGCCAGGGCACGGTCGATCGTTTCGAGCGGCGTCACGCAGACGGGGCAGCCCGGCCCGTGGATCAACTCCACCTCGGGGGGCAGGAGCTGGTCCACGCCGTTTCTGATGATGGAGTGGGTCTGGCCGCCGCAGACCTCCATGATGGCCCACGGCCGCGTCGCGATCCGGCCGATCTCGGCGGCCAGCCGCCGGGCCGTGTCCGCGTCGCGGTATTCCGTGAGGTGTTTCATGGCCCGGCCCCGGCCTCGTCGCCGCGGAGTTCGTCGAGGCTCTCCTCGAGGAGGCCGAGGTCGGCAAAGGTCTGGAGCGTGGCCAGGGCCGAGGCCTCGTCGATTTTCGAGATCGCAAAGCCCACGTGAACGATGGTGTAGTCGCCGACGGCGATGTCGGGAAGGTAGGCGAGGCAGACGTCCTTGACGACGCCGCCGAAGTTTACGCGACCCATCCGCGTGCCGCTCTCCTCGTGGATCGATTCGACCATCCCCGGAACAGCCAGGCACATCAGTCACATCCCCTCTGTCGACGCATCACACGATTTGTGATCGAGTCGGTTGCCGCGTCGAACTCATTGTTGTCGCCAGCGGCGACGTTGTCCTGCCAGGGGGGGGCTGCCGCGGCGAAACGGCGCGGTGTGCGGTGGACAAGGGCCTCCGGGCGTCGCGGCGTCCATCGGTCATGCGGGCTTCACCCAGACGACACCCGCCGTCACCCGCAGCGGAAACGGCTCGAGCCGGCACTCCGGCTTGGAAAGGCAGTCGCCGGTGTCGGTGTCGAACCGAAAGCCGTGCCACGGGCAGGTGATCGTGCCGGCCTCAGAATCGCACATCCCGCGGTCGAGCGGCAGGCCGACATGGCCGCAGGCGTTGCGGAAAGCGCGGAGTTCGTCCTTCACGCGGAGCACGAGAATCTTCGCGCCACCTCCCTCGAAGGCCGCCGGCTTGGCGGCCGTCACGTCGGCGACCTTCGGACCCTCGTACCATCCGCTCGTGTCTTCCGGCAGGCGCGGCTGGACCGGTTCCATGCGTGGCTCCGGCGGGCCTAGGGCGCGGTGGTGGGCTCGGCCGTGACGAGCACGTCCTGCGGGTCCTCGACGAGCACGAGACCGCGAAAGCGAACCTCCTGCGGCACCTTATTGGAGTGCAGTTGCAGGCCGATCGGTCCCGCCTCGCAGAGCTCCGGCTTGGGGTCTGTCCAGTCGAGCACCGCCTTGCCGTTGACGGCCATCCGGATCCGGCTTCCGATCGCGAGGATCTCCAACTGGTTCCAATCGTGCTGCTTGCCGGCGGCCTTCGCCCTGCCGCCTTGATCGCCCGAGATGCCGTTGCGGCGATAGAGGTCGTAGAGACCCCAGCCCGATGGGAACATCACGAGGTGGCCCTGGTAGCTCGACGACTCGCCATCCTTGTCGAACTTCTTTCCCCAGATCGCCACGCCCGAGTGCATCTCGCTCGTCGCGAGCTTGCCTTCGAGGAGGAGCCGGAAGTTGCGATAGGGCTTCTTCGTGAGCAGGTAGGTGCTCACCGGCGGGGCGTTTTCCGCCGTGTTCTTCGCCACGATCTCGCCGCCATCGACCGACCAGTAGGGATCGATGTGCCCTTCCCAGCCCTCGAGGTCGCGGCCGTTGAAGAGCCGCACGGACTTCCCGCGCTCCTCTGCCGGGAGCGAGACCGACGAGACCCAGTCGGTCGCCGCCGCCTGTTCACCTGCCGAGAGTTGCAGTTCCGGCGCGATCGCGCCGTCGTCGCCCAGGCGGCCGGCCGACCAGAGGAGGCCGCGGGTCACGAGGTCGAGGTAGCGGTCGTCGGCGACCGTCTCGTTGTTGTGCCCGAGTGACGTGCTGAAGATCCGCGTGCGGTTGGGGCCAAACTCGTTGGTCCACGCCACCGCCGTCGTCACCTCCGCGGGCTTGGCGGCAGGATCCGCGGGTTCGCCCTGCTTCGGTTTCGGCGGGATCGCCTGCGTGCCCTTGGCCAGCACCGTCGCCGACGGGAACACCTGGATGTTGTTGTAGAGCTCCTCGTTGATCGTCGTCCAATCGGCGAGGGCCTTCACGATCGGGTGCGACCGGTCGCCAAACGCGATCGCGATCGGGAACTGGGGCCCGTGGCTGGTTGACTGGATGCCGATCATCTCGAACCAGCCTGCATTGTCGGCGCCCGCCGCGACCTTCTCCTTGAAATCGCCCCAGCGGTAGGAGTGCATGGCGCAGTGGATGTTGACGGCCGGCGTCCCGCGGCGGTGCGCCGCGAGGATTCGCGCGACGTAGTCGCGGTCGGCGACGTCCGCCGAGCACTCGTCATGCAGGATCACGTCGTAGCCGCGGTCCCAGTCGTCCTTCGCGTAGACGTCGAACGTGGCCTTCGTCGACTTGTCGGGGTTGTAGGCGACCTCGACATGGGCCCGCGTCCGCGACTCGATGCCCTTCTTGAGGAGTTGCGTCTGCGTGGCGTAGTCGTGGCAGCACCCGCCGGCCACGAGCAGCACCTGGAGCGGCTTGGTCGGTTCGGCGGCATGAACGGCGACCGCGCAGGCGGCGAGGGCAAACCCGAGCATCGGGGCAAGGAACTGTCGGCTGAGCATGGGGATCCTCCGGAGGTGGCGGAAGAATACCATGGCGACGGTCTCAGGCGAGAATCTCCGCCACGACACGCGCCGGCTCCACGCCGGTGAGCCGGAAGTCGAGCCCCGCGAAGCGATGGGTGAGCCGCTCGTGGTCGATCCCCAGCAGGTGCAGCACCGTGGCGTGCAGGTCGCGGACATGCACGCGGTTTTCGGTGACGTTGTAGCTGAAGTCGTCGGTTGCGCCGTACGTCATGCCCGGCTTCACGCCGCCGCCGGCAAGCCACATCGTGAAGCACCGGGGGTGGTGATCGCGGCCCGCCTCGGCGGTCTGCCAGTTGCCCTGTCCCGCGACGCCGCGACCGAACTCGCCCCCCCAGATCACGAGCGTGTCGTCGAGGAGACCGCGGCGGTCGAGGTCGATCAGGAGCGCCGCGGTGGGCTGGTCGGTATCGCGACAGCGGGCGGTGCACCAACTCGCGAGGCGACTGTGGTGGTCCCAGTCGGGATGAAAGAGCTGGATGAACCGCACGCCCCGCTCGGCGAGGCGACGGGCGAGGATGCAGTTGGCAGCGTAGCTGCCGGGCCGCCGCGAGTCAGGGCCGTACAGAGCGAACGTTTCCTCGGTCTCGTCCGCGAGGTCCACCAGGTCCGGCACGCTCGCCTGCATCCGATAGGCCATTTCGTATTGGCGGATCCGCGTCTCGATCTCGGGATCGCCCGTGGCCGCATGTCGCAGCCCGTTGAGCTCCGCGAGGCCGTCGAGCATACCGCGGCGGAGTTCGCGCGGCAGGCCGGCGGGGTCGCCGAGGTCGAGCACCGTGTCGCGGGCGTTTCGCAGTTTCACGCCCTGGTAACGGGAAGGAAGGAATCCCGCGCCCCAGTAGTGGTCGTAGAGCGGCTGATCGCTGGGCCGTTGCATCTTCGAGACCATCACCAGGAAGTCGGGCAGATCGCGGTTCTCGCTGCCGAGCCCGTAGCTCACCCAGGCGCCCATCGTGGGCCGGCCCGGGATCTGGTTGCCGGTGAGAAACTGTGTCATCGCGGGGGCGTGGTTGATCTGGTCGGTGTGCATGCTCTTGATGAAGCAGCACTTGTCTGCCACCCGCGCCAGATGCGGCAGCCACTGCCCCACGGTCGCTCCGCTCCGCGGGCAGCGCGTGAACGTCACCTTCGCCGGCATGACGAGCTGCTTTTGATTGGCCGTCATCATCGTCAGCCGTTGTCCTTGCCGCACCGACTCGGGCAGTTCCTGGCCGGCCCACTTCACGAGATCGGGCTTGGCATCGAAGAGCTCGAGTTGCGACGGGCCGCCCGACTGCGTGAGAAAGATCACCCGCTTGGCCCGCGGGGCGAAGTGTGGCAGTCCGGGCAGGCCGACGGCGTCGCCGGCCGCGTGGCCTTCCCGGGCAAGCAACTGGGCAAGCCCCATGGCGCCTATCGAGAGCCCCGTGCCGCGCGCGAGAAAATGCCGCCGTGTGACCGCGAGGCCACGGTCCTCGTGTTCGTCATTCATGGGTGAGGGCCTCGTCGAGGTTGAGGATCAGGCTCGCCACCAGCGTCGCCGTGGCTCGCTCGGCTTGGTCCGCCGCCGCGGCCGGCACGGGAAAAAGATCGCCAGGATCGGTGGCATCGAGCAGCGCGGCGGCATCGGCGGGATACCTGGCGTAATACTCCCGGGCCCGCGCGGCCTCGCGATCGAGCACCAGCCGCTCGCTCGCAGCAGGCTCCCGAAACAACACGCCGCGAAACATCGCCACCGGGACGCGGTCCCTTTCCGCAAGGGCCCGTGCCGCCTCCAGGTAGATCGCATCGTTCAAGAGCGTGAGCGCCTGCAGGGGCGTGTTGGTGCGCGGCAGCCGCACCTCGCAGCTCCGCCGCTGGGCCGAATCGAACAGAAAGGTCGGCGCGATCGCCCGCCGCCAGAAGGCGTAGAGCGTGCGGCGATGCTGGGCCGGCCCTTCGCTGGGCTCGTAGGTAAATCTTCCCATGAACATCTCCTCCCACACCCCCGCCGGCTGCCAGGGCTTCACCGGCGGGCCGCCGAGGGCGGGATTGAGCAGGCCGGCGACGGCGAGCGCCTGATCGCGGAGCATCCAGCTCGGCAGGCGATGCCGGGCGCCGCGAGCCAGCAGGCGATTGTCCGGATCACGGGCCAGCCGCTCGGGTGACACGTCCGACGCCTGCCGGTAGGCGCGGCTCGTGACGATGAGGCGGCAGAGCCGTTTCACGTCCCAGCCATGCTCGACGAAGTCCACGGCCAGCCAGTCGAGAAGATCGGGATGCGTCGGCCGTTCGCCCTGCAGTCCAAAATCCTCGACGGTGCGGACGAGGCCAGCGCCGAAGAAGAGCTGCCAGACGTGGTTGACGATCACGCGTGCGGTCAGCGGGTTCGTCGGTCCCACGAGCCAGTTGGCCAGATCGAGCCGCGTGGCAGGGCCGCTGGGCAGCATCTTTGAAAACGAGCCGAGCACCGCGGGCGTTCCCGGTGTCACGGCGTCGCCCTTCGCGTCCCACACCCCGCGGAGGAGCACATGCGTGGTCCGCGGCTGCGGGCGTTCGGCGAGCACCATCACGTCCACGTTTACCGCCGCCTTGGCCTCGGCCAGTTGTCTGCTGGCCCGGTCGGCCACCCGCTTCGCGATCTGATACGGCTCGTCATCGGCCAGAAACTGCTCCCGCAGCCGGTCGCGGAGCGGCCGAACGACCAGCGGAGGATCGGTCGTGCCGGCCGCGAGCGCGGCAGCGAGTTGCTCCAGCGGTGCAGGCTCCACGCTCGCCACGGCAGGCCCCGCCTGGTCGGTCACCGACACGCGAAACCGCCCGATATTGGCGTCGCCCCGGGTGGACCGCTGCCGCAGTTCGAACACGAGTTCCTCGTCGGCCTCGAGCACGAGCGGCTCCCGCAGGGCGAGCACGGCCGTATGGCTCGACGCGGCCGCCGCATCCCGCACGCCCCAGCCGTTGCGCGGATCATCGTCGAGCACGCCGCCGATGCTGCCATAGTTGTCGTGCTTCTTGGGATCATCGGAATGGTCGGCAACGGCGCGGGCGAACGGTATCTCGCGGACCTGCGAACTGCCCCGCTTGGTCACCCGCAGCTTCACGTCGGTGAGCGTGAACTGGCCTGAGTCGCCGCGCGAGAAGAGCCCATGCGCGTGCGACTCGTGCGTGAACACCTCGAGCTTCAGGCCCGTGACCCGCGGGCGGGACGCCGGCGCCGTGACGAGGTAGTCATCCTGCGGGGGGGTCGGCCCGTGTGTCTGGATCATGCCGTCGGTCTCGACGGCGAAGAGCGTGCCCTCGGTCGATTCGACACCGCTCGGCTCGAGCGGCCGCCAGGCGGTGAAGCCACCTGCCTTCACCACTGCCGCCGTCTGGTCGGCGAGCCACGCTTCAAACCGCCCCTCCGCCTGACGGCGTGCTGCATCGACCGCCGGCGTGCGGGCGTCGACGAGCCGCCGCGCCTCGGCGACGGCTCGCGCGACATGGGGCGACGTGACGGCGAGGTACGGAGTGGCACCGCGGCCGGCGGCGCCGGTCTCGTCGATCGAATCGAAGAAGGCGTTGAGCTGGTAATAGTCGTGATGCGTGACGGGATCGTACTTGTGGGAGTGGCACTGGCAGCAGCCGACGGTAAGCCCCAGCCAGAGCGTGCCGAGCGTGTTGGTCCGGTCGATGACGTAGTCGATCCGCGATTCCTCCGGATCGCGGCCTCCTTCGCCGTTAGTCATGTGGCTGCGATGGAAGCAGGTGGCGAGCCTTTGCTGGGGCGTCGCGTCCGGCAGCAGGTCGCCCGCACATTGCTCGACGGTGAAGCGGTCGAACGGCATGTCGGCATTGAAGGCCTCGACCACCCAGTCGCGCCACGGCCAGTTGGTGCGGTCGGCGTCTCCCTGGAAGCCGTCGGTGTCGGCATAACGGGCCGCGTCGAGCCACCACATCGCCATCCGCTCGCCGAAGTGCGGCGACGCGAGCAGGTCGTCCACGAGCCGTTCGTATGACGCCTCGGACGAGTCGCGCGTGAGCGACTCCGCCTGTTCGCGGCTTGGCGGCAGGCCGACGAGGTCGAAAGCGAGCCGGCGGGCGAGCGTGTGCGGCGGCGCCCGTGGCGCGAAGGCGAGGTCCTCCGCGGCGAGTCGCGCTCCGATGAACGCATCGATTGGATGCGGATGCCCGGCGGGAGGCGGTATTTTCACCGGTCGCTCGAAGGCCCAGTGGGTGCCCCATGCCGCTCCCTCGGCGATCCACCGGGTCAGCACGTCCACCTGCTCTTGTGAAAGCGGCTTCTTGTGAGAGGAGGGGGGCGGCATCTGCACGTCGGGATCGGTGGCGACGATCCGGGCGATGAGTTCGCTCTCGGCGGGTGCGTCAAGCGAGATCACGGCCAACGCACCCTCTCGGGTGTCGAGCCGCAGGTCGGCCTCCCGATGCCCCTCGTCTGGTCCATGGCAGGCGAAGCAGTTCTCGGACAGGATGGGCAGCACGTCGCGGCTGAACCGTACCGGCTCTGCCGTGATGGCACCCATGCCGAGCGCGTTGACCGCGATGGCAACGGCGACGTGGAACAGGATCGGTATCCTCATGCCGGAATTCTTTCAGACGGCGGCCGGTCCGTCTTGCATCGCGCTCCGAGCGGCATGGTACGATTTGACCATCTCGGAGACACGGCATGCCCGGTTCTTCTTCCCGCACTCCCACAGAGTCCGCCGCCTTCCAGCGGGAGTTCTTCGCGCGGTGCCCGCAGGCGAAATCGCTGATGCGGCTCTTCGACGCGCTGCCGCAGACCTATTTCTTCGCGAAGGACCGCGACAGCCGGTTCGTGGCCGTGAACCACATGTTTCTCGACAACCATGGGCTCACCGACGAAGCGCAGGCGATCGGCAAGAGCGACCGCGATCTTCACCCGCCGCTCATGGCCGAGGCCTACATCGCCGAAGACCGCCGCGTGATGCAGTCGCGGCAGCCGCTCCCGGGGCAGGTGTGGGCGGTGCTCCACCGCCGTACGGCACCCCGCTGGTATGTCTGCACCAAGACGCCCATCTTCGGCCCCGACGACGCGGTGCTCGGGATCGCCGGGGCGATGTACCGTATCGACGATCCCAAGGTCCTGACCGACTACTTCCAGGAACTCATGCCCGTCGTTCGGCACGTCGATCGCCACTTTGCCACGACCGTCTCGATGGCGGAGATGGCGAAACTCGCGGGCCTCTCGACGACTCACTTCAATCGACGGTTCCGCCAGCTTCTGCGGATGACGCCGTCGCAGTACCTCCGCACGGTTCGCGTGCAACACGCCCGCGGCTTGCTCACGACCACCGACAAGCCGCTGACGGCGATCGCCGCTCTCACCGGCTTTACCGACCAGAGCCACTTTACCCGTCGTTTTCGGCAGACGACCGGCCTCACTCCCGAGGCCTACCGCCGCCGATTCCGGCAGTGACAGGAGCGCTCGTGCTTCATGACGGAGAGCCGTCGCCCGGCATGTCGCCCACCGGCTGTGGGCGAGGAATCGAGGCGGCGGCCGCGGGGGCCACTGCGGGCCCGGCCCCGACCTTCGCGAGCAGGAGATCGGCGAGCCGATCGACCGCCGCATCGACCGCCGGCGAGAGGCCTTCGCCGATCTCGTATCGCTCACCCTCGATCAGGTAGGCGGTGACGTTTTTCGGATAGTCGTCCTTGAGCAGCCAGTGGCCGAAGGCGATCGCGTGATCCCAGCGGAAGGAGTGAAGGTTGATGCCCGTGTGCGGCGGCAGGTTTTCGACCTCGTGACCGGGCACCTCGAAGAGCGAACCCGGATCGCTTCCCGACGAGCAGGCGTCGACGAGAATCACCTCCGGCACGCCCCGCATCTGAAAGGCCACGTCCATGCCCCCCGTGCCGCCGTCGGCGCACCGCACACCGTCGGGCAGGCCGCGTTCCCGCAACCGTCGCACGAGCACCGGCCCGGCGGCATCATCGCCGCGGAGGAGGTTGCCGCAGCCGATAATCAGCGTCCGCACACATCACCCCATTTCGCCGATGCGGAACTTCGCCAGTTCGCGGCCTGTCTTGCCATCATAGGTGTGCACGGTGCAGACGAGGCAGGATTCGTAGGAACGGGCCACATGCCCCATCTTCGCGTCCTGCGGGCCGATGTTCCAGGCGGTGGTAACGACACCGTCGGTGACCCCGATCCGAAGGTCGAGATCCCCCTCGACGCGTCCCGGCGAATTCCGATTTGGTAAACTTTGGTTTGGTCGACGAGATTCCGCGCGGGATGATTTCCGCAGGTCGAGTGATGAAGCAGCTGGGCGTCGAACTCGGAGGCCATCTCATGCACGAACTCTCGATCGCGAGCCGCATCGTCGAGGTGGCCGGCGACCACTGCCGCGACGCAGGGGCCGTGCGGGCCGTGGCGATCACCCTGCGGATCGGCCGACTGTCGTGTGTTCACGAAGATGCGCTGCGGTTCAGTTTCGGCCTCGTCAGCGAAGGGACACCACTGGCCGGCGCCGAGTTGCGAATCATCCACGTGCCCCCCACGATCTGGTGTGGTCCCTGCGGCCGCGAGGTGGAGCTTCCCAGCCTACAAAAGTTTGCCTGCCCCATCTGCGGCACGCCGAGCGGCGACATTCGAGCGGGCCGCGAACTCGACCTCGAGTCGATTGAACTCGCCGACGAACGGTCTACGGTGACGGAGGATGCGATTCGATGACCGCGCCCGAGCCGACCGGCCCCCGGATCCTCGAAGTCCGCACGAAGATCCTGAAGAAGAACGACGAACTCGCCCGCGAGATGCGGCGTGGGTTCGAGCGGGCGGGCGTGCTCGTGGTCAACATGGTGTCGAGCCCCGGCACCGGGAAAACATCGTTTCTCCGGGAAACGCTCGCACGGCTCGTCGCGCAGGGCGCGCCCGTGGCGGCGGTCGTGGGCGATCTCGAAACCGACAACGACGCGCGGCGGCTCGCCGAGAGCGGCGCGCCGGTGCGGCAGATCATGACCCACGGCCTCTGCCATCTCGAGGCCGACATGGTGCAACGGCATCTCGACGGCTGGGACATCCCGGCGCTGCATTACCTGTTCATCGAGAACGTCGGCAATCTCGTCTGCCCGACGAGTTGGGACCTCGGCGAATCGGTGCGGCTCGCGCTCCTGTCGGTGACGGAGGGAGAGGACAAGCCGCTCAAGTATCCGGGGCTCTTCAATACGGCCGATGTGGCGGCGATCACGAAGATCGACCTGGCCACGGCCTGCGAGTTTGACCGGGCTACGGCGCTCGCCAACATCGAGGCGGTGCGGCCGGGGATGCGGGTCTTCGAGACGTCGGCGAAGACTGGCGCGGGGCTCGATGCCTGGCTTGCCTATCTCGCCGAGCGTCGGGCGGCCCTCCGGCCGGCGTGACCGCGACGGCAGCTTCAAGCTCCCGAAATCCAGGCCAGCCGCGGCGGGCTGCCGCGTGAGCCGACCACGATCGCGTGCTGGTCGAACATTCGGATGAGTTCGATCGCGTCGAGTTCCTCGATGCCCAGCACGAGCAGGCTCGGCTCCGCGGGCCAGTCGCCGCCATCGCCCCGCCCTTCGCCGGGAAGCGAATGAAGGCCGCGATCGCGCACGACGTGGGCAAGCTCCCCCATCCGCACCGCGTTCTCGGTCTCGTCGAGTCTCGTGGACCGCGGATTGCAGGCCGTGACGAAGGCCCAGTGGTCGTGGCCTGCCGCGGCGAGAAACCGTTCGAGCGCGTCGGAGTGTTCTCCGATGCGCCAGGCGAGTCTGGTACCGTCTGGCATCACGACCGAATACGTCGTGGCTCGGTAGGCGGCGTCGAGTGCGGGATCGGTCATCACGAGGAAGAAGGATAGCTCGGTCAACGGCGCCTCAGCCAGTTTCTCGCCGACAACAAGCCATGGTGGGGCCTCGTCGCGCATGCTCGTCGCCGGTGAACGTCACCTCGTAGAGTGCGGTCACGCCGTGGCCGGCGCCAATCTCACCGGCGTCCGTCTTGTCGTCTCGGAAATCGTCGTCAGCGAGGCCGCGGTTCTCGTAGCCGAGCAGGCGGTGGGGGGGGGTTGGACGGCGGCCGGAGCCGGGTGCCACGGCGGCGGACGGGGATTGGCCGACACAACTGGACGCTCACTGAAAACAGGTATCGACTAGGGGCAACGGCCCGCGGATCCACCTTCTGGATCGTTCACCACCTCTTACCGTACAACGAAGGGCCGGCCCGACCTGCCCACGGGCGTCGTCGCGGCGGCCCGCGACGACGGATTCGGGCCCCACACGGACGTCCTCGCGTGCCGACAACGCAAGAAACCACGAGCTCACGAGCGTCGGGCACGCCGCTGCGCTGCCTGATCGTGGAGGATCAGACGATGTTTCTGCAGCTGCTCGTGGGCATGCTGCGGACCATGCCTGGCGTCGAGGTGCGGGCGACCGCGACGACTGCCGCGACGGCGGTCGCGGCCTGCCGTTCCCAGCCGTTCGACCTGCTGATCCTCGACCTCAAGCTGCCCGATGGCGACGGGCTCGACGTGCTAAGGGTCGCCGCAACTACGGCCCCCGGCATTGACTGCGTCATCTTGTCGAGCGCGGCCTGCGAGTTCGCCTGCCCCCAAGGGCTCCTTGGTAACCTGCGCGCCGTCGTCGACAAGACGCAGGCCTACGAGCAGTTGCAGGACCGAATCACGGAGATCGTCCGCGGCCGAGGCATCTCTTTTTCGGGGGCTGCTGACGCTGGTTCGACGGCGTTGGCCCTCCTCAGGCCGCGGGAACTGGAGGTCTTCCGGCTGATCGGACGTGGCCTGATGACCTCAGAGATCAGCCAGCGACTGGGGATCTCGAAGAACACGGTCGAGACGCATCGCAAGAACATTGCCAGCAGGCTCGGCGCAAAAGGTGCCGAGCTTGTCAGGCTGGCAACGATCCACAACCACACGTCGCTGCCAGACTGACGGCCGTGCCATGAAAAGACTCGGCCTGCTGGTGGTTATCTCCACGGTCTTCCTGCTGGCGTGGCGGCAGTACGAAGAAATCCCGCTGCTGGTCATCGGCCAGCTCTCGTCGAGCGGCCTGCTGCAACAACGGAAGGAGGCGCCGTTCTTCCAGAACCTTCGGAACACGACGCAACTCCCGCTCCAGGTCACCTACAAACCGCTGGAAACGGTCGGCTTCAAAGACACGCATCAACTGCGAATGCTCAAGGAAGGCTTGTTCGATCTGGTGTCTTTGAGGTTTCTGCAAAATAGAGCGGCGGAGCCGGGGCTGGAGGGAATCGATCTGGCCGGGCTGATTCCCGATTACAAGACCGCCGAGCAGGTCGTTCGCGCCTATTCGCCCACGCTCGATCGCTACCTGCAGGAACGATTCAAGGTCAAGTTGTTGGGCGTCTGGACGTTCGGTCCGCAAGAATTCTTCAGCCGCACGCCGATTCGACATCTCGAGGATCTCCGCGGCCGCAAGGTGAGGGTGGGAGATGCGTCGCTCGCCACCGTGATCTCCGCACTGGGAGGCATCCCTGCCGTCATCCCGTTCGACGACACGGAAGAGGCCCTGGCCATCGGGTTGGTGGACTGCGCGGTCAGCAGTGCCGCTTCGGCCAGCCATGCTGGCTGGACGGAACATGCACCCTACTATTTTCCGCTGGCCGTCCACTTTGGGCTGAATGGCTATGTGATCTCGCTCAAGAAATGGAACGAGTTTTCGCCGCGGCAGCGGGTCATTCTCCAGCGGGCCTTCGACGACTACCTGGCAGATCTCTGGCGGTTTTCCCAGCAGCTTCACGAGGAAGCCGCTCGCGGCGGCGGTGATCTTGGGGGGCCCGACGGCAGCTGCCAACTGGTGCTGGCCGAGCCCTCCGCAGACGATGTTCGGCTCCTGCACGAGATTGCCATCGCCAAGTCGTTGCCGGCATGGGCGGAAAAATGCCGGAAGTCCCGCCCGGAATGTCCGGCGGAGTGGCGTGAGAAACTCGCGGCCTTCCTGGATCTGCCGACGTCCTCGGCTCCCTCGCCGTGAACCTCATGAAGCGGCCGCGCGCCAACACCGGGCCGCTCTCCGGACTCCGTGACTCGCTGGCCCACCGCGGCTCTCCGGTTTTTCTGCCGCTGCAGGCCGCCGGCATCCTGTCGGTGGTGATCTTCCTGATTCGATGCGGCCTCGAAATCTTCGTCGCTCACGGTTTGTATGAATCGCAGCACGTCCTGATTTCGCTCTTGGATGTGACGCTCTCGATCTGGGCGTTGGCCGAGATCGCGATCATCGATCGGAAAGTCACTCCGATTCCCCTCCGCGGCCTGACGGGAGCGCTGGTGGGGCAAGTGGCGGTGGGGGTGATCCGCGCACTCGTCATCTTTGTGACCCTTTTCCCTCGCTCGGCGGTTGATGTGCTCACGAACCGAGTCGATTTCGGGCTCGCGGCCGTCTTCATTCCCGTCGCAGGGATCGTGTTTCTGGCGATCAGTAAACTCCTCATCGACGCCTTTTCCCACGCGGAGCGGGTCCGTGGCGACCAGCTCGAGATGCAGGTGGCCCGCACCCTGAAGGCCGAGGCTGAACTGCGAGCCAGGCAGGACGAGTTGCGAAGGATCTTCGACAACCTCCCGATCGCCATCGCCGCCACGACACCCGAGACGGATGGTCGCATCCTGTTTCTCAACGCGCATTTCGTCCGCACGTTTGGCTACAGCCACGCCGAGATTCCGACCACGGCCGAGTGGGTCGTGCGGGCCTATCCCGATCCCGCCCAACGTCAGGCTGTTCTCTCCCGGTGGAATGACGCCGTATCGCGTGCCATCCGCGCACACGGCACGGCGTCTTCCCTGGAGTTTCAGGTGACCTGCAAAGACGGCACAGTGCGAGAGATGCTCTTCAGCGCGCTGGCGCTGCCGGATCTGTTGCTGGTCGCGATGCTCGACGACACTGCGCGCACGCACGCGGAGAAGGAAGTGGCGGCGGCCCGTCGTCGGGTGCAGATCGCTGAAGCCCGGCAACGCCGGCTGCTGAAACGCAAGCTCAAGAGCAGCCTGATGGCCTCCGCCGTGGCCCACGAAATCAACCTCCCGCTCAGCACAATCCTGCTCCGCACGCAGCTGGCCCTGAAAAACGGAGATGGCGGTCAGGAGACGCTGACGGCGGTGGCGGCCGATGCCCAGCAGGTGGTCCGCACGATCGAGAAGATGAAGGTCTTGCTGCGGAGCGTGCAGACGGAGCATTCGACGGTCGATCTGACGGCGGTGGTGCGCACGTCATTCCTCCGACTCAAATGGCAACTGAATCAGCAGGGGATTGTCCTGGAGTGCTCCGGGCTCGACGACCCGTGCCTCATCGACGGGGACGATGCCCAGCTCCAACTCGCCGTCACCAACGGTCTCCGCAACGCGATCGAGGCGATCGCGGCGACCGAAGCGGGCACGGGCAGGATCGCCGTGTCGCTTCTGCGGAAGAAGCTGTCGGTGATCCTCGCGATCGGCGACAGCGGCCCCGGCTGGTCGGGCGCCGAGCGGGCTGTTGACCCGCTTTCGACCACGAAGCCGTCGGGCAGCGGCATCGGGCTCTACGTCGTGCGGGCGGCGCTCAGGAACCACCGCGGCCGGATCGCCTTTCGACGCTCCCCGCTCGGCGGCGCGGAGTTGCGGCTCCGGTTTCCGAGGAAAGGCGACGCGGAGTAAGCATGAGCCGCCCGAGCACGGCCTGGCCGAGCGCGAGGCCGCCGTCGTTGGGCGGCACGGCGTGGTGCGTGAGCACCTCGAAGCCTGCGGCATGGAGCGCGTCGAGTGATCGCTCGACGAGGATCGCGTTTTGGAACACGCCACCGCTCAGGCCGACCAGATTGCCACTGCCGCCGTCGCGGAGCCGCTTGCAAACATCGACGATCATCCGCACGACGGCGTCGTGAAACGCGGCGGCGATGGTGGCCGGCGTATGACCGGCGTTGATGTCGTCCACGATCGCCGCGACGAGCGGTCGCCAATCGGCCACGACCGTCCCGTCGGTGGCCGTGGTGAGCGTCAAGCCGCGCCGACCGTCCCACGACTCCACGCCCGCCGCGGCGGCCAGTGCCTCGAGATTCAGGGCCGCTTCGGCCTCGTAGTCGATCGAGTGGCACGCACCGACGAGCGACGCCACCGCATCGAAGAGGCGGCCCATGCTCGTGGTGGCAATGCAGTTGACCGTGCGCGTGAGCTGCCGGGCGAGAAGGTCGCGTTCGGCCGCCGAGCCGTGCCCGACGGGCGGCAGCCGCTCATCCCACGGAATGCCCGCCTCGCGGAGGAACGCCAACGCCGTTCGCCACGGATGACGGATCGCCGCGTCGCCTCCGGGCAACGGAAACGGCAGGAGGTGGGCCGCGCGGTGCGGGTCGCCACCGGCGGCGACGAAGAACTCGCCCCCCTGGATCGTGCCGTCACGGCCGTAGCCGGTGCCGTCGAAACAGACTCCGATGAACGCCGGGACAGAGCCGACGTCGAGCCCATGTTCGGCGAGCAACGCCGCGACATGGGCCTCGTGATGCTGAACCTGCACGAGCGGAATGTCGCGGGCGGCGGCGAAGTCGCGGGCCCAGCCCGTCGAGAGATACCCCGGATGCATGTCGGCGATCACCGCGGCCGGCGCGACGTCGAAGAGCCGCATGAGGTGCGTCGCCGCGCGGTCGAGCGCTTCGAGCGTTTCGAGATTGCCCATGTCGCCGATGTGCTGGCTCATGACGGCCTGATCGTCATGGGCCAGGCAGATCGCGGCCTTGAGTTCGCCTCCCACCGCGAGGACGGACGGCCCGCCACGGGCCAGTTGGACCGGCAGCGGCGCATGGCCGCGGGAGCGGCGGATGGGCAGTGGCAGGCCGGCCACGCATCGAACCACGGAATCATCACAGGGCACATGAATGTCGCGATCGTGCAGCAAAAACCCGTCGGCGAGCGGCGCCAGCCGCGTCGCCGCGTCGGCGTTGTCGGAGGCGAGCGGTTCTTCGGCGAGGTTGCCCGAGGTCATCACGAGCGGCGGCATGCCGTGGCAGAGCAGGTGATGGAGCGGCGATGAGGGAAGCATGAGGCCCAGAAAGTCGTTCCCCGGGGCCACGGCCGCGGACACGTTCGAGCACATCCAGTCGATGTCGAGTGTCGTGGCGGCGAAAGAGGACGGGGAGGCGAAGGGGGTCGGCGAACGCTCGACGAGCGTCGGCGATCTTGCCGCCGCGAGAAGACTTTTGCCGCCCCCGAGCCGGCGATCCACCACAGTCGGATGGGCCCGCGGCCGCAGGAGCACGATCGGCCGCTCGCAGCCCTCGAGCAGCCGCCGTTCCTGTTCATCGATCTGTGCGAGCTCCCGCGCGGCGGCGAGGTCGGCCACCATCACGGCGAACGGCTTGCGGAGCCGCTGCTTGCGGTCGCGGAGGATCCGCACGGCCGTGGCATTGGTGGCATCACACACGAGCTGAAAGCCCCCCACGCCCTTGATCGCGACGATGCCGCCGCGGCGGAGCAGCGCCCGCGCGGCCTCGATCGCGGCGGGGCCGAGGCAGCGGGCGGCGGAGCGGATCGTCGGGATCGCACCGCCGGCCCCCTCGGCAAACCAGACGGCCGGGCCGCAGGCGGGGCAGGCATTCGGCTGGGCGTGAAACCGCCGCGACGACGGGTCGCAATACTCCGCCGCGCAGGTGTCGCACATCGCGAACGACCGCATCGTCGTCGCCCCGCGGTCGTAGGGCAGGGCCTCGATGATCGTGAACCGCGGACCGCAGTCGGTGCAGGTGATGAACGGGTGGCGATGTCGCCGATCCCCCGGATCGGCCATCTCGGCGAGGCAGGCTTCGCAGGGAGCGATGTCGGGGGGCATGACGACGGCCCGAGGTCCGATGGCCATCACGCTTCCAAGGATCACAAACCGGCTTTCGTTGTCATCGGCCAGCGGTGGCACATCGAGCGACTCGATGCCGGTCACGCGGGCCAGCGGCGGCGCGGCCGAGGCCAACCCTTCGAGAAACGCGGCCACGGCGGCGGCGGTGCCCTGCAGTTCGGCCGTCACGCCCGCGGCGTCGTTCTCGACCCAGCCCGAGAGTCCGAGCCGTGTGGCCCGCCGCCAGACGAAGGGCCGGAACCCCACGCCCTGCACGACGCCGGTGATCCGGATGCGTTTGCGAACGATGGCCGCCACCGACACCTCCTGGGTCGCGACAGCGGGCCTGGCGCGACCTTCAGAGGATACGTCCGCGGCCCGCCGAAAAAGCACGCCGTCTACGGAAGGAGCCTGCGGCAAACTTCGTGCCGCCTCCTTTCAGGAAGCCCCAATCGCGAGCGCGGGGCATACGACCTCCACCCCAACCCGCGCCACCGCTTCGTGCGGCCACCCCTCTCCCCCGTCGCTCGCGCTCCGGGCTTCCCAGGCACCCGATGCCACGGCTCGCAGATCACCACGCCGACGCCCGTCGCTCGCCGACTTCCTTTCCACTCACAACCCTGATGGAGCTAAAACTGTTCCAGCCGCAGGACGTCCACCGGCTCCATCCAAACGGTCATCCGGTCGGCGGTGAACCGCGGCTCCCGCAGGGATTCGAGGATGCGACCGGCCACTTCCGCGGGCACGATCGTCTCGAACTGCACGATCGGCCGACCTGATTCCGGCGACTCGCGGCGGCCGCCGCCGTGGCAGGGGGTCGCCGTGAAACCCGACGCGCCGTGCTGCCGGGCCATCGCCACCAGCGCCTCCTCCATCGCCGCGCCGGCCACGACCGTGATCCGCCGCATCTGCACGGTGACCCGCCTGCGGGACGACATCGGATGGTCCGACAACTGGCGGTGGGATCCGAGGCCGACGATCTCGAGCCGCAGCCCCGCCTGCTCGAAGTCGAGTGAGAGTTCGTGAAGTTTCTCCATCACGCTCGAGTCGACCAGCTGGGTGCCGGCGAGGTTCACGATCACGTTGTGATGCTGCACGAGCCCGAGCTGCTCGATCTGCCGGCGGAACGGAATCCAGTTGGTGAACACGGCTGATCCGCTGGCGTCGATCTGCACCGTCTGGTCGTCGACGGGAGTGACCTTGAGGAACGGCTTGAAGAACGA